>ONLA01000008.1 GCA_900318495.1 uncultured Eubacteriales bacterium
GTACCTTTTTAGTGTGTACTCACTGTAATTTCCTTGAGTCTTTCCTCAAAGTTATTACGGGTTTCTTCTTTCTCTTATTGTTCAATTTTCAAGGTTCTGTTTGTTGGTTTTAGACAAGTAAAGTGTTAAGCAGTTGTTGATTATCAACAATGTTTACATCCGTTGTCCTCAACCGAACATATGCTATTATAGTACTTTAGGGCAGAAATGTCAATACTTTTTCGAAAATTTTTTGAAAAAATTTTCTTAGTTTTTTTAATTGTGTTTATTTCGAAATATCATTTAAAATCAACACAATATATTGTGGACTTTTATTTGCTAAATCAAAAAAGCGAGGGCGGTTTTCCGCCCTCCGAGAAGTTAATTACTTATGAAACTCCTTGAATTCCTTTAAGATTTCTTCAAAGCGTTTGTAGTTATCTGATTTTTTATCAGGGTCTTTCCAGTTGATACCTGCGTCAGTATAAACCATCATATATTTTCCGTTATCGGACAAATAGGCATTAACTTCATCCATTTCGAGAATAGAAAACTTTCCGTCCTTCTTTACCTTATTGTAAACCTCGTCAGGTGATGCGGGCTTTGAAAAATCATAAAGCTCTATTGTTACGTTATTCGCTCCGTTCATTGTGCACACGAACTTTTTGCCGTTTGACGCGCCCACCAGCTCATACTTCATTTCATTATAAGACTTGTCTTTATTTTCTTCAAGCGCATTGATATAGCCTTTTGCGGAAAGATATTTACAAAGATCCTCGAATGTATCTTTATAATCCTTCATTTCCTTGCTTGCGTCAGTGGGGTACTGAGTAATTTGAGGAGCGCCGGCACCCATACAACCTGATGATACAGCCGCTAACATTCCTATACATAAAATTAAAGCAATAATTCTTTTCATTATATAATTGTCCTTTCGAAATATAATAATGGACAGCGCCGATGTATGACGCTGTCCTTTATTATAACTTATATTTTTAAATAGGTCAATTGTTTTATTAATAATTCTCGGCGTGAACCTCAAAATAACTTTGAGGATGTGCGCAGGCAGGGCAAATCTCGGGAGCTTTTGTTCCCACAACAATATGTCCGCAGTTGCGGCACTCCCACACCTTAACCTCGCTCTTTTCAAAAACCTTTGCGGTTTCTATATTATTGAGCAGCGCGCGGTAACGTTCCTCGTGATGCTTTTCAATTTCACCGACAAGGCGGAATTTTTCGGCAAGCTCGGGAAAGCCTTCCTCGTCCGCGGTTTTGGCAAACTCGGCGTACATATCTGTCCACTCGTAATTTTCACCGTCTGCCGCTGCCTTGAGGTTTTCAACAGTTGTTCCGATTCCCTCAAGCTCCTTGAACCAGATTTTTGCGTGCTCTTTTTCATTTTCGGCTGTTTTCAGAAAAAGCGCCGCGATTTGCTCGTAGCCTTCTTTTTTAGCTTTTGATGCAAAGTAGGTGTATTTGTTACGCGCCTGAGATTCACCCGCAAATGCCGCGATTAAATTTTTTTCGGTTTGTGTTCCGGCGTATTTCATATTTATTCCTCCGTTTTTTCTTTTATTATTTCATATTCCGCACTGATTATGCGTTTGAAAAAACAGACGGATTGCGTGTGCAACCCGTCTGTAAATCACTTTATTACTTGTGAGAAACGTGCCAAATTTCGTCAGCGTATTCAAGGATAGCTCTGTCTGATGAGAACTTGCCTGCGTTCGCAACGTTGAGGAGGCACTTCTTGCCGAACTCTTTGCGGTCTGCATAATCAGCGTTAGCGCGAATCTTAGTCTCGATATAATCGGGAAGATCGAGCATAAGGAAGTAGTGGTCCGGATCGTGCCAGTGTGTACCTCTTGTAAGAGCATGATGAAGCTCTCTGAAGCTGCCTTCGCCCTGAGCGCCGTTATCGCTGACTGTACCGTCAACAAGAGTGTTAACAACTCTTTGAAGCTCGGGATTTGCCTCAATAAGAGCGGAAGGATTGTAACCCTCTCTCTTAACTCTGTCGATATCCTCTACTCTCGCGCCGAAGATGTACTCGTTTTCAACGCCTGCGCACTCGGCAATTTCGATATTGGCACCGTCCCATGTTCCGAGTGTAACCGCGCCGTTAAGCATAAACTTCATATTACCTGTACCGGAAGCCTCGAGACCTGCTGTTGAAGTCTGCTCGGAAATATCGGCGGCAACAACAATCTTTTCTGCATAGGAAACATTGTAGTTGGAAATGAAGTATACCTGAAGCTTATCCTTGGTATCGGGATCGTTGTTTACAAGGTTTGCGATTTCTGTGATATATTTGATGATAGCCTTGGCTCTTGCGTAGCCCGGAGCTGCCTTAGCGCCGAAAATAAAGGTTGTAGGAGTCCAGTTGGGCAGCTTGCCTTCCTTAATGCGGAAGTAAATAGCCATAATCGAGAAAGCGTTGAGCAGCTGTCTCTTGTACTCGTGAAGTCTCTTAACCTGAACATCAAAGATAGTGTCGGGATTAATATCAAAGCCGTCCATCTTCTTGATGTATTCAGCGAGCTGAACCTTCTTTTTAGCCTTAATCTTGTTGAACTTGTTGATTGTTCTCGCGTCGAGGCAATCGTTAAGAACCGAAAGCTTTGAAAGATCAATAAGCCATTCGTCAGAACCAACCTTATCGGTGATAAGATCCGAAAGCTCGGGGTTGCAAAGACCGAGCCAGCGGCGCTGTGTGATACCGTTAGTCTTATTGAGGAATCTTTCGGGATAGATTTGATACCATTCTTTAAGAAGATCTCTCTTAAGAATTTCGGTGTGAAGCTTAGCAACACCGTTTACATATGTACCCGCATAGGTTGCGAGTCTTGCCATATGAACGGAATTACCGTCGATAATGCGCATCTTTGCGCGGATATCGCCGCCGATACCCTTGGCAATAAGCTCTTCCTGACACTTGTTGGCAATCAGGCAGATGATGTCATAGATTTCGGGGATAACCTGAGTCATCAGGTCGGCGCTCCACTTTTCAAGAGCTTCGCTGAGAACGGTATGGTTTGTATAAGAGCAGGTTCTGCGCGCGATTTCAAACGCTTCGTCAAAGTTCATTCCCTCAAGCTGGAGAAGTCTTACAAGCTCGGGTACGCAGGATACCGGGTGTGTATCGTTAAGCTGAATAGCGTTTTCCTTAGCAAAGAAGCTGAAGTCGTTGCCGTGCTTAGCCTTGTAACGGCGCATAATATCCTGAAGTGAAGCCGAGCAGAAGAAATACTGCTGCTTCAATCTTAATACCTTGCCCTCGTACTGGTTATCGTTAGGATAAAGAACCTTCGAAATGTTTTCGGCGTCATTCTTTTCCTTAACGGCTCTGTCATATTCCGTGTTGTTGAACGCGGTAAAGTCAAATTCGTTGATAGCCTCTGCCTGCCACAGGCGGAGTGTATTAATGTTTTTGGTCTTGCAACCGATTACAGCCATATCATATGGAATAGCCTTGACTGTCTGATCCTTAAAGGATACCGTTACGGCTTCGTCCTCTTTGCGAATGCACCACGGATCCTCAAAACGCTGCCAGTTATCGGCAACTTCAACCTGATAGCCGTCTTTAATAAGCTGTTTGAACAAGCCGTATTTGTAACGGATTCCATAGCCGTCAAGCGGCACTTCCTGAGTTGCCGCGGAATCAAGATAGCAGGCAGCGAGTCTTCCGAGACCGCCGTTACCGAGAGCCGCGTCGTCAATTTCCTCAAACACATTGATGTCGATGCCCTTTTTCTTGAGAAGCTTTGTAACCTCGTCAAGAATGCCAAGGCAGTAAAGGTTGTTGTACATCATTCTGCCCATGAGGAACTCAGCCGAGAAGTAGTAAGCTCTTCTTTCCTTGTTGTGCTTAGCCTTGCTCTTTGCCCAGTCGGGAGCGATTTCGCCCATAACTGCCTTACCAAGCGCAAGATGAAGCTCGGAAGCGGTAAGCTCCTCTACCTTCTTACAGTACGTTGACTGCGCGGTAAGCTCGAGTTTTTCCATAATATTGCTCATCGTTTTTAGTCCTCCAATCGTCCGCTGTTTACAGACATTGTTTTTAATTTTTCTGCAAGCTCATCCGTCAGTGTGGCGGGATCCATTCTCCAAACCCAGTTGCCGCCGGTTGTTGACGGAGTGTTCATCCTTGCTTCGGAGCCGAGTCCGAGGATATCCTGAAGCGGCACAATTGCCGTGTCGGCCACGCTTTCGTAAGCCGTGCGGATAAGTCCCCAGTTAAAGGGCTCGTCGTCAGGCATCTTGCAGTATGTTCTTGCGGCGTTTACATCCTCGGGCTTTGCTGTTTTAAGCCAGCCCATTACGGTATCGTTATCGTGTGTACCGGTGTAAACCACGCAATTGTTGGTATAGTGATGCGGAAGGTAATCGTTTTCTTCGCCGCTGTCAAACGCGAACTCAAGAACCTTCATACCCGGATAACCTGTCTGCTCCATAAGCTCGGTTACGTCGGGAGTAAGCGTTCCCAAATCCTCAGCGACAATTTCAAACTCGCCGCAGGCTTCTTCCATCATACGGAAGAACTTAATACGCGGACCTTCAATCCATTTGCCGTTTACGGCGTTTTCTGCGGGATACGGAATTGAATAGTAGCTGGCGAACGCGCGGAAGTGGTCGATTCTTGTAATGTCATAAAGCTTTGAAGCCGCCTTAATGCGTTCGAACCACCATTCGTAGTCGGTCTGCTCAAGATAATCCCAGTCGTAAAGCGGATTGCCCCAAAGCTGACCGGTTGCCGAGAAATAATCCGGCGGACAGCCCGCAACCGCGATGGGATCACCGTCGTCATAAAGCTGGAACAGCTCGGGATTTGCCCATGTGTCGGCGCTGTCCATAGCCACATAAATTGGCATATCGCCCAAAATCTTGATGCCCAGTCCGTTTACATAAGCGCGGAAGCTTTCCCACTGCTCATAGAACTTAAACTGAACAAAGCGCCAAAAATCAATCTCAGGTCTTAATTTGCGCTCGTAACGGCGAATCGCTTTTTCCTCGCGCATCTTAATGTCCTCGGGCCATTCTGTCCACGAAACCATTCCGAGGCTGTTCTTTACAGCCATATAAAGCGCGTAGTTTTTCAGCCATTTGCTGTTTTTGCGCTTAAACGAACGGAAGGCTTTTTGATCGTGGTTTTTAAAGTTTTCGTAAGCAATCCTTAAAACCTTGAATCTGCTGTTATAAATTTTTTCGTAATCAACCTTGCCGGCGTCCGAACCCCAGTCAAAGCTTTCGATTTGCTCCTTTGTTACAAGACCTTCCTCGGCTAATGTGTCGAGGTCAATCATGTAAGGGTTGCCTGCATAGGTTGAAAATGACTGATACGGCGAATCGCCGTAGCTTGTCGGTCCAACGGGGAGTATTTGCCAGATTGTCTGTCCTGCTTTTTTCAGGAAGTCAGCAAACTGACGCGCCTCTTTGCCGATAGTGCCGATACCGTAGGGGGAAGGAAGCGAAGTGATCGAGAGGAGAATTCCTGCGCTTCTTGCCATTAAAATCAACTCCATTCTGACGGAAATTAAAATGTTTTACTAATTAATTAAATTAGTATTCGTTCTACGAACCATGCGTTTGCGTCAGCTTACGCCATAAGCCCATAGTATCATATCAATATTAACATACATTGCGTTTTTTTTCAAGTGGTTTTTGTTTAATTGTTGATTTGTGAAGTTCTAAAATTTGTAGGAAAAACTCACAAATTTTGCCGGTTATTTTTTACTTGACAAAAAACACTCTCAGAGATACAATTATATGTAATACAGTAAACCTGTGAACAAGAGTAGTAAATGTTATTTGAGCGCACAGAGAACCGCCGGAAGGTGCAAGGCGGAGGCTTCGGTAATTTTGAATGGACTTGCGAGGGCGGAGCGAAAGTTTTTCGAGTAGTATCCGACGGTTTCCTGCCGTTACACGGGAGGGCATATGACAGTATGCCGCAAAGCGGACGTTTTTCGTCAATTTGGGTGGTACCGCAGAAGTTCAGGCTTTTGTCCCATTGTTTGGGGCAGGGGCTTTTTGTTTTTGCGGCGCCTTAACAATGCCTTAACAATTTTATAAAAGGAAATGATAGTATGTCGAAGGGAAGATTCGGTATTCACGGCGGTCAGTTTGTACCCGAAACGCTGATGAGCGCCGTAAACGAGTTTGAAGAAGCTTATAATCACTACAAAAACGACCCCGAATTCACCGCTGAGCTCGACGGGCTTATGCGTGAATACGCAGGCAGACCGAGCAGGCTTTATTACGCCGAAAAGATGACAAAGGCTTTGGGCGGAGCAAAAATCTACCTGAAGCGCGAGGATTTGAACCACACGGGTTCACACAAGCTAAACAATTGCCTCGGACAGTGCCTGCTTGCGAAAAAGATGGGCAAAACCAGAGTAATTGCCGAAACCGGCGCGGGTCAGCACGGCGTTGCCACCGCGACCGTTGCCGCCTTGCTCGGACTTGAATGTGAGATTTTTATGGGCAAGGAGGACACAATCCGCCAGGCTCTTAACGTATACAGAATGAAGCTGCTCGGCGCAAAGGTAAACGCCGTGGAAACAGGCACAATGACGCTCAAGGACGCGGTTAACGAAGCAATGCGCGAGTGGACAAACCGCATAATCGACACTCATTATGTTCTCGGCTCGGTAATGGGGCCTCACCCATTCCCCACCGTTGTGCGCGACTTCCAAAGCGTCATCGGCAGAGAAATCAAGGCTCAGCTTATGGAAAAGGAAGGCAGACTGCCGGACGTTGTAATGGCTTGCGTAGGCGGCGGAAGCAACGCAATCGGAGCGTTTTACGAATTTATTAACGACAGGGACGTTCAGCTCATCGGCTGCGAAGCGGCAGGTTTGGGTGTTGACAACCCCAAAAACGCCGCTACCATGGCAAACGGAACTCTCGGAATTTTCCACGGAATGAAGAGCTACTTCTGTCAGAACGAGTATGGTCAGATTGCCCCTGTTTACTCGATTTCGGCAGGTCTTGACTACCCGGGCGTAGGTCCCGAACACGCCAATCTGCACGATACAGGCAGAGCGCAGTATGTTCCCATCACCGACGAAGAAGCAGTTCAGGCGTTTGAGTATCTTTCACGCACCGAGGGAATTATTCCCGCGATTGAAAGCTCGCACGCGGTGGCTCAGTGCATCAAGCTTGCCCCGACACTCGGCAAAGATAAAATTATTGTTGTAAACCTCTCGGGCAGAGGCGACAAGGACGTAGCGGCAATCGCGCGCTACAGAGGGGAGGATATTCATGACTGATATTAAAACCGCTTTTGAAAACGGCAAGGCGCTGATTCCCTTTGTAACAGCAGGAGATCCCGACCTTGAAACCACCGAAAGGTTACTTATAGAGATGAGCAAAAACGGCGCGGATATTATCGAAATAGGCATTCCGTTTTCCGACCCGATTGCCGAGGGCGTCGCAATTCAGGAAGCTGACCTCCGCGCGCTGGCGGCAGGCGTAACCACCGACAAAATTTTCGATATGGTAAAGCGCGTAAGCGGAAAAATAAGCTGCGCCCTTGCCGTGATGACCTATATGAACCCGATTTTTGTTTACGGAACAGAAAAATTTATGGCGAAATGCGCCGAATGCGGTATTTCCGCGGTAATCGTTCCGGACACGCCTTACGAAGAAAAAGACGAGCTCGCACCCGCGTGCGAAAAGTACGGCGTTGATTTAATTTCCATGATTGCGCCGACTTCGGCTGAACGCGTTACAATGATAGCCGGGGATTCAAGCGGCTTTTTGTTCTGTATTCCGTCAACAGGCGTTACCGGTGTAGCCGGCGAAAGCATTATGGACATCGGCGAGATGGTTGAACTCGTAAGGTCCGTAAGCGGCACGCCCTGCGCTGTCGGCTACGGCAACCCAACCGAAGAACAGGCGCGACTCGCGGCAAAGTGTGCCGACGGCGTCATTATCGGAGATGAGGTTGTAAGAATTATTGCCGAAAACCGCGAAAACTGCGTTGCGCCCACGGCTGAATACATCAGCAAAATGAAAAAAGCAATTTCTTAAAAACCAAGCCGGAAACCAAGCTTGCTTTAGCTGTGTTTTCGGCTCTGATTATTTGTACGGAGGTTTATATGAACACTCTTGAAGAACTTCAAAAGGTAATTGATGACAGCGAACGAATTGTGTTTTTCGGCGGCGCCGGAGTAAGCACCGAAAGCGGAATTCCGGATTTCAGAAGCGTTGACGGTCTTTACAATCAAAAGTATGATTATCCGCCCGAGCAAATTTTGAGCCACAACTTTTTCGAAAGAATGACTGACGAATTCTACCGCTTCTACCGCGACAAAATGCTCTGTCTTGACAAAAAGCCAAATAAGGCTCATTATAAGCTCGCCGAGCTTGAAAAGGCAGGCAAGCTTACAGCCGTTGTCACCCAAAATATTGACGGACTGCACCAGGCGGCAGGCAGCAAAAAGGTTTATGAGCTTCACGGAAGCGTACTGCGAAACTATTGCAGGAACTGCCGCAGATTTTACAGCGCCGAATATATCAAGAATTCCAAAGGCGTTCCCGCCTGCGAATGCGGCGGAGTAATTAAACCCGACGTTGTGCTTTATGAAGAAGGTCTTGACGACAGCGTAGTTAACGGCGCGCTCAGCGCTATTATGCAGGCGGACACCCTGATTATCGCGGGCACAAGCCTTACCGTTTACCCCGCCGCCGGATTTATCCGCTACTTCAGAGGAAACAAGATAGTGCTGATTAACCGTGACGCCACACCGTTTGACAAACAGGCGGATTTAATTTATCACGACAAGGTCGGCGAACTGCTCGACCAAATAAAGGTTTAATACTATTCTTTGATACAAATAAACAAACCGCTGCCTTGTGACAGCGGTTTGTTCTTTTTGGGGATCATTGAACAAAAACAAAGTAATCATTATATTCTAATCGGTTAATTATTTAAGTGGTTAACCGTTGAATTTATAATAACACTATGGTTTCTGTTTGTCAAGCCCTATTTAGTAATTTATTTAAAATATCTTTCAAGGCTATTCCAGCCGGAGGTGTATCTTGCAAGCAGTCCGGCGTCCGCGCCGTTAACCTTGCCGTCGCCGTTGATGTCGGCAGCTTCCATGCTTTTAATTTTTGTAATGTAACCGTCCCAGCCGGAGGTATAGCGCGTTAGCAAGCCGGCGTCCAAACCGTTGATTTTTCCGTCGCGGTTGACGTCTCCGGTCTTTACCGCGGTCTGTGAATCAGAGTGATCCTGAATATCAATTCGGTAAACGGCATTTTGCTTTGTATCGGCATTATATTCTGTCATATCGAGCGTAACCGTAATATCAACAGGTTTGTCAGGTACCGCGCACTTAATAAACTTTCCGCCGTATTTCGCTTTATAATTTTTGCCCGTTTCGGCAAAACCGGTGCCGTCGAATCCCAGCGCGTCTGTAAAATCATCATTGAACATAAAGAACCAAAATCGTATTTCCTCAATCATCGAAACATTATTGAAGGCGATTTTGTAAATGCCGTCGGACTCCATCTTCATGACGTTCTGTTGGCTGTCCGTGTTAAATTCTTCACCGTTAAGCCAATTGCCCGCACCGTTTCCCGACATGGTGATTTTTGAGTAAACAGGAACATAGGAGGATTTACTTACAACTACCTCACAGGCGGCTTTTTTACCGTTGACCGTTTCCGCTGTGATAACTGCCTTGCCTGCCGCGACTGCCGTTACCTTGCCGTTGCTCACCTTAGCCACGCCGGGTGCGCTGCTTGTCCACTTGACGGTTTTGTCCGTAGCGTTTGACGGCTCTACCGTTGCCGTTAAGCTTGATTCACCGCCTACCGTCAGACTCAGGCTTGAAGGTCTCAGCGAAATTGAGGTCGGATTTACTACCAGATTGGTTACAGTCACCTCGCAGGTGGCTTTTTTACCGTTGACCGTTTCCGCTGTGATAACTGCCTTGCCTGCCGCGACTGCCGTTACCTTGCCGTTGCTCACCTTCGCCACGCCGGGTGCGCTGCTTGTCCACTTGACGGTTTTGTCCGTAGCGTTTGACGGCTCTACCGTCGCCGTTAAGCTTGATTCACCGCCTACCGTCAGACTCAGGCTTGCAGGTTTCAGCGAAATTGAGGTCGGATTTACTACCGGATTGGTTACAGTCACCTCGCAGATGGCTTTTTTGCCGTTGACCGTTTCCGCTGTGATAACTGCCTTGCCTGCCGCGACTGCCGTTACCTTGCCGTTGCTCACCTTAGCCACGCCCGGAGCGCTGCTTGTCCACTTGACGGTTTTGTCCGTAGCGTTTGACGGCTCTACCGTCGCCGTTAAGCTTGATTCACCGCCTACCGTCAGGCTCAGGCTTGAAGGTCTCAGCGAAACGGATTCAGGCAAAACAGTGTCGCCCAAAACGGTAACCTTACACGAGGCGGTGAAGTTCTTTTTTGTTTTCACTGTAACAGTTGCTGTTCCGGGTGCAACAGCTGTCACAATACCGTTTTCAACTTTCGCTACGCCTTCATTGCTGCTCTTCCAGTACGATACGGTGTCATGAGTATAAATAGGCAAGCAAATAGGAAACAACTCGAACCAGTATTTATTTTTCAAATCGAGCGTAAGTTCCGATTCGTTTAAGCGTATTGACTTAGGTACAATCTCACTGTAAGGGTCAATATCCGAGTCCCGCAAATCAACAAAAGTTATGTTGTTATTTTTCGCGTATCTTTCACCCGCGGTGCCGGAATAACCGTAGATGACAAAATCTTCAATTACTTTTCCGTCCACGTAACCAAACGCCTGTGAGCCGATAATCTTTGTATAAGCAGGTATTACAACGCTTTTAAGCTTAGGACATTCCGCGAAAGCTTCTTTTCCTATGCTGTAGGCGCCTGAGATAATAACCGTTTGAAGCTGGCGGTCGCCGTAACACGCCATTGTTCCGATTTCCTCAACATTATCCGATGCTTCAAATTTAACAAGATCGTATTTGTTGGCGAACGCTTTTACAGCCTCAACTCTTTTTCTGCCTTTCAGATTCATTTCAAGCGGAATATACGCAAAAACAGGGCTGCCGTTATAATTAACAAGATTATACGAATCCAGCGTATAATATTCCCAGCCGTAGCTTGCCGGGTTGGCTATCAGTGAATCATCATAGAAAAATATGTTTGAGTTACGGTTGGCGTAAGCTTCAGCCGCCGAGCCGGGAATTCCATAGATGACAAATCTATTGATAGGAGTAAATGAATAGCCGTCCGTGCTGTAACCAAACGCGTAATTCGCAATGTAAGATACTTTTTTACCGTTTATAACATCGGGGATACTCATTCCGCTGTATTTTTTACCGTTGTAGCCTGTAATTACGACGGTTCCGTCATCGTTTTCCCTGTAAACGAAGTTCAAATCCGAAAAAGAATAAAGATTTTTCGCGGCGTACAGAGCAGCCTCGGAGTTGCTGTAACCGCTTACGGCTGCAAGCTTCGGGCAGTTGCTGAACGCCTCGTCGTCTATTTGACTTACCTCTTTTGCTATGGTGGCGGAAAAAAGGTTTGGGCAATTCACAAAGGTTTCATCCTCAAGCCGTCTGACGCTGCCCGGTATCTCAACGTTTTTTATAGAAGCATTGGACGAAAAGGTTTTCGGAGCGATTGACGACACAGAGTAACTGTCAATGGTGCGCGGTATTCTCAGGTTTTCAACACTGCCCTCATACGCCGTAATCCGTAAGGTATTATCGCTTTGAATCTTGTAATCAAAGGCAGTGTACGCAATGCCGTTTTGCTTGGCAAAGCTGTGCGCGTAGCTTCCTTTTTTGCAGACAATCACAAAGCTGTCGGATGCAGGAAATGTGCTTTTGCTCATTTTTTTGACAGTACCGGGAATACTGATACTCTTCGCATTGCTGTTTATGATATAATCCGGAGAAATTTCGGTAACGGTATATCCGTCAACGGAAGCCGGAACCGGTATGTCGGTTTCTGTACCGTTATAGCCTGTAATAACAGCGTTTCCGTTGCTTTTTGTGTAAGTAAACTTATCGGTAACCGTGACCAGCGTTGTTCCGGTCAGATTTTTTCCGAACTCGTTTGTTGTCGCGGTAATAACCGCGGTGCCCGCCTTTTTAGGCGTAAGCTTTCCGTCCTTGTCAACCTCGACCGCCTCGGGATCCGACGATTCAAACTTCAATCCCGAAACCGCCGCCGAATACTTGCTGTCGGGAGAAACAGTATAGCCAAGCGCTTGACTGCTTCCGACTGTCAAAACAACCTGCTTTGGCATAGTCAGACTTGTGAGCGGATCGGCAACATGAATTTTAGTATTGTCAACCATGGGATGCTCATACGCAAGACTTCCGGTTCCGTCCATAAAGCTGTATATTGACTGAATTTCCGTTTCGCCTGCGCGGACACCCCTGATAAGCGCGTAAGAATCTCCGCTTTTTTTGACAATAGCTATATTTGTATTCATGGATTTCCATTTTGTCCCCGGGAGAAGATCGCTGATATTAAGCTTAATCTCCATTTCTCCGCCTGCCGGAATCAAACGTGCATAGTTCTTATCGTATAAAATTCCGTTTCCGTTGTCGTATACAACCTCTGTGTCTGCGCCTGACTCGCCGCTTGCCGACGCCGCGTTTGTCTGCAACGGGAAAATGCCTATTATTAGAATCAGTGACAACGCTAATGATAAAGCCGATTTTATCTTTTTCATAGTCAAAACCTCTTTCCGGTTGTTTATGCTACGGGCTGCGGCGCAAATTACGCCGAACCCGGCCATTTTGTCGCATATATGTCTGTGCAAGAGGAATCATCCTGCGCGGAGGAATCCGGCGGAAACGTAGATTTAATTAAATGGTGCCGAAAATCCGGTCGCCCGCGTCGCCCAAGCCGGGACAGATGTACGCGTTTTCGTTAAGGCAGCGGTCAAGACAGCCCACATAAAGCTGAATGTCCGGATGTGCCTTCATAAGCGCGCCCACGCCCTCGGGAGCCGCGATAACCGATAAAAACTTTATTTTTTTACCGCCGTGCTCCTTGATAAAATCAACCGCCGCGATAGCCGAACCGCCCGTGGCAAGCATTGGATCAACAACAACTATCTGGCGCTGATCTATGTTTTCCGGCAGCTTGCAGTAATATTCGTGAGGCTCATGGGTTTCGGGGTCGCGGTAAAGACCGATGTGACCTACCTTAGCCAAAGGGATAAGAGCCAAAATTCCGTTAACCATTCCAAGCCCTGCTCTTAGTATCGGAATAACAGCCGGCTTTTTGCCGTTCAAAACAGGCTGGATTGTCTCCTCAATCGGAGTTTTAATTTTTATATCGGCAGTAGGGAGGTCGGACAAGGCCTCATATCCCATCAGCATCGAAATTTCCTCAATAAGCTTGCGGAACTCGCTTGTACCGGTTGCCTGCTTGCGCAGAAGTGTGATTTTATGCTTGATAAGCGGATGCGTCATGTATGAAACTGACATAATAAACCCTCCATGTTGATGTTATATTGATAATTATAGCAGATAAAAAGCAATTCCTCAATAGCTTTTATACTAATACCTAATAAAAAGTAGCCAATCTTTGCGGTCTATTTTCCGCAATACTGCGTTGTCGTCCTTGCAAGGCGCCAGCCTTGCCGCGTCCTCAGGAATTAGTATTACAAGAAAAAAGGCGGCATTACGCCGCCCAAAAGTTTTAAGTGTAAGTTAAAAGTATTTTAAACTTTCTACTATTTTTTCAAACTGCATTGAATGGGAAGCCTTAACAAGAACAGTGTCCTTATTTTTAATAAGACTGTTGATGTCGGCGTCCAGCTCGTCAATAGAGGCAAACCAAAGCCCCTCTGCTCCCTTAGCAAGCTCCAGCGCAAGCGGACCGACGCCGATAATAAGGTCGATTCCCTGAGCCTTGGCGTATTTGCCCGTTTCAAAGTGAAGCTTTAGTTCATCCTTGCCAAGCTCCTTCATATCGCCCAAAATAGCGACCTTACGTCCCGAAAAGTTTTTAAGCGTGTCAATCGAGGCTTTTACCGATGTCGGATTCGCGTTGTAGCAGTCGTCAATTATTCTGATTTTGCCTGTTTTAATAACATTGGCGCGGCTGCCGACAGTTTTGTACGCCTGAACGCCGTTAATCAGCTGTTCATCCGAAAGCCCGAGCAAGCGTCCGGCGGCAACAGCCGCGAGCGCGTTCGAAACCATATAGGTGCCGATTGCCGGAATAACAACGTCAAGCTCCTTGCCGTCAAAGCTGAGTGTACAGCTTACGCCGTCTTCACCGCTGTTTTTGATGTTATGCGCGTGATAGCGGTTTTCGGTCATAAGTCCGAAGAATATCGGTTTTTTGCCGTTGACCGCGGTAATTTGGTTTAGCTTGTCATCGTCGCCGTTAAGAATGTATTCCGCGTTTTCGCGCGCGTGTGTAAACATCTCGGTTTTTGCCTTGCATACGCCGTCGCGGTCGCCGAGCTGTTCAAGGTGACAGCTTCCGATAATAGTAAGAACACAAATTGTAGGCTGAACCATTTCGGATAGTCTTGTCATTTCGCCGAATCCGGAAATACCCATCTCAATAACCGCGGCTTCGGTATCCGCAGGCATCGACAGCAGGGTAAGCGGAACCCCAAGCTCATTATTGAGGTTGCCCTGCGTTTTGTGTGTTTTATATTTTTGCGAGATAACAGCGTAAAGCATCTCTTTTGTCGAGGTCTTGCCTACGCTGCCCGACACACCGATAACGGGAATGTCAAACTTTTCGCGGTATGCTTTTGCAATTTTCTTTACCGCCTGCAACGTTGACGGCACAAGAATATACGGCTTTTCAGCGTTTTCGGGAGCTTTTTCGCAAATCGCGCAAATCGCTCCGTCAGCATAACACTGCGCTATAAAGTCGTGCCCGTCAACCTTAGTGCCGGGAATCGCAAGAAACAGCGAACCGGGTTTTATTTGACGGCTGTCGCGCTCAACAGAAGTTATGCAAACTTTTTTCAATGCCTCGTCGCCGAAATACTGTCCGCCGCACGAAGCAACAACTTCCTCTAAGGTAAAAGGTTTCATCATTATTTATATCTCTCCATTGAGATTTCAATTATTTTTTCGCAAAGGTCGGCGTACTCCATACCCTCTGCCCTTGCTTCCTGCGGAAGAAGACTTGTGGGAGTCATACCCGGAAGGGTGTTTGCCTCAAGGCAGTATGGATTGCCCTCACCGTCAAGAATAAAATCAACTCTGGCGTAGCTTTCAAGGCGAAGCGCCCTGAAGGTGTCCTCGGCAGCCTTTCTGAGCTTTTTATCCTCCTCGGGAGTAATGTCGGCAGGACAAACATCCTCGGCAGCTCCTGCCTGGTACTTGGTTCTGTAGTCGTAAAAGCCCTCCTTGGGGATGATTTCAATGGGAGGAAGCGCTTTTCCGCCGAGCAAGCCTACAGAAAATTCCCTGCCCTTAATGTATTCCTCCACAACAATTTCATCTTCACCGTAAGAAAGCGCTTCTTTTACGGAGTCCGCGAATTCTTCGGCGTTTCGCGCGATTGTAATACCTACGCTTGAACCTCCCGAGCACGGTTTTACAACGCACGGAAAGCTGTTCCATTCCATAGCTTCCTCAGCGGTTTTATAAATCTTGCCGCCGGGTGTAAGAACCTTGTTCTGGATAAGAACGCTTTTGGTAAGTCCTTTGTTCATAGCGAGAGCCGAACCAAAGTAACCCGAACCGGTATACTTGATTCCCAGCAAATCAAACGCTGCCTGAACCTGACCGTTTTCTCCTGCGCCTCCGTGAAGCGCGAGGAAGGTTATGTCGGCAAAATCGCAAATATCAATTACGCTTTCGCCTATGTAACGTTCCGACTTGTTGCGGCGGTTTTCCTTAACCTCCTCGATATCGGAAATTGTATCGCCTACAGATTCTCCAACGTTTATTTTATCCGTAAAGCTGTAATTTATTTTAAACAGCTCGTCAACATCAAGAATATCCTGCTCGTAGCCTGTATATATATCAAGAAGCACAACCTCGTGACCTTTTTTTCTGAGCGCGCCGGCAACCAAAATTCCCGATGAAATTGAAACATCGCGCTCGGTGCTTGTGCCTCCTGCCAATACCACTATTCTCATAATGCTTACTCTCCTATAATTTTAATCAGTGCGTGTTTGCTGCGTTTTCCGTCAAGCTCGTAATAAAAAATCTGTTCCCATGTGCCGAAGTCAAGCCTTCCGTTTGTTATCGCGCAAACAACCTCCCTGCCCATAACCGTGCGCTTGAGGTGCGCGTCGGCGTTGTCCTCAAATCCGTTGTGGGCATATTGACTGTACGGTTTTTCGGGCGCGAGCTTTTCAAGCCAGCGCTCGTAATCACTGTGCAGTCCGCTTTCGTCGTCGTTAATAAAAACCGACGCCGTAATGTTCATGGCGTTAACAAGCACAAGTCCTTCCTTAACGCCGCTTTCGTCTATCGCGCGCTGAACGTCCTCGGTTATGCGGACGATTTTTCTGCGCGCCGGAATATTAAACCAAAGTTCTTTTCTGTAGCTTTTCATAATTTTTCCTTAGAACAGCGAGCCGTCAAATCCCCAATGCTCAACCTCGCTGAATTTTACATAACAAAACTTTCCGTCAACGCCGGCCTCGTCGCGCATAATGTCGCAAATTGCCTCCGTGAGCTTTTGATAAGCGCCGCGCGTGGACTTGCCAAACAGCTTAACCTCAACCATAGCGATATTAAAAACCGCGTCGCGGTGGAACATCATCGAAATATTGTCCTCTACCGCGGTCATAAGGTAGTGATAGCTTTTTCCGGGAAGAATACTGATAACCTCGGAAAGCTTGTTTCCGATTTCCCGCTTTTTATCCTCGCTGAGTTTAACGTTTGTTTTTACGTTGATAAAAGGCATAATTAACCACCCTTCATTATATTCAAATTATATTATAATATTATATTCGCTTCTTTGCAAGAATTATTTTTGGTATTTTGGCGGTTCGGTTTCATAAACATTGTTTCCGCGGCTGTCAATTGCCACAATACACGGAAAATTCTCTACCTCATACCGCCTCACAGCCTCTGTTCCGAGGTCGTCGTAGCACAAAATCTCCTCGCTTTTAATACTTTTTGCTATAAGCGCCGCCGCGCCGCCTATTGCGACAAAGTAAACACAGCCGTTTTTCACAATCGAATCCGTTACCTCCCGCGACCGCGCGCCCTTGCCTATCATTCCCTTTAAGCCCAAATCAAGCAAAGCCGGAGCGTATTTATCCATGCGGTAGCTCGAGGTCGGACCTGCCGGGCCTACGGCGTAACCGGGCTTTGCAGGAGCGGGGCCTACATAATATATAAGCTCGCCTTTTACGTCAACGGGAAGCTCCTTTCCCTGCTCAATCAGCTCAAAAAAACGCTTGTGCGCGGCATCGCGCCCCGTAATTATTGAGCCTGTCAGCAAAACGCTGTCGCCGGCGTTAAGGTTTTTTATATCGTCGTCCGTTATAGGAAGATTAATTTTTTTAATCATTGCCGCGCCTCCTTAAATTTCGGTTTCCGTATGCCTTGCGGCGTGACAGCAAATATTAACCGCGACCGGCATTCCGGCAATGTGGGTCGGCGAGGTTTCAATGTTAACGCCAAGCGCGGTAGTATTTCCGCCGAGACCGGCGGGGCCAAAGCCCATTTTGTTGATTTCGCCGAGCAGCTCTTCTTCAAGCCGAGCGTAACGGCTGTCGGGGTTGCTTGTGTTAATTGCGCGGAAGGTCGCCTTTTTCGCAAGCTGAGCCGCGCGTTCAAAGGTGCCGCCGATTCCCACTCCCACTACTACGGGCGGGCACGGATTCGGACCGGCGTTTCTTACCGTATCAAGAATAAACCGCTTTACTCCTTCGACTCCGTATGACGGAGTGAGCATCTTTATCGCTGACATATTTTCGCTTCCGAAGCCCTTGCCGCCGGCGGTAATTTTTATTTTATCTCCGTTTACAATTTTTGTATGTATAACCGCAGGAGTATTGTCCTTTGTGTTAACACGGTCAAATACCGGGTCGCTGACTACGCTCTTTCTAAGATAGCCCTCGCCGTAAGCCTGCCGTACTCCTTCGTTAACGGCGTCCTCAAAGCTTCCGTTTTTCAGGCATACCCTGTCGCCGTACTCAACAAACAGCACAGCCATTCCCGTATCCTGGCAAAGCGGTATTTCCTCCTTTGCCGCTATTTTGTCGTTTTCGATAATCTGGTCAAGAACACTTTTGCCGACCGGCGATGTTTCGTTATTACGCGCGTTTGTCAGCGCGTCCATTATGTCCGCTCCGATAAAGTAGTTGCAGTCCATCAAAAGCTTTTTTACCGCGGCGGTCACTTCCGCCGCGTCAATAATTCTTACTTCCACAGGTTACACCTCTAAATATAATGACCTTTTTATTTCTGTACAATAAGCTAAGTGTGCTCAAAGGCACTTTTTTATTATAAAATATTTTTTCAACTATTTCAATATAAAAAATAATATGCTATAATCATTATACATAATGATACTTTCAACATAAAACTGTCACTTTTATTGTTTATAATAACTTAAAAATAATAGTCAATTTTTCAGGAGGGATACCATGGCAAAGATTTTAGTGGTTGATGACGAATTCAGAATCCGTCAGATTATCCGCAAATACGCCGAATTTGAAGGATACGAGGTTGAAGAAGCGGTTGACGGAATGCAGGCAATTGAAATTTGCCGCAAAAAAGAATTCGACCTTATTATTATGGATGTTATGATGCCCGAGCTTGACGGCTTTTCGGCGTGCCGCGAAATCCGCAAGTTCCGCGATACTCCTATTATTATGCTGTCCGCAAGGGGCGAGGAATACGACAAAATCCACGGCTTTGAGCTTGGCTCCGACGATTACGTTGTTAAGCCGTTTTCACCAAAAGAGCTGATGATGAGAGTCGGCGCGGTAATTAAGCGCTCGTCGTCCGCTTCGCAAGTCGGCGGTGAACGCGATGTTTTCAGATACAACGGACTTGAGGTTGACTTTACGGCGCGCATTGTAACCATTGACGGCAAGCGGATTGATATGACGCCGAAGGAATACGACCTGTTTTTCTATATGGTTCGCAACAAAGGAATAGCGCTCACACGTGAAAACTTAATCAGCGAGGTGTGGGGCTATGACTTTTTCGGAGACGAAAGAACGCTTGACACTCACATTAAGCTGCTCAGAAAAAGCCTCGGCGAATACAGCAAGTGTATTGTAACACTGCGAGGAGTTGGCTACCGCTTTGAAACAGATTAAAAAAATAAACAGGAAGTACATTTCGCTTCAAACAAAGCTTTTGGGATATTTTATCATATTCGGCGCTATAATATTGATTGTACTCTGGGTTTTTCAGATTTTTTTCATTAAACCGCTGTACACAATGTCAAAATCACACAACGTCGAAACCTGTATGTCAAAGGTTGTAAAAGCGGTGGAAACAAACAAAAACATATGGCTTACAATGGACAACGTCGCAAGCCACTACTCGCTTTCCATATACCTTTTCTATTCCGGTGAAGGCGAGCCGCGCGATGTGGTTATGTGTTCATATGACAACCCTGCCACGCTGTTAAACGTTGAACATTCAGACGTTTTGCGCTATTATAAGTACGCGGTTGATAACGGAGGCAGCTATACCGCAGTTGAGCAAAACGACGAAAAGGATCTTGAAAAGCGCAAGCTTGAAATGATAAAAAAAGCCGCGTCGTCGTCAGACAGCGCGAATTTTAATATTCATATGTCAAACGCCGATCCAAACGAAAATATGGTTTCTGCCAAAATAGCCTCCGGCAAGGACGGCAGGGAACGGTTTGTGATTATCACCTCCTCAATTACGCCGCTCACCACCACGCTTGAAATCATTCAAAAACAGCTTTTGCTTGTTTCAATTACATTTATTATACTTTCCGTTGTTTTTTCAATTTACGCAAGCAGGCGCATAGCAAAGCCAATTTCGCAGACAAACCGCGCGGCTAAGGAGCTTGCAAAGAAAAACTACGGAGTAGAGTTTAACGCGACAGGTTACCTTGAGGTTGAGGAGCTTAACGACACCCTGCAAACCACCAAAACCGAGCTTGCCGCAACCGAAAAATTACAGCAGGAGCTTATCGCAAACATTTCACACGATTTGCGCACTCCGCTGACAATGATTACCGGTTATGCCGAGGTAATGCGTGACCTTCCGGGCGAGAATACCCCCGAAAACGTTCAGGTTATTATTGACGAGGCAACGCGGCTTTCAACACTGGTAAATGATTTGCTCGACCTGTCTAAGCTTCAGTCGGGAGCTGTTCAAACCGTCAAAAAGGATTTTTGTCTGACCGACAGCATCAGGGATATTTTCAAACGCTACACAAAGCTTATTGAGCAGGAAGGGTATACCCTTAGCTTTGAAAGCGATGATAATGTATATATTAACGCTGACGAGCTTAGAATTTCGCAGGTAATATATAACCTTGTCAATAATGCCTTTAACCATTGCGGCGACGACAAAACCGTAATTATAAAGCAGATTGTCAGCAAACAAAAGGTGCTTGTTGAAATTATCGACCACGGCGAAGGTATTCCTGCCGACAAGCTGCCCTATATTTGGGACAGGTATTACAAGGTTGACAAGGAACACAGGCGCGGAGTTATCGGCTCGGGTCTGGGACTGTCAATTGTAAAAGGAATTTTGGACGCCCACAACGCGCGTTACGGAGTAAGAAGTACTCCCAACAAAGGCAGCACTTTCTGGTTTGAGCTTAACATTGTTTCTGTTGAAAAAGATAAAGAATAATAACATTAGGGAGCGCACCGTTTGGCACGCTCCCTGTTTTTATATTTAATAACTTAAATAACCGTTACCTTGCACTGAGCAACTTTTCCGTTGTACAGTGTGATTTTCACATACGCCGTACCTTTTCCGACTGCTTTAACAGTTGCTTTATTGCCGCTGCCCTTTGTAACAGTCGCAACCTTGGTGTTTGTACTCGACCATTTTAAGTTGGCGGCATTGGCATAAGATCCGCTGTTTGTGTTTTCACTTATTGTGTAACTTTTGCCTTTGCTCAGAGTTATGCTTGTTTTGCTAAGTTTAACTCCGGACGGTGCCGGATAAACGGTAAGCTTACAAGTATATGACTTTCCGTTGTAGGTTTTTACAGTAATGTTTGCGGTTCCTGCTTTTCTGGCTGTAATTACCGCCTTGTTGGTTCCGGCAGTTTTCGCTATTGCCGCAACGCTTGTGTTGCTGCTTGACCACCTCAGGTTAGCGGCATTTGCATATGATTTTGCGCTGGTGCTTTCAGATATTGTAAACTTCTCGCCGGCGCCTAATTTAAGCGAAGCGGGATTCGTTTTTACGCTTGACGGCGCAGCTTTTACGGTTACCTTACATATTGAGGTTTTTCCGTTAGATGTTTTAACCGTCACGTTTGCGGTTCCCGGTTTTTTGCCGGTAACCTTACCGTTTTTATCAACAGCAGCAATACCTGAATTTGAACTTGACCACGTTACACTCTTTGACGCATAGCCCGGAGAAACGGTATGAATTAATCCATAGCTTTCTCCCACTCCCAAGCCAAGTGATGAACGGTTCAGTTTAACAGAAGACGGTTTATCAAGAGCGTTAACGTTAGATGAAGTTAAAGACTTAAAATTAATATTTATTTTGTTTTTCTCGGGGATATACTTATTTACGTAAGCGTTGTACTCGGACTTTGTTTTTGGTTCTCCGTTTATAAAATAGATGACTCCGTCGTTATCCCTGTCTTTTGAGGCTGAATAATAGCGGTCTGCTCCCGGATAACCTCTTTCGGCACAAAAAGCGCTAAACACAATCTGAGAAACATCATATTTTTCGCTGTAGCTGTTATATTTGAACACACTGTAAGGCCATATCTTGTTTCCCGGCGATTGATTATGATATTGTTTGATTTTTACATATCCTTTATAGAATTCCGATAAAACTCCGTCATCATATAAAGTGTACACCGAATTTCCGTGCAGGCTATATACAGCCATGTGTCTGCCTAAAGAAACACCTGTATTAAACTGTACAATTAAATCTTGTGTTCCGTCTTGATTGACATCGGCAATTCCAAATTTGCAATCTGAAACCTTGCCTGTTCCACTGAGTGTATCAATATAATTTGACGGATGGTTAATGATATCATTTAGTTTATTTTTATAAATTTTTATTTGTGAATTGGTAATCGCCGCTTCGGCTGTTACAGGCGCAACTGCCGCTACAGACGACATCATAATCAGCGCTAATATTATTGAAATAGTTTTTTTCATAAATATCTCCCTATAATACAAAAATCGGGCAAACAAAAGCTTGCCCGACATAGATTAGTTTAATCAAGAAACGCCGCGCCGATAATTCCGGCGTCATTTGCAAGTGTGCAGGTGCAAAGCTGAGTCTGCTTGTCGTTGTGCTTAGTATAGCGTTCGGCTTCAATTATATTTCTGAGCGGTCTGAGCAGGTTTTCGCCCTGGTTTGAAATACCGCCGCCGATACACAGCACATCGGGCTGGAAGATGTTAATAATGTTTACAAGACCTGTAGCCAGATATCCGAAGTATTCGTTAAGAACCTCCTGAGCGTCGGGGTCGCCTGCCGCTGCCGCGTCAAACGCTGTCTTGCCGTTAACCTTATTAATATCTCCGTCGCAAAGATTCAGCATATAACTGTAATCAAGCTTTTGTGAAAGAATCTTCTGCTTTGTCAGATTAATAAGACCGGTTGCGGATGAATAAGCCTCCCAGCAGCCTTTTCTGCCGCAGCCGCACTCCTTGCCGTCCTTTACAATAACCATATGACCGAGCTCAGCGCCGGCAAAGTTTGAACCGCTGTAAATTTTACCGTTGATAATAATTCCGCCGCCTACGCCTGTGCCGAGGGTGATAGCGATTGCGTTCTTCGCGCCCTTCGCGCTTCCGGCAAGGTATTCGCCCAAAGCCGCCGCGTTAGCGTCGTTTTCAATGACAACCTTTTTGTTAAGACGCTCTTTCATCATCTTAACAACTTCCCAGTTGTGGAAGAAAAGGTTTGCGGAATATTCGATAACTCCTGTTTTAGGGTTAACCGCGCCGGGAACGCCGATACCGATTGACTCAATGTCATCCATCGAAATTTTCGCCTTTTCAACTGCCTTAACCGCAACCTCAGCCATGCTGTCGCAAATCTCGCTTTCGGGACGCGGAACATTTGTCTTGCAAGACGCTCTCGCGATAATCTTATATTCCTCGTCAACAACGCCTGCGACAATGTTTGTGCCGCCAAGATCAATACCAAGTCTGTACATATTCAAAACTCCTTTTTTACCGATATAAACCGATTTTATACGTTAATATAATAACACAGAATTTCGCAAAACGCAATAAAAATAATAATATTTTTTCAATAATTTGTTTATTTTATCTGCTAAGCGGCACAAAAAAGCGGAAGGCGCAAATCCTTCCGCTTTTTGTTAACCTTAAATATTTTACTTAGCTGATATTATACGAATAGTTGGGCGCTTCCTTTGTAATCTGGATATCGTGCGGATGACTTTCTCTGAGTCCGGCGCCCGAAATGTTCACAAACTTAGCTTTTTCGTGAAGCTCGTTAATTGTAGCGCAGCCTGTGTAACCCATTCCTGCCTTTAAGCCTCCCATAAGCTGGTAAACGGTGTCTGACAAAAGTCCCTTGTAAGGCACGCGTCCTTCAACACCCTCGGGAACAAACTTACGGTTGCTTGCCTGGAAGTAACGGTCGGCGCTGCCCTTGCCCATTGCTCCGAGACTGCCCATTCCGCGGTAAACCTTAAACTGTCTGCCCTGATAAATCTCGTTTTCACCCGGGCTTTCCTCACAGCCTGCAACAAGCGAGCCTACCATTACAACGCTTCCGCCCGCGGCAAGAGCCTTCACAATGTCACCGCTGTATTTGATACCGCCGTCGGCGATTACCGGGATTCCCGATTTAGAAGCTTCGCATGCCGCGTCATAAATTGCCGTTATCTGAGGTACGCCGATACCCGCTACAATTCTTGTTGTGCAAATTGAACCGGGACCGATACCAACCTTTACGGCGTCGGCGCCGGCGTCGATAAGAGCCTTTGCCGCTTCCGCTGTAGCAATATTTCCCGCAACCAAAGGAAGATGCGGATAAGCGTTTTTAACCCTTGCAACCGAATTTACCACATTTGAATTGTGCCCATGTGCCGAATCAAGAACAACAACGTCAACACCCGACTCAATTAACGCGGCAACCCTGTCAAGAACATCGGCAGTAGCGCCGATAGCCGCGCCGCAGATAAGTCTGCCCTTGTCGTCGCGCGCGGAATTGGGGTACTGAACACTTTTTTCAATATCTTTAATTGTGATAAGCCCCTTAAGAGATCCGTCCTTGCCGACTATGGGAAGCTTTTCAATTTTATGCTGTCTTAAAATTTCCTGAGCCTGAAGAAGCGTTGTGCCTACGGGAGCGGTAACAAGATGCTCTTTTGTCATAACCGCCGAAATAGGCTGTTCGAAATCCGCCGCTGTCATAAAGCGCAGGTCGCGGTTAGTAATAATACCAATCAATTTACCGTCGCGGCAAATCGGAACGCCCGAAATCTTGTACTTGCCCATAAGAGCGTCAGCGTCCTTGACTGTGTTTTCGGGTGATAGGAAAAACGGATTAACAATAACGCCGTTTTCACTTCTCTTAACACGGTCAACCATATCTGCCTGCTTTTCAATAGGCATATTTTTGTGAATAACACCCACTCCGCCTTCACGCGCAATGGCAATAGCCATCTCCGTTTCGGTAACAGTGTCCATCGCCGCTGTCATAAGCGGTGTGTTTAGCTTAATCGTTTTAGTGAGGTTGGTGGAAACATCAACATTTTTCGGTTCGACATTTGATTCTCCCGGAATAAGAAGAACATCGTCAAAAGTAAGTCCTTTTTTGCCAAACTTAAAATCATAATCGGTATTCAGCATATTTTTCCTCCTCTGGTTCTGTAATATAAATTTTATTATACCAAAAATTAATTATCTTGGCAACACCAAATATTGTTAAATTCTATTTTTTTTCTGCTTTTTGCGATGCTCAATTCGACATTTTTTATGTTGACAATTTATGCGATAGAATATAAAATTAGTATAACAAATTATTTACAATCAATGAGGTTATCTTTATGAAAAAAATACTCACACTCATTCTTGCTTCCGCAATCGCGGCTTCGTCTTGCGCCGCTCTTGCGTCCTGTTCAAATAATAAGGATGAAAAAAAAGAAAGCGTCCAAAATACAACTGTTGAAGAAACCGTAAATAAGGCTGAGGAGGACAAGGCAACAATTGACGAAGCCGAAGATCCCGAGGTTGACCTTATGATGCTGCACGGAGTAAGCAGCGAACCGGAAAACGATTTTACCGGATCGTGGCAAATAGTAGACGGCGAAGGGTCGCAGTACAAAAGCTTTGTCTATATGTTTGACGGCACAACCAATTCGGTTCTTATGACAGGCTCGGTAGGTCAAATCGCCGTATATTCAGTTAAAGATGAAACCGACGACAGCGGCAATACTCAAACATACTTTACTTCCCAAATGATGTTTGGAATAAACGGAAAGTACACCTTTGAATTTTCTCAAGACAAACAAAAGGTCGTTCTTACAAACACAGAGGATAAAAAAACAACCACATTACAGCGTCTTGCAAGCTATGAGTACATCCCTATTCCCCCTGAGTCTCCTAAAACCGACGAAAAACTGCTCGGCGCGTGGAGAAGCGACGACGGAGAAATGCTATACTTTAATAAAAGCGGAATTATGTATGATGTAATACCTAACATTAACTTCTATTTCGCAACCTATAACGCCGACGGCAAAAATGTAGTCTGGGAATATTCCTACAAAGAATCGAAGCCCGAATCCAATAAAACAGAATATTCCGTTAACGGCAACACCCTTATATTTGAAAATGTAAAGTATGAAAAAATATCCGCTTCGGAACTCGTTTAAAAAATATTATAATATTTATTCCTAATATTATTGACATATTAATCATATCCGTGTATAATTAATATGTACAATTTAATTAATTAAATTGTATTAATAATAAAAATAGGAGAGTTAAAAATGCTTCAAAAGAAAAACATTGCGGTTTACATTATCCTTTCCATCGTAACCTGCGGAATTTTCGGTATGTATTGGCTTGTTGTTCTTAATAACGACTGCAACACCGTTGCCAACGAGCCTAACGGCACTTCCGGAGGAATTGTTCTTCTTCTCACAATTGTAACCTGTGGAATTTACGGAATCTACTGGTGCTACAAAATGGGACAGAATCTTGACATAGCTTATCAGAACAGAGGTATGGCGCCTTCCAACAAATCGGTTATTCTTCTTGTTCTCGCAATCTTTGGTCTTGCCATTGTATCTTACGCTATTATTCAGGACGACATCAATAAAATTATTGATATTGACAGCAACAACGGCGGTTATGGTCAGCCCCAGTACGCACAGCAGTAATGAAACAAAGATTTTTTAAACTTGTAAAGCCTACAGCCATTATCCTGGCTATAGGCTTTACTTATATAATTATTCATAAGCTGACGGGCTTCGGAATCTTTTGCCCGGTTAACAAGTTCACTCATTTGTATTGCCCGGGCTGCGGTGTAAGCAGAATGTTTCTTCACCTCATAAAGCTTGAATTTTATGAAGCCTTTTCTTCAAACTGTGTTTTATTTTGTCTGCTTCCCGTATTTGCCGCCGCGGCGCTGTGGCACGCCTATAAATATATACGCTTCGGAAAAACCAAGCTCAACAAAGCCGAAACCGTAATCTGTTGGATTATAGTCGGTATTCTGCTCATTTTTTGCGTTGTAAGAAATATTTATCCCATAGATATATTAATACCTTAAAAGCCGGTTCACATCAGGAACCGGCTTTTTTATATATTAATATACTTTCCGCAATTAACCTATAATCTCTTTACCGCCCATATAAGGTCTGAGCGCTGCGGGAATATTAATTGTTCCGTCAGCATTAAGGTTATTTTCAAGGAACGCTATTAACATTCTCGGAGGCGCTACTACAGTGTTGTTAAGAGTGTGCGCAAAGTATTTTTTGCCGCCTTCACCCGATACTCTGATTTTTAAGCGGCGTGCCTGAGCGTCACCAAGGTTAGAGCATGAACCAACCTCAAAATACTTCTTCTGTCTGGGTGACCATGCCTCAACGTCGAGTGAGCGAACCTTTAAATCGGCAAGGTCGCCTGAACAACATTCAAGTGTACGAACGGGAATGTCCATTGAACGGAATAAATCAACAGTGTTTTGCCAAAGCTTGTCAAACCACATTTTGCTTTCTTCGGGCTTGCACACAACAATCATTTCCTGCTTTTCAAACTGGTGAATTCTGTAAACGCCGCGTTCCTCAATTCCGTGCGCTCCCTTTTCCTTGCGGAAGCAGGGAGAATAGCTTGTAAGTGTGTAAGGAAGCTTTTCTTCCTTATTAATAGTGTCAATAAACTTACCAATCATAGAGTGTTCGCTTGTGCCGATTAAGTAAAGATCCTCGCCCTCAATTTTATACATCATTGAATCCATCTCGGCAAAGCTCATAACGCCTGTTACAACTTTGCTTCTAATCATAAACGGCGGTACACAATACGTAAAACCGCGGTCAATCATAAAGTCGCGTGCATAAGAAATAACCGCGCTGTGAAGTCTTGCGATATCACCCATAAGATAATAGAAACCGTTACCGGCAACCTTTCCTGCGGCGTCAAGGTCAATACCGTCAAATTTTTTCATAATATCGGTATGATAGGGAATTTCAAAGTCCGGTACAACCGGCTCGCCAAAGCGCTCAATCTCAACGTTTTTGCTGTCATCCTCACCAATCGGAACCTCGGGGTCGATAATCTGGGGAATCTGCATCATAATTTCCGTGATTTCTGCGTTAAGCTCTCCTTCCTGGGCTTCAAGGTCCGCAAGCTCCTTTGCCTGCTTGGTAACCTCGTCCTTCAGAGCCATACCTTCTTCCCTTTTACCCTGACCCATAAGCACGCCGATTTGTTTTGAAATATTATTGCGGTTAGCGCGCAAGTCATCCGCCTGCTGTTTTACCGCTCGGTTTTTAGCGTCAAGCTCAATCACCTTGTCAACCAGCTCCAGCTTGTGCTCCTGAAACTTTTTCTTTATATTTTCCTTTACAACATCAGGGTTTTCTCTTAAAAACTTAATATCAATCATTTTGCTTTCTCCTTTTTTTGTTTCACGTGAAACTTTATTAAATGTTTTATTTCAATTTATTTGACAGTTCGGTAAGCTCATCGTCCGAATAGAATTCAATTTGAAGAATTCCTCCGTCCTTGCCTTTATTTTTAGTTATGCTTATCTTTCTTCCGAGAGCCTCGTTCAGTGCAAGCTCTACCATACTGTAAAACGAAGGCTTTTTTTCAGGAGTATCGGATTTTTTTTCTTTAGAATAACCTTTACATAGTTTTTCTGTTTGCCTTACCGACAAATCCTTTGACACAACAAGCTGCGCAAGCTCGAGCATATCGTCCTCATTATTCAGGGATAAAAGTGCTCTTGCGTGCCCGGCACTGATTTTGTTATCCTTTAACAGCTCTTTGACGCCTTCGGGAAGCTTTAACAGGCGAAGCGCGTTAGCGACCGCGGGACGTGATTTTCCAACCGACTTTGCCACCTCATCCTGAGTAAAGCCGTGTTCATTCATCAAAACTTCATAGCCCATTGCTTCCTCAAGCGGAGTCAAATCCTCACGCTGTAAATTTTCAATCAGTGCAAGCTCCATTGTCTCGGATTCACTCAGTTCCCTTATTATTACCGGAACCTCAGTCAGTCCTGCCATACGGCAGGCACGGTATCTTCTCTCACCGGCTACTATTTCATATCCTCCGAGAGTCAGCGGTCTTACAAGCAGAGGCTGCAGTAAACCGTGTTCCGAAATACTTTCCGCAAGCTCGCCCAGAGCTTTCTCGTCAAATTCTTTTCTCGGCTGAGAACGGTTTGGTTCAATCTCCGATATTTTCAAGGTAACTCCGCTGCCGTTGTCCTCTGAATCGTTTTCTATAAATATAGCGTTAAGACCTTTGCCGAGTCCGCCTAATTTTTTTGCCATCAGCGTCTCTCCTTTGATATAATTTCTTTTGCAAGCTCGGTATAAGCAATACTGCCCTTACAGTTCTTATCATAATAAATTACCGGCATTCCGAAGCTCGGAGCTTCCGAAAGTCTTACTCCGCGAGAAATAACAGTACCGAACACCTTGCCCGGAAAAAATTTCTTAACTTCTTCAACAACCTGCTGAGTAAGGTTAAGTCTGCCGTCATACATAGTCAGCAGCACTCCTTCAAGCTCTATTGAATAGTTATACTGACGTTTTATTCTTCTGACAGTACTCATAAGCTGTGAAAGACCTTCAAGCGCGTAATACTCGCACTGAATCGGCACAATAAACGTATCCGCAACCGTTAAAGCATTCGCGGTAATTAAGCCCAGCGACGGAGGACAGTCAATAATAATATAATCGTAGTACTGCTTAATCGGAAGTATCGAATTTTTTAATAATGCTTCTCTGTGAGGCTTTTCAACAATTTCAAGCTCTGCCGCGGCAAGATTGATACTTGAAGGCAAAAGATGAAGATTTTGATACGGAGTCGTAAGCACACATTCCTCTGCTTTTGCGCCGTCAACCATAATATTATAGGTCGAAAGCTCTACCTTGCTTTTGTCAATCGCAACACCGCTTGTGGCGTTACCCTGCGGATCGGCGTCAACAAGCAAAACCTTTTTGCCGAGTACCCCCAGACAAGCGGCAAGATTAACGGCAGTGGTTGTTTTACCCACGCCGCCCTTCTGGTTCGAGATTGCAATAATTTTTGCCACTTTCTTCAAATCCTTACATATTTAATTTAACTTTCAATAGTATATCATATTTAAGAGTGTTTTTGAAGTGATTTTAAATTATTTTTATATTTATTTTTAATTTTGATGTTTCACGTGAAACACAGCAAAAAACCGTGTATCACTACACGGCTTTTTGCAAGGGGTTAGATAAGGAAATGGGTATGAGTGGAATGGATGCAAAGCATCCAAGTGGAAAGTAAGTTAATAAGAAACATCACATATGTTTTTCACGTTGTAATCAAGCACTATTTTCATGCTTCAACACCTGAGCTTTAGGAACCCTGATTGTGTATTCGATAAAATTGTCATTGTCTGTTTGATGTGTCTGAGCATTGATTCCCGCCATTCTCATTGTGCTGACCGCTTTGTTAATAGTGTTTACAAAAATTCTAAAGTCTTTTATCACCGCTTTGCTGTTGCTTCGCTTCATTACTTTCGAAGCATTATTTGTAAAAATGCTCACAAGCTCCTCTGTTTGTTTAACATTGAGGTTTTCGGATATTACCTTCGACAGCGCCTCTCTTCTTTTATTCTCACTGTCAAGCTTTAACAACGCTCTCGCATGTCGTTCCGACAACCCTGCGTTTTCAATCCATTCCTGTTCCTCCGGACTTAGCTTCAGAAGTCTCAGCTTATTCGCAATTGTAGACTGAGTTTTACCAAGCTTTTTCGCGGCTTGTTCCTGTGTAAGTCCGTACCGGCGGATTAGCCTTGAAATCCCGCGAGCCTCCTCAAAAACTCCGAGGTCGGCTCGCTGCAGATTTTCAAGGAGAGCGTATATGGCAGACTCTTTATCCGAGCATTTTACTACGATACAGGGTACCTTTCTGAGTCCTGCCATTACTGATGCGCGTAGCCTGCGCTCGCCCGCGACAAGCTCAAATTCCGTCGCGCTTACCTTGCGCACAGTCAGCGGCTGTAAAATTCCGTTCTCCGCAATCGACTGTGACAACGCGGAAAGCTCTGTTTCGGAAAAGTGCTTACGCGGCTGGGCTTTATTCGGTCTTATTTTTATAATAGGTATTTCACAAACAGCATTTTCGCTTTTTACCAAAAAATTCAACCGCATCACCCAATGTATATCCTCAGGGCTTGTCCCTGTGCTATTATAATATCACATTGGCGGTGCGGTTTTTGTCACAGTGTGCACGAATATTTTCAATTGTTTTGTTTCTTTCAAACGAAGAATGTCGAAAAATTATAAAGGCTTTGATTTTATTTTGCCGTTGTTTCTCGGATATTTCTCAGGAGTAGGCTTAATCTTTTCTATACACACAATAGTACGCTGTCCGCAATCATACGGCAATTCAAAGCTGTTTGTACTTTTCACCTTGCCTCCGAGAATCGAAATTGCCCTTCTTGCCGACGCGATTTCTTCATCGGCACCGCTTCCTTTAAAAGCGGCAAATGTACCCGAAATTCTCGTTAACGGCAAACAATATTCGCTTAACGTATTCAGATTAGCCACAGCGCGCGACACAACAAGGTCGTAAGCTTCACGGCAGTCAAGATCATTGCCGTATTCTTCTGCCCTGCCCTGCAATAAATCAGCTTCAAAATTAAGCTTGTCAATAACCTCCTCTAAAAACAAAAACCTCTTTTTCAGGCTGTCAAGCAGGCTGAGCTCAATATCCGGTCTGACTATTTTCAAAACTATGCCCGGAAAACCGGCTCCGGTACCAACATCAATTACTTTTGCTTTTTCCGGTATATCAATATAGTTCAAAATTGAAAAGCTGTCGGTAAAATGCTTTACGGCAACTCCCATTTCATCGGTAATCGCTGTAAGGTTTAGTTTTTTATTCCACTCAACAAGCAAATCAAAATAAACTTCAAACATATTAACTTGTTCTTCGGTCAGTTTGACATTAAAGTCTGCCGCGGCTGACAGCAGGTAATCCTTCATCTTCATATCAGTTTCCTTTTTTGGTTGCAAGCCAAATTAACAGCACGCTTATATCCGCGGGAGAAACTCCCGAAATTCTGCTCGCCTGCCCAATATTAAGAGGCTTTATCTTATTAAGCTTTTCCTGTGCTTCAAGTCTTAATCCGTTAATCTGTTTATAATCAAAATCAACCGGCAGGATCTTGTTTTCAAGCTTCTTTAGCTGTTCAATCTGTTTTTGCTGCTTTTGGATATAGCCTTCATATTTTATTTCAATTTCAATTTGTTCAATAATATCACGCGGCAAGTCAGGAGCGTTTTCATCAAATTTCTTTATTACCGAGTAATCAAGCTGAGGACGCTTTAAAAGAGTATATTCCCTTATACCCGTGGTAAGAGGAGCTGTTTCACGTGAAACAAGTATCTCGTTTAATTTTTCACAAGGCGCAATCGAGGTGTTTTTCAATCTTTTTATTTCTGCTGCCTTGATTTTCTGCTTATTTAAGAATTTACCATATCTTTCTTCGCTGATTAATCCAAGCTCATAGCCGATAGGTGTAAGCCGCTCGTCGGCGTTATCCTGCCTCAGCACAAGTCGGTATTCACTGCGCGAGGTCATCATACGGTAAGGCTCGTTCGCGCCCTTTGTTACAAGGTCGTCAATCAAAGTTCCTATGTATGAATTAGATCTGGCTAATACAAGCGGTTTTCTGCCGAGTACTTTTAGCGCGGCATTCACGCCTGCAACAAACCCCTGAGCTGCGGCTTCCTCGTAACCTGAGCTTCCGTTAAACTGTCCCGCTCCGAAAAGATTCGGAATATCCTTAAACTCAAGAGTAGGCTTCATCGCTGTCGGATCTACACAGTCATACTCAATTGCATAGGCAGGACGCATAATAACGCAGTTTTCCAAGCCTTTAATAGTTTTATAAAACTTTATTTGTACTTCCTCCGGCAATGAGCTGCTCATACCCTGAAGATACATTTCCTCGGTATTTTCTCCGCAAGGTTCAATAAAAAGCTGATGACGCGGCTTATCCTTAAACCGCATTATCTTATCCTCAAAGCTCGGACAATAACGCGGACCAACACCTTCAATCTTTCCCGAATACATTGGTGAACGGTGAATATTTTCAAGAATAACCTGCTTTGTCGCATCGTTAGTCCAGCTTATGTGGCAGTCAACCTTGTTTTCTCCGAGGCTTTCCGTTTCATAAGAAAACGGCTGAGGAGGTTCGTCACCTTTTTGAACCTCAAGTCCGGAAAAATCAATCGAACGGCGTAACACCCTTGCGGGCGTACCCGTTTTAAACCGGCGCAGAGGAAGTCCGAGTTTTTTCAGTGAATCGGCAAATTTTGTTGCGGGAAACATTCCGTCCGGTCCGCTTTTATAGCTTACCTCTCCCACATAAATTTTACCGCCCAAAAATGTACCCGTCGCGATAACAACTGTTTTGCAACGGTATTCGGCGAGCATCTGAGTGGTAATTTTATATCCTTCTCCACAGGGTTCAATATCTGTAATTTCTGCCTGTCTTAATTCAAGCTTAGGCTGCAGCTCAAGCTTATGCTTCATAGTATCGGAATATTTACGCCTGTCAATCTGGGCGCGCAGCGAGTGAACTGCCGGACCTTTTCCCCTGTTAAGCATACGCGACTGTAAGAAACACTCGTCGGCAGTTTTTCCCATCTCTCCGCCGAGCGCGTCAATTTCACGCACAAGGTGACCTTTAGCAGTTCCTCCGATAGACGGATTGCACGGACAGTTACCTACAGCGTCCATATTAATAGTAAAAACCGCGGTTTTGCAGCCGAGTCTTGCCGCGGCAAGAGCAGCTTCTATACCTGCGTGTCCGGCGCCGATAACAGCTACATCATATTCACCGGCAAAATAATTCATAATCTTACCTTCTTTACTTTCCTACACAGAAGTTATGGAAAACTCTGTCAATAACTTCGTCGCTTGTTTTCTCTCCGGTCATCTCGAGCAGCTCGGATATAGCGTCCTCCAGTGAAACAGTAACAGCATCATATGTTAAACCCGTGATTAACGCATCCTTCGCTTCAATAACCGAATTCAAAGCGTTGTAAACATTTGAACGCTGTCTTTCATTAGCCAATATACCGTCGCTCGGATTTAAATTTTGAGTACCTGCCAATTCTTCTATCTTATTTATCAGTTCTTCTCTGCCATCACCTGTAATTGCCGATATATATATAATATTGTTAATTTTAGATGATATTTTGTTAATATCTAATTTACAGTTAAGCTCTTTTTTATTAATAACAGCAATTGAAGGAACATTAACCGAAGCCTCAAGCAAATCCAAATCGTCCTCCGTAAGCTCACGGCTGTAATCAAAAACAGCAAGCAGCAATCCGCACTGTTCAAGTCTGTTTCTCGCGCGGTCAACGCCGATTCTCTCAACCCTGTCCTCGGTATTTCTCAGTCCGGCAGTGTCGCTCAGTCTTAAAATAACATTCCCCGCAACAACAATATTCTCAACAATATCACGCGTAGTCCCGGGAATATCGGTAACAATGCTTTTTTCATAACCCGAAAGCAAATTCATCAAGGTACTTTTGCCGACGTTCGGTCTGCCTGCAATAACCGTGTCAATTCCCTGTTTAACAGCCTGACCGCTGTCATAAGTGCCGAGCAGATTTTCAAGCTCCGATTCCGCTTTATCACATACTGCTAAAATCATACCGTCGTCAACCTCCGCAATATCCTCCTCCGGATAATCCGCCCAAGCAGACAAATGCGCGGCAAGCGTCAGCAATTCATCCTTTACCGAATTAATCTTTTTTCTGAGAGCGCCTTCCTTTACACACATAGCCGCCCGGGCAGCGCTTTTGCTTTTCGCGCTGATAATATCCATAACAGACTCAGCTTCGGTCAGGTCAATTTTACCGTTTAAAAAAGCTCTTTTAGTAAATTCCCCTGCCTGTGCCGGAACAGCTCCCGCCTCAATTACAGCTCTTAACACCTGTTTGGTAATATATATTCCGCCATGGCAGGAAAGCTCAACAACATTTTCACCGGTATAGCTGTTAGGTTCTCTGAAAACAAGCGCTACGGCCTCGTCAAGCTTTTCTCCGTCCTGATACACATTGCCGAAAGCGGCAGTATATCCCTTCATATCACACAGCCTTTTACCGTTAATATTTTTAAAAACCCTGTCCGCAATATTTTGGGCTTCATCTCCTGAAATACGGATTACACCAATTCCGCCTTCACCCTGAGCCGTACTAATTGCGGCTATCGTTTTATTTTCCATATCAATCAACTCTTAATTAATAAAATTAAAGGATTCGCTCTTCACCAAACCGGGAAATATTAAGGCAATACCGCACACCTGAATTATGCGGTGTTGCCTTAAAGCAAGGCGTACGCCGTAAAATATCCGGCGTAACCTAACAAGGTTTGTTCAAGACCAAACTCTTTTTTTAAATCAAAAAAATCAGGGGCAAACCCAATATAAATTTAATTGAGCCGCCCCTTTTTATTACTTATCTATTCTGCCATAAAGGCCTGTTTCGCCGCCCTCGTTAAGCGGTACTCTGTCGGGATTAACAGGAGCGGAATTTGATTTGCGTCCGCCGTTATAAGGACGCCTGCCGCCTCTGCGGTTATTATATCCGCCTCTGCGGTTATGATTATTCTTGCTCTTGGGATCGGGACCGATTACAACATGACGGTTGGCATTTTCACCCTCGCTCCACGAAATCGCTCCGTTAACCTTTTGCACAGATGTATGAATAATTCGTCTTTCATAAGGATTCATCGGCTCAAGAGACTGTTTTTTTCCTGTCTTAATTGCCTTAAAAGCAAGCTTTCTGCCCAGAATCTCAAGGGTTTTTTCCCTTTTGTCACGGTAATTTCCAACGTTTACGGTAACCTTAATATATCCGTCCTCATTGTTATGATTTACAACAAGGCTGGTAAGATACTGCAAAGCGTCAAGAGTTTCGCCGCGTCTGCCGATAACAAATCCCTCTTCATCGCCCGAAAGCTCAAAGGTAAGCGCTCCGTCCTCTGATTTTTTTTCGATAGCGATATCGGGAAGCATCATTTTATCAAGAACATTTCTTAAAAATGTTGCCGCCTTATCTTCCGGAGTTTCCTTAATAAAAACTCTTACCTTTGCGGGACGACCCCCGAAAAGGCCGAATTTTTTCTTTTCCTCGCGCTGAATAACTTCAAAATCATAATCGTCAGTGTCGGAAATGCCAAGCTGATTTTTGGCGTTGTTAAGGGCTTCTTCTACATCATTACCCTCACAAATTGCTTCTCTTAACATTGTTTTCTCCTAATTTCAATTACTTCTTTTTCTTCTTTTTAGCTGTATTTGCGTTGGAATTAGCTGTTTTTTCAATTTCATGCGGTGCGTAAATATACGGAACCTTAGCCTCATTTTCAAACATAAGCGCAACGTGTCTTGCTTCCGCGTTTGCGGTAAGCTTAACCGGACTGAAAAGCTTCGCGATAATAATTGACTGCACAAGACTCAGCAGTGAAGAAATAATCCAGTAGAACGCGACCGCGCACGGCACGCTGTAGGCAATCCAAGCCGAAAACAGCGGAAGCGCGTAAAGCATAACCTTCATACAGCCCTGTTGCTGCTGCATTTGAGTGTTGACCTTTGTCATAATAAACTGAGATCCTACGTTTGAAAGGAAACAGAAAACAGGGAAAAGAATATAAGGTGAGAACAAACCTAACGAGCTCGGAATTACAAGCAAATCAACAACTCCGAAAAGGTTAAAGCCGCTTGCAAAATTAAGAATTTTGTCAATTTCCGCCTGCGAGAAAATAGCCTGAATTTCAGCTGTGTTCGCAACGTGCGGAAAAACCTTAAGCAAAGTAACCTGCTGATAAGTAGCAACCGTTGTTCCCGAATTGTATCCCGGAATACTGTTTACAAATGTTAAAGCCTGATTAACGCTTTGTTCGCTGAGATGCAGTGTGTTTGTAAGAGGATATGCAACCGCGTAAAAAATTCCGAGAATTACAATCATCGGAATAATAGAGGTAAGACAACCTCCCATAGGCTTTACGTTTTCTTTTTCGTAAAGCTTGTTCATTTCTTCCTGAAGCTTTTGACGGTTATTACCGTACTTTTCTCTCAGTTCCTTTTGTTTTTTTGCAAGCCTTGAACTGCCTGCCATTGATTTTTGCTGCTTTACCGAAAAAGGCAAGAGCACTGCCTTAACTATAATAGTGAATACAATTATAGCTATTCCGAAGTTTTGAAATACATAATAAGCCGCCCAAAGCACATAGCCCAAAATGCTTCCTAAAAAACCGAAAATACCTAACATTAATCTACCTCATTTTGTTGTCTGAATAATCTACTTTTCGGGAACGGGATCATAACCTCCCTTTGAAAAAGGATTACAGCGGAGAATCCGCCAAATTGTTAATGCCGAACCCTTTAACGCACCGAATCTTTCAATTGCCTCTATGCCGTATTGCGAACAGGTGGGATAATACTTACACTTTGGTTTTGTATAAGGTGATATTCCTTTTTTATAAAACATAATTGCAGCTATCAGTATTTTTTTCATAGCTATCCCTGCTTTTCCTTTAATACGCCTGCCTGTTTAAGCTGTTTTTTCATTTCGGCGTATATTACCTGTGATTTTACAAAAGGCGTTTTTCCTCTGGCTACAAAAATAAAATCATATCCGGGCTTTATTTCGGAATAAAGCCGGTAGTACGAAGCCCTGATTACTCTTCTTGCCCTTGTGCGTTTAACAGCGTTGCCTATTTTTTTCCCCGTGGTAATTCCGTAACGCAGGTTATGTAATCTGTTTTTCATTATATATGTAACAAGTGACGGACCAACAAAGGATTTTCCTCTTTTATACATACGCGAAAAATCCCTGTTTTCCTTAATAGTTATATAATCGCTCATTTTTACCCTCGGGACAGGCTCTGCTAAAAAAGAAAGACCACATTTAAAAGTGGTCTATTCTTTAATAAGACAACCTTTTTCTGCCTTTAGCTCTTCTTCTTGCTAAAACTTTCCTGCCGTTAGATGTAGACATTCTCTTTCTGAAGCCGTGCTCTTTTTTTCTGTGAAGCTTCTTTGGCTGATATGTTCTCAACATGATTGAAAACCTCCCTTCAAATTATAACCTTGCAATATAGCATTATAGCTTACTTTTGGCTTTAAGTCAAGAGTTTTACTTCGTAAAAAGAATAAATTTTATCATATTATTACCGTAATCACAAATATCTCTGTTCTGTACTGCAAAATTCTTTTAATGCCTGCTAAACCGTATTTTATAAACATACCTTATAAAATGTTATTTCCATTGCCCTCACAGCTTCCTTTACTTCTATTCTGTCTCGCAAAGCGCAGACTTTAACAATTAAATTCCTGCTTTAAAATAAGAGCACTTAAATAAAACGTTATTTTCATTGCCCTCACAGCTTCCTTTATTTCTATTCTGTCTCGCGAAACGGTAAACGTTCGTATTAATCAAACGTCAAGAACGCGACCTAAAAGACTTGAAAAAATAATAAAGTTGAGTTATAATAGAATAGAATGGAATTTTAATGTGGGTTAATTTGCGATATAAATAGAAAACGCAAAATTCAGCGGACAATAATAAAATAACTTTTTTAGCTAAAAACCGCTTAAATTCTAACAAAATGAAGGAAACGGTCAAATCGGACCGCAATGAGAGGAAGGAACTATTTATATGGATTCTTTTGGCGACGCATGGGAGCTTGTCTGCTCTTATTGCCGAACAAAAATTACCGATGTAGCGTACAATACGTGGATAGTAAGAATTAAACCGCTTGAGCTCGACTTTGACAGCAACACGGCATATCTGCTTGTTCCGAATGATTTTCACCGTCAAACTATAACAAGATGCTACATACCTCTTTTAAACGAGGCTTTCGAAGCTATTTTTGACAACAAATTCAATATCAGTCTTAAAACTCCGGATGAAATTGAATCTCCGGCACCTGCCAAGGAAGTTAAAGAAGCTCAGGATGACAATAATTATGAGTACACCTTTGATACATTTATCGTAGGCTCCTCAAACAATTTTGCCCACGCGGCTTGCCTTGCGGTTGCCACCAATCCGTCAAACGCTTACAATCCCCTGTTTCTCTACGGAAACTCCGGACTCGGAAAAACCCATCTTCTTTACGCTATCGCCAATGAAATAAAGAAGAATTACCCGGATAAAACAATCTGCTATATAAAGATTGATGATTTTATCAATGAAATGGTAGAATCGTTAAAAATGAAAACAATGATTGAATTCCGTCAAAAGTACCGTCAGGTCGATGTGCTTTTGGTTGACGACGTTCAGTTTTTGGGCGGCAAGGAAGCTATGCAGGAAGAATTTTTCCATACCTTTAACGCTCTTTACGACGCTCACAAGCAAATTGTTTTGACAAGCGACCGTCCTCCCAAGGAAATCAAAACCCTTGCCGACAGACTACGCTCGCGCTTTGAACAGGACCTTATCGCCGACATTCAGCCGCCGGATATTGAAACCAGAATAGCTATTATAAAAAGAAAAGCTGAGCTTATTGACATTGAACTTCCGAACGAGGTTTGCGAATATATAGCTTCAAAACTCAAATCAAACATTCGGCAGCTCGAAGGCACTGTAAAAAAACTCAAGGCAAAATCACTCCTTAATAATGAAAAAATAACCATATCATCCGTTCAGGAGGTTATTGCGGATATTCTCAATAACGATATTCCGCCTGAAGTCACAGTAGAACGCATAATAGACGAGGTAGCCAGAACCTACGGCATTACCTCCGAGGAAATCCGTTCACAAAAGAATAAAAGCGCCAATATCAGTAACGCGCGCCATATTGCAATTTACATCACACGCGAAATGACAACACTGCCCATGGTATCAATCGGTGAGGAATTCGGCGGCAGACATTACTCAACAATCATTTACTCTCTCCAAAAGGTTCAGAAAATGATTGACAAAGACCAAAAAATTAAAGAACTGGTTGACGACACAATCAAAAACATCCGCGACCGTTAAATTTAGTTCGCGTTCTTGACGTTTAACTTAGATATAATGTAAGCGTTTCGCGGGAAAGAATAGAAATAACGGAAGCTGTGAGGGCAATAAAAACGACGTTTTGATTAAGTACTCTGATTCAAAACCGGGATTTAATTGTTGAAGTCTATGCTTTGTGATACAGAATATAAATAATGTCATAACAAAAGAAACAGCGTTATATTTCATATTCTTAATTCTTACGTATTAAAGAATTACTATATTTTAACAATTATCAATATCGAAAAAACTGTTAATGTTAAAGAAAGTTAATCAATGTGAAAAAAGGTTGAAACAGTTGTTAAAACCCATTCACAATTATCAACCTAAATTCAATATCAGTGTGTTTAGCAAATAATTCAGTTTTTATCGAACAAAACAAGGTGTTTCCATATTTTAACACCCCCTACTATAACTAATAAATAATATATTATTATAAAGATAGGAGAATGAACAGCGTGAAAATTTCCTGTATGAGAACAGATCTTGTTTCAAGCATATCAAATGTTTCAAGAGCTGTTTCAACCAAAGCATCCATTCCTGCTTTGGAGGGCGTACTTTTAAAAGCATACGGCGGAAAGCTAAATATATCTGGATATAATCTTGAAATCGGAATCACAACCGATATTGAAGCAACCGTAATCAACGAAGGCGAAATTGTACTCGGCGCAAGGCTGTTCCTTGAAATTGTAAGAAAGCTTCCCGAAGAAATCGTAACTATCGAAACCGACGACAGAATGGTTACTTATATAAACTGCGGAAACGCGGATTATCAAATTGTGGGAATGTCATCGGTAGAATATCCCGACCTGCCCACCTTTGAAAAAACCGACGGAATCAATATTTCCTCAAAGATTTTAAAAGATATGATTCGCCAAACTGTTTACGCTGTAAGTGAAAATATGGCAAAGCCCATATATACAGGTTCTCTTTATGAGCTTGAACAGGGCGTGTTCAGAATCGTAGCGATTGACGGCTACAGAATGGCAATCAGAAGCGAAAACGTTGACAGCGGCAGCGAAACAAGCTTTGTAGTGCCCGGAAAAACCCAGCTTGAGGTTCTCAAGCTGTTAACAGACGAAGAGGAAAATGTAGAAATAATTATCGGTCAAAGACATATAACCTTCAAAATAAGAAGCTACAGTGTAATTTCACGTCTTATCGAAGGAACCTTCCTCGACTACAAATCAACCATACCAAAGGAAGAAAAAACCTCGCTCGTAATAAATACACGCAAGCTTATGGATTCTGTAGAACGTATGTCGCTGCTCAACAACGACAGAGTTCTAAGCCCCGTAAGGTGCAAATTTCACGATAACGAAATAAGACTGTCGTGCGCGTCCGCTGTGGGAAGGGCAAACGACGTAATTAGCAATGATATTATAGGCGACAGCGTTGAAATCGGCTTTAACAACCGCTATATGCTCGACGCGCTGAAAAACACAGATACCGACGAGGTAAAAATGGTGCTCAACGGTCCGGTTTCACCTATATTAATCAAACCTGTTCAGGGCGACAGCTTTTTGAGCATTGTTGTTCCCATGAGGCTTGCAAATGAAAACTGAAACAATCAAAATTGATACGGAATTTATAAAGCTGCAGGATTTATTAAAATTCAGCGGACTTGCCTCAACCGGCGGAATGGCGAAAATTTTTATTCAAAACGGCGAGGTAAGCGTAAACGGCGAGGTTTGTACAATGCGCGGCAAAAAGCTGCGCGACGGAGATTTTGCCGAATATGACGGCACAAAAATTATTGTTGCGGTATGAAGGTAACATCACTTGAATTTAAAAATTTCAGAAATCTGCTCGACGGCAGTATCATTCCCTGCGGCGGAGTAAACGTAATTTACGGCGACAACGCGCAGGGAAAGACAAATCTTATTGAAGCGCTTTGGCTGTTTTGCGGAGGACATTCCTTCAGAACCTCAAGGGACGCCGAGGTTATTAAGTGGGATGCGGATTTCGCGCGTCTCGACCTGAATTTTTACGGACAGGAACGCAGTCAAAAAGCAACCCTGATAATCAGCGGCAAGAAAAAGCTTGTAAGTATAAACGGAGTTGAAAAAAAAAGCTCATCGTCGCTGATAGAAAAATTCTGCGCCGTGGTGTTTTCTCCCGAACACCTCAACCTGATAAAACGCGGACCCGGGGAAAGAAGACGGTTTATTGACAGCGCGATTTGCCGGGAAAAGCTTCAAAACGCGGTAGCTCTTTCAAAATACAACCGTATGCTTATTCAGCGCAACGCGTTGTTAAAGGATATTATGAAAAAGCCCTGTCTTGAGGACACCCTCGACATTTGGGACGCCCAGCTTGCGCGTTACGGTTCGGTGCTGATAAAAAAACGTCTTGAATATGTCGGTATGCTCTCAAAAAAAGCTTCTGATTTTCACAACGGCATATCAAAGGGCGCCGAAAAGCTTCAAATACAGTATATTTCAACCGAAAACGCCGAACAGGGAGACACTTGTGAAGCAATAGAAAAAAAGTTTTCGGAAAAGATAATACAAAACAGAAAAAACGATATAAGACTGGGAGTAACCCTTTCGGGACCTCACAGAGATGACATAGATATATTAATAAACGGAAAAAGCGCAAAATCCTTTGCCTCACAGGGACAGCAGCGAAGCGCGGTGCTTTCAATGAAGCTTGCCGAGGCGGCTGTTTTAAGAGAAAGGATGGGCGAAGAACCCGTAATTTTGCTCGACGATGTTCTCAGCGAGCTTGACCAAAACCGTCAGGATTTTTTGCTGAATGAGCTAAAGAACTGTCAGGTGTTTATAACCTGCTGTGAACAGTCAAACAAAGAGCAGTTAAAGGAAGGAAAGGTTTTTTTCGTAAAAGACGGAACAATAAACTGATATGTACTTACATTTGGGACAGGACACCGTAATTGAAACCGAAAGTATAATAGCGATGTTTGATATTGACGCGTGCACGGTGTCGAAAAAAACAAGAGATTTTCTAAAGCAGGCGCAAAATAGCGGCGAGGTAATAAACGTAAGCTTTGAACTGCCTAAGTCGTTTGTAATCTGCCGGAAAAATAACAGAAACTATGTTTATATATCCCAGCTGTCAACAAAAACCCTCAGCAAACGTTCGGACAGCTTTTACAGTAATATTTAAATGCGAGGTAAGAATATGGAAAGAAACAAAAGATGCCCGTATTGCGGAAAAAGAGTACCTTATTTTTCGGCTTATATGAGCAGAAGAAAAGCCGAATACACCTGCGTCCGCTGCGGAAAAGAAAGCAGGGTTATAATAATTAAAGCGGTAATAGTTTCATTTATTATCTGCCTTGTGCTTTCCCTTGTAATTTTCGCCGCGTGGATAATTATGAAAATGACGAGCAATCCTATCGGAATAGCGGCGGTTGCGTTTCCGCTGATAGTATTTCTTTTAATATCGCCGAAGTATGTGCGCTTTGAGCCTCTTAAAAAATATAAAAATTCAATGGAAGCGCGCAAGGCGGGACTTGAATATTCCGACAGCTTCGCAATCGGAAGTATTGACGATGAAAAAACAACCGTTTCCGACGCAACGGGACAATTTAAAATCAACGAAGATATATTCAACAAAATAAAGTCCGAAAGAAGCGCGTCAAAAGAACAGGCGGAGTCCGAAAATATTGTTTCACATTCCGGTCAACCCGAAGCAAGTCAGCCCGAGGAAAGGTATGTGCCTGTAAATGAAAATGTAAGGAGCCGTCACGCTTCCGGTAATTCACCTCTTAAAAAGATTAATTCGGACGGAACCAGAATAAACAGGGTAAGGCACTATATTCCGACTCCCGAGCCCGAAGAAGAAACTGTCACCGAAAAAAGAGATTAACACTAATACCTAATAAAAAGTAGCTAATCTTTGCGGTCTATTTTCCGCAATACTGCGTTGTCGTCCTTGCAAGGCGCCAGCCTTGCCGCGTCCTTCGCCTTGTCTTGCGAAAAATATCCTCGCACTATGAAATTTTTTCCAAAGCAATCAAAGTGTCCGTATTGCGGTACAATATACCGCTACGGAGACTTAAGAAAACTTACGTATAAAAAAACAGATGACTGTTATCACTGTAAAAAACAATTCAAGGTGTCGCGCAAAAGCCTGCTGATTTTTGCGGCTGAAATGTTATTAATATATATAGCGGCAAATACTTTTATGATTTTGATGATTAAAAGCCTGACTTTTATATTGCTTTTCAGCGTCAACCTGATAATTACAATTGCGGCGCTATTGATTATGCCGATGTATTTTTGTCTTGTAAAAAGTGAAAAATCAAAGTGAATTGAATGACGGAGGTCAATAAATTGGATAATACGGATAATAAAGAGAAAATTGAAGAAATCATTGAAAAAATAGAAAGCAACGAAATTGAGGTTGACGAAAATCTTGAAGCGGTACACCTTGTAGATACCGACGAATCTCCTGTCATCACTAAGGTAGACCAGGAATACGGCGCTGATGAAATTCAGGTTCTCGAGGGACTTGAAGCGGTAAGAAAGCGCCCCGGTATGTACATCGGTTCAACAGGTCCAAGGGGACTTCACCATCTTGTTTACGAAATTGTGGACAACTCTATTGACGAAGCACTTGCCGGCTACTGCTCAAAAATTGACGTTGTTATCGAAAAAGGCGACATCATCCGGGTAACCGACAACGGACGAGGTATTCCGGTAGGCGTAAACAGCAAAACAGGCTTGCCTGCGGTTACCGTTGTATTTACCGTGCTTCACGCCGGAGGAAAGTTCGGCGGAGGCGGCTACAAGGTATCGGGAGGCTTGCACGGCGTAGGCGCGTCGGTAGTAAACGCGCTGTCCGAGTGGCTCGAGGTAAAGGTTTGCGACGGAGAGGACGTCTATTTTCAGCGTTACGAGCGCGGAAAAATTATCAACGAGCTTGAAAAAATCGGCAAATCCGATGTAAAGGGTACAGAGGTACGCTTCAAAGCCGACCCGGAAATTTTTCAGGAATCAACGGTTTACGATTATTCCGTGCTTGAACGACGTTTGCGTGAGCAGGCTTTTCTTAACGCCGGAGTTCATATCGAGCTGAGGGATGAACGCGACGAAGAAGCAATAATCAAGAAAAACTTTTTCTATGAGGGCGGCATAAAAAGCTTTGTTGAATACATTCACAAAAAACGTTCGCTCGAAGTTATTCATCCCGATGTAATTTATTTTTCGTCAAAAAATGCTGAGGATACAATTTCGGTAGAAATCGCTATGCAGTATAACGAAAGCTACAACGAAATGCTGCTTACCTTCGCAAATAATATTCATACCACCGACGGCGGTACTCACGAAGAGGGCTTTAAGCGCGCTCTTACTTACGTAATGAACGACTACGCGCGCAAATTCGGAAAGCTGAAGGAAAACGATAAAAACCTCAGCGGCGAGGACGTACGCGAGGGCTTAACCGCAATTATCAGCGTAAAGCTAAAGGAAGCGCAGTTCGAAGGCCAGACCAAGGCAAAGCTCGGCAATACCGAGGTAAGAGCAATGGTCGATAAGCTTGTGCGTGAAAAGCTTATGATTTTCCTCGAAGAAAATCCCTCTGTTTCAAAAATTATATTTGAAAAAGCTCTTGCGTCGGCGCGTGCCCGTGAAGCGGCGCGAAAGGCAAGGGAAAACGCAAGAAGAAAATCTCCTCTTGATTCGGCTCAGCTTCCGGGTAAGCTTGCGGACTGCCAGTCGCGCGACAGCAGCGAAACCGAAATATTCATCGTAGAGGGAGACTCCGCGGGAGGTTCGGCAAAGGGCGGCCGAGACAGAAGAATTCAGGCAATACTGCCCTTGTGGGGTAAAATGCTCAACGTTGAAAAAGCGCGAATAGATAAAGTTTACGGCAACGATAAGCTTATGCCCGTAATAACCGCTCTCGGAACCGGAATAGGTGACGAATTCGACATAGAAAAACTCAGATACGATAAAGTAATCATTATGGCGGATGCCGATGTTGACGGATCCCATATCCGCACGCTTTTACTCACCTTCTTCTTCCGTTATATGAAGCCGCTTGTTGAGGCAGGTCATGTTTACATTGCCCAGCCGCCTCTTTACAGAATTACAAAGGGTAAGGAGCATAAATACGCTTATTCCGATTTGGAACGCGACCAGATTCTCGCTTCAATAGAAGGAAAAACCGAAATTCAGCGTTATAAAGGTCTTGGCGAAATGGATTCCGACCAGCTTTGGGAAACAACAATGAATCCCGAATCGCGCCTGATGCTAAGGGTTGAGCTTTCCGACGCCGAAGCCGCCGACGAAACCTTTACAATCCTTATGGGCGACAAGGTTGAACCGAGACGTGAGTTTATCGAACAAAATGCGAAATACGTTCAAAACCTTGACGTATAAATAAAAATTTGTGAGGTGATACCATGCATTCAAAAAGTTATGTAACAGTGCGTTATGCCGAAACAGATAAAATGGGTGTTGCCCATCATTCCAACTACGCTGTATGGTACGAAATCGGACGAACCGATTTTATTAAGCTGTTCGGTGTGAGCTATTCCGAGCTTGAAGAAGCCGGAGTTATGATACCGCTGCGCAATCTGCACTGTCACTATAAGCTGCCCGCAAGATACGAGGACAGGCTTATTATAAGAACCTGGTGCACCAACGTCACAGCCGCAAGGATAGAATTTTCATATACAATAAAAAGAATAGAGTCTGACGAAACCCAAACCGAAATTTGCTACGGGTCAACCGAACACGGTTTTGTTAACGCCGAAACATTCCGTCCGTGCAGCATAAAAAAGAAAATGCCGCAGCTTTATGATATGTTGAATAAAAACGTAAAAGAGATTTAAGAGGAAGTTCCAGATGGATTACAACGAACAGCAACCAAACGAAAAAAGAATAATTGACGTAGACCTGCAAAACGAAATGCGAAAAAGCTTTTTGGATTACTCCATGAGCGTAATCGTAGCCCGTGCCTTGCCGGACGTGCGCGACGGCTTAAAGCCTGTTCACAGGCGCATACTCTACACAATGTATGAAAGAGGTCTTGAGCCTTCAAAGCCTTACCACAAATGTGCCGACACCGTAGGCTCGGTTCTCGGTGCTTACCATCCGCACGGCGACGCGTCTGTTTACGACGCTATGGTACGTCTGGCACAGGACTTTTCAATGAGATATATGCTTGTTGACGGTCACGGAAACTTCGGTTCGGTAGACGGCGATCCGCCTGCGGCTTACCGTTATACCGAAGCGAGAATGAGCAAAATTTCAATGGATATGCTCACCGATATCGACAAGGACACGGTTGATTTTGTACCTAACTACGACGACCGTCTTAAAGAACCCGTGGTTCTTCCCAGCCGTTTTCCGAATCTTCTTGTAAACGGTTCAAGCGGTATCGCGGTAGGTATGGCAACCGAAATTCCTCCGCACAACCTCGGCGAAACAATCGACGCGGTTTGCGCGCTTATTGACAATCCCGATATTGACCTTCCCGGACTTATGGAATGTCTGCCCGGTCCTGATTTTCCGACAGGCGGCATAATTATGGGCAGAAGCGGAATCCGTGCCGCTTACGCAACAGGTAAAGGAAAAATCACGGTACGCGCGAAAACCGAAATCATCGAAGCTAAAAACGGCAGGTTTAAAATTATAGTAACCGAGCTTCCTTACAAGGTTAACAAAGCAAGATTAATTGAAAATATCGCCAATTTGGTTAAGGATAAGCGAATCGAAGGTATATCAAACATAGAAGATCACTCCGACCGAAAGGGTATGCACATTGAAATCGACGTCAAGCGTGACGCCGCGCCGCAAATTGTGCTCAACCAGCTGTTTTCTTACACTCAGCTTCAGGTAACCTTCGGAGCAATTATGCTCGCAATTGTAGACGGTCAGCCCAAAATTCTTACTCTTAAGGATATGCTCAGGTGCTACGTTGACTTTCAGGAGGAAGTTATCCACCGCAGAACTCAGTATAACCTGAAAAAAGCCCAGGACAGAATGCACATTTTAGAGGGCTTGAAAATTGCAATCGACTTTATTGACGAGGTTATCGCGATTATCAGAAAGAGCAAGGATTTACCAAGCGCGAGAACATCTCTTATGGAGCGCTTCGGACTTGACGAAATTCAGGCTCAGGCTATTGTTCAAATGCGTCTCGGACAGCTTACCAATATGGAGCGCACCAAAATTGAGGACGAAATTGCGGCGCTTCAGGCAAAAATTAAGGATTATCTCGAAATACTCGGAAGCGACAGCAAAAAGCTCGAAATAGTTAAGGAAGAGCTTATCGCAATCAGAAACAAATATGCCGATCCGCGCCGTACCGAAATTTGCGCAATCAGCGGCGAGGTTGACATCGAGGATCTCATTCCTCAGGAGGAATGTGTTCTCACATTCACACAGTTCGGCTATATTAAACGTCTTGCCGCCGATACCTACAAGCTCCAGCGCAGAGGAGGCAGAGGCGTTTCCGGTATGTCACGCCGTGAAGAGGACGTGGCAACCGAGATGTTTATAATCAATTCTCACGATTATGTCCTGTTCTTTACCGACAAAGGCAGGGTATACCGTCTTAAATGCTACGAAGTACCCGAAGGAAGCAGACAGTCAAAGGGCATAAATATTGCCAATATTCTGCCGCTTCACGCCGACGAGAACGAAAAAGTTACATCAATGATAAGAGTCCCCGAATTTGACGAGGAAAAGTACCTTATTATGGTAACGCGTCAGGGCATAATCAAGCGTATAGCGCTTAACGCCTACAACACGGCGCGCAAGGGCGGATTAATAGCCCTTGAGCTTAACGAAGGCGACGAGCTTGCGTGGGTAAGAATGACCGACGGCAATTCAAATGTAATTATCGCGACTCAAAACGGTGTAGCAATCCGTTTTAAAGAAACCGACGTCCGCCCAATGGGAAGACTGGCTCGCGGCGTTAAGGCTATAAAGCTCAGCGAAGGCGACAGCGTAATAGGAATGAGCGTAGTCCGCGACGGCGGCTTGGTACTCACCGTAAGTGAAACAGGCTACGGCAGACTTTCAAAGCCGGACGATTACAGACTTCAAAGCAGAGGCGGCAAGGGATTAACAAACTATCATATTGCAAAATATGGTAAGGTAGCCGCAATTAAGGTAGTTGACCTTGACGACGATGTAATCATTATTTCTCAGGACGGCATTATAATCAGAATAGCCGCCGAATCAATCAGAGTGTGCTCGCGTCCGTCAAAGGGTGTAACCTTAATGAAGGTAGGCGAAGGCGACAAGGTTGTAACAGTGGCAAGAGTTCCTCACGAGGTTGATGAACAAACCGAAGCCGGGGAAGAACAACAACCCGGTGAAACCGAAGAAAATAAAGCAGAAGAATAAGGGCGGTAACGCGTAATTCGGTTATGAAAATTGCGCGGTGTTGTCTAAATAATCAGGGCAGTGCATTCTGCCCTGAAAGCTTATAACGGTGTTGCTTATGAAAAAACATATTATAAGAATAACGGCTGTAATTCTTGCCGTAACTGTAGTGCTGTTAATTGTTTTTATTTCGTCCTGCAACAAAAACAGCATCGGTGAAAAAGAGGTCAATAACTCCGCAGCAAGCTATGACGAAGCAGTTGTTTCCACAGACAGCAAGGCAATTGAGTTAAGCTCTAACGTTAACGGTATGAGATTCAGCTCTACGCTTGAAGAATTTACGGCGCGGTACAACGAATCAAAACGCGTGCTCGGTGAAACAGACTTAATTATGTCGGAAAACTGGCAAAAGCACGGCAAGGAAACAACAGACGATAACGGTGTTAAAATTCAGTATTATTACTATGATGATGTAAACACAAATTTTACCGCGACAGTTGAAGTTGACAGCAACAAAATATTAAACATAGGCTTCGGTACAACCATGAGGTATTTTATGGGACAAACCGAAAATAAAAACAACAGCGAAACGGTGCTTGAAAAAGCTGCGCTTATGGCTCAGACAGTGTGCAAATATGAAAACGGGAGCACTAAGGTGCTCAAAAACATCTTCCGTAAAACAACCACCGATAAAAACGATACAATATGGTTTCAAAAATGTGTCTATAAGCTCGACACTCAGGAGGATAAATCGGACAGCAAAAATAATATTATGCTCTTCAGAATATTCCCGGTTGCCGATAATTTTAAAGACGAGTGGAATCTAAAAGAATATGTCGCCGAAGCGACGGAATAACAAAACAGGTATCCCGTAACGGATACCTGTTTTACATTAAAATTTAAGCTTTATCACCGTATTTTTTTGCCGCGGCATATGTATATACCGTATCGGTAATAATAACGGTAAATATTAAAACAAACATAAAAATAATATTCGGAAAAACAAAAGCAAGAATCAAAAATACTATACCGAGTAAAATCATTGAAATACCGCTGAATAGCTGGCATTTTTTCCAAACGGTATCATTAGTCATACTCCACTTTGTTCTCATACCGACAAAAGAATTTCTGCGTGACATCGGTATAAGATTACCGATAAATATAAAAAATACACCGAAAATCAATAATAAAATTCTTTCAATTCCGAAAACGCCTGAACTAATATCAGTAACATTGTTGGCCTGTAAATAAAGTATGTAGTAACTCAGTGCGTTAAAAAACAAAATAAAAGCCAAGCCTATATTTAATATTATTTTTTTATTAGCCTCATTTTTCATAAAAAAGCCGGGCAGTAAAAATATCAAACTCGAAACCAAGATTAAAACCGGGAAAATCAGTATTTCAAATTTACTTCCGTAACGGTCAACCGTGAAATCAGGTCCGTAATGCGCAGGGATTACTTCCGGAAGAAAAATTAGTGTAATCAAACTGACTATCAGCGGTAAAACCGCAAAAGAAATAAGCAGTATTTTTTTAATTTTTATTGTAATTTCCTCCCTTCAGGGTGTCTAACCAAACAATAAGTTCTCCGAGAACAGACAAATTAAGCTCGTAATAAATAAAGTTTTTTTCCTTTGTTTCATAAATTAAATCCGCTTTTTTCAGCTTGGAAAGATGATAAGATAAGGCTTGCGGAGTTATTCCAAGGCAGTCCGCCAAATCCCCCGTACTTATTTTACCCTCTCTGAGCTTCATAATAATTGCTCTGCGTGTGTCGTCAGCTAAAGCGGAAAGGATTTTATTTACAGACAAGGGATTCACTCCAATCTATTTAAAATTATCTTTAAATAGATTATATTACACCTGTAAACAAAAGTCAAGAACTATTTAAAAATATTTTTAAATAGTTAGGTAAACAAAAAAGGCACCCATAAGAGGTACCTTTTGCTGTACGGGTGTTTATAACGAATTTAGGCAACACCGCACAATTCAAGGAGCACGGCTTGCTTGAATATTATTCCGTCAGCTTGCCCAAAAAATCTCGGCAAGGCGTCAGCCTTACCTTGATTTATTATGCGGTATTGCCTTAAAATCCTTTTGATTTCAAATCGTTAACCAGTTGAACATAAAATTCTCTTACATCAAAATCCTTTATATTCTCACGATTCAAATCAACCATATCGCCGTGTGAAATACCGCGGCTGCCCTCTGTTGTTAAAAAAATATAATTATCTCCCCATTTAAATGACTTTTCCGAAACCAAACCATCATTAGCTCCGTCAAAATGCTTTGCGATATGATAGGTGAAATTTAGAGGAAATTTTCCGCTTGTTGCCTTGTTAAGCTTAGAGCCTGTGCTTTGATAATAAACAGAAGGACTGTCGGTTATTATTTTATTTAACGCTTCACACCGTTCGTTTGTCAAATCATATACAGCGGATAGAAAGTCGGGATTGCTGTCACCGAGTTTTTTCAGACTGCTGTTATAGCTTTTTGCGATTGTGTTTATCACACTATCAGGTACTTTATCAAGAAGATAATCTGCAAACAAACAACCTCTGTGTGGAGTATTGATTGTAGTTAAGGAAGCGATATACTTATCAGCTCCGCAACGTGAAACAGCATATCTGCAATCAAGACCGCCTTTGGAGTGAGCTATGACATTAACCTTATGACATCCCGTTTCTTCCACAATTTGTTTTATCCTTTCGGTCAGCTCTGCCGCGCTGTCTGCAACAGAAAGGGCAGACTGATGATTACCGAAATATATTTCGGCTCCGTTTTTCTTTAGTTCATTAGGTATTCTGCCCCAATAGTTTAAATATTTAAAATCCCGGAAAAACACTCCGTGAACAAGTAAAAGCGGATATTTCGTTTTGCATACAGCTTGATTTTTTCTCGATTCGTTTAGAATAATCTTTCCGTTTTCAAAATCGACCTCTCTGCCGCAAACCGTAATAATTTTAGCTAAAGCAAATAAATTCACTATAGGGATAAAACCGCAGAGAGCACCTATCACGCGGTGTTTTATTCCAAGCTGAACAGAAGTAACATAAACTCTTATTATTCCGTTCCAGAACGTAACAGAGAGAACGGATAACACACATACACAGCTGAGAATATATTGCAAAAGAAATTCAGGCAAAACAATAAAAGCAATAAATATATGTACTGCAATTGATATAAAACTTCCGATAATAAAAGCGCATAGCAAATCTACACCTTCGGCACAAATCCTTAAACGCGTATTTTTATATTTGAAATTACTAATTGACGGAAAAACGTTTATCGCGACAAATAAGAGCAGGAATAACGGAACTGTAAACAAAAATGATTTTTGTAAACATACAATTCCGTACAGACACGAGGTAACTGCTATTAGTAAGCCGTCAATAATGCGGAAAAACAACTTCATACTTTTCCCTTTCGCTATTATTTTGTTGTTGAGTAAAATATAAATATAATTAATTTCTTATCATATATCAGGCACAAAAATGTAAAGCCTAATAATGTAAAGCCTAATTTAAAATAATAAAAAATGAGTGTCCATAACTTAAATCCGTTATGAACACTCATTCTGGTGCCGGTGACCGGACTTGAACCGGTACGGTTGCAATAACCGAGGGATTTTAAGTCCCTTGTGTCTGCCTATTCCACCACACCGGCGAAATAATTTGTATAATACAAGCCCCTCACATTTGTAAGGGGCTCATGGTGACCCGGACGAGAATCGAACTCGTGTTACCGCCGTGAAAGGGCGGTGTCTTAACCGCTTGACCACCGGGCCGTTTATGGTAGCGGAAATAGGACTTGAACCTACGACACTTCGGGTATGAACCGAATGCTCTAGCCAGCTGAGCTATTCCGCCATATAACGCTGTAAAATCAGCAAGTATTATTATAGTATAAGTTCAAGAATTTGTCAATAGATTTTTTAAAATATTTTTGTAATACAGAAAATAAAAATCAAAAAAGCAGCCGTTTCAAAATGGAAAAAGCTCCGTCAATTGAGCGTTTTGTCTATTATTAAACAAGCTCTAACATTACAGCTTGGAATAGCCGTAGCTGTTTACAAGAGCCTCAATTTTTTCGCCGCGCTGGCAGTTTGGACAAAGGTGGGGCTTATAGCTTTGATAATCGCCCAAATCATGCGGATTAAAAATAGAGTGAACAGGATGACCGTCACATTCTTCAACGGTAGCGAAAATCGCCGAAACACCCACAACAATTCCGCCGTAGTAAGTAATCGCGTCAATCGCGGCAAGCGCGCTTTTACCGGTTGTTACCGAAGCGGCGGTAATAAGCACGTGTTTTCCGGTCAGCATCGGAATAAGGTTGTCACGGAAAATCATCTGACCGCCGCCGATAAATTCAGGCGACACAACATAAATTGTCTGGTGAGCGTTAATATTAATAAAATCGTTTTTTGTAAGCTCGTTGGCAACGCACGCGCCTATAACCTCGGTTCCGTCAAGACATAAAATCGTGTCGATGATGGTGTGCGCGCGGTAATCCGAAACAAGCTGTTTTGCAACCGCGCTTGCCTCGCTCAGTCTGGTTTTTTGAGTGGTAACGTCAATATAATAATTTGTGTGGCTGTGCATTGTAGCAAAATGTCCCTTTGCCACACGCAGAAACACATCCTTGTTTTTTGTTCTTATTTTATACATATCAGCCATAATAAAGCCTCCAAAATAATAGTCTATTTTGATTTTACTATAATATGTAAAAAAAATCAATAGTATTTTGTCAATTTTAGTATAAAACAGAAAATCAAATAATAATGCGGTTAATACTAATTCCTGATAGAAAGTAGACTTATATTTTGCGAGGATATTTTTCGCAAGACAAGGCGAAGGACGCGGCAAGGCTGGCGCCTTGCAATACTTTTTATTAGGTATTAGTATAAATTTAAAATAGAAAAAGGAACGGTTTTTACTCCGTTCCTTTACCGGTTTTACTCAAGAATCGAGTTAATTAAGCCGCCCTTTTGAATAATGTTCTGAATGAATTCGGGGAATGGTTCCGCCTGATAAGTTTTTCCTGTAGTTTCGTTTGTGATAACGCCGGTGTCGTAGTTAACCGAAACAACATCGCCGTCCCTGATGTCCTTTGCGGCTTCGTCGCACTCAAGAATCGGCAGACCGATATTAATTGAGTTGCGGTAAAAAATACGCGCGAAGGTTGAAGCTATAACACAGGAAATTCCGCTCGCCTTTATAGCAATAGGCGCGTGCTCACGCGAAGAACCGCAGCCGAAGTTCTTTTCGGCAACCATAATGTCGCCCTCTTTAACCTTGTTTACAAACTCCTTGTCAATATCCTCCATGCAGTGTGAAGCAAGCTCCTTGTGAGAAGCTGTGTTTAAGTATCTTGCCGGAATAATAACGTCGGTGTCAACGTTGTCTCCGAATTTATGTACAGTACCTTTAGCGTTCATGGTAAATCCTCCTTATCAAACCTTGTCGGGGTCGGTGATGAAGCCTGCAACAGCGCTTGCAGCCGCCACAGCCGGGCTTGCAAGATAAACCTCGCTGTCAACGTGACCCATTCTGCCTACAAAGTTACGGTTAGTTGTTGAAACAGCCTTTTCGCCTGCAGCGAGAATTCCCATGTGACCGCCCAGACACGGACCGCACGTAGGAGTCGAAACAACCGCGCCGGCTTCAACAAAGATGTCAAAAAGTCCTTCGTGCATAGCCTGAAGCCAAATTTTCTGGGTACCCGGAATAACTATGCAGCGAACTCCCTTGGCTATGTGTTTGCCTTTAAATATTTCGGCAGCGGCTCTGAGGTCGCTGATTCTGCCGTTAGTGCAGCTTCCTATTACGCACTGGTCAATCTTAACCTCGCCGTCCGCTATCTCGTCAACGGTCTTTGTGTTTTCGGGAAGGTGTGGAAATGCGACAGTGGGACGGATTTCACCGAGGTCAATTGTGTATTCCTCATCGTACTCCGCGTCCTCGTCAGCGGTATATTCAACAGGAGTGCCCTGATACCTGCCGTCGCAGTATTCGCGGGTAATGTCGTCAACAGGGAAGATACCGTTCTTGGCGCCTGCTTCAATAGCCATATTAGCAATACAGAGGCGGTCGTCAATATTAAGGTACTTAACGCCCTCGCCGCAGAATTCCATAGATTTGTAAAGAGCGCCGTCAACGCCGATTTTGCCGATGATGTGAAGAATAACGTCCTTGCCGCTTACATATCCCCGGGGCTTGCCTGTAAGGTTAAATTTAATAGCTGACGGAACCTTGAACCACGCTTTGCCGCTTATCATACCGGCAGCCATATCTGTTGAGCCTACGCCTGTTGAAAAAGCTCCGAGAGCGCCGTAGGTGCAGGTGTGCGAATCGGCGCCGATACAAAGGCAACCGGGACCGACAAGACCTTTTTCAGGCAGAAGCGCGTGCTCAATGCCCATCATACCTACGTCCATAAAATTCTTTATATCATATTTGTTCGCAAAGGTTCTTGTCTGCTTAACCAAAGTAGCAGCCTTGATGTCCTTGTTAGGGGTAAAGTGATCCATAATCATAGCGATTTTGGTGTTGTCAAACACAGCGGTCGCGCCGTTTTCCTCAAAAACATTGATTGCCACCGGAGAAGTAACGTCGTTGCCGAGCACCATATCCAGCTTGGCGTTAATCAACTGACCTGCCTTTACCTCGTCAAGCCCCGCGTGAGCCGCAAGGATTTTCTGAGACATCGTCATACCCATAATTATCACTCCTAATTAATGTTTACTCTTTATTATACAACTAAAACCGTATATCGTCAATCATTCATAGTTTAATTCTACGGTTAAAACGTTGTGGTTTTTATAAGTGTAAGCCTTGGTTTCGGTTTTTATTTGATTGTTCCTGCCGCAATAGTGGTTGGCAGCGGTAATCCATTCGTTAATGTAACCGTCGTTAATTATTCCGGTGCAGGTTTCGGAGTACGGCAAGGCTTCGGCAATTAAAAAGCTGCAGCTTTTTTCTTTTTTGTTAGCAGACGCAATCAGCGAAGCAATCATATCGTTGTCGTTTTTAGGATCGGTTATTGTAATATAATATATGTCAAGATACCGGAAAGCGGTTGCCTTACATTCCGGCTGAAAAACATTAAAGGTAGTTGTTCCGTAATAATCGGAGCTGTTGAACAAGGGACTGAACTTGTGATCCTTTAAAATCGCGTCGTCTGTCAGGTTAAGATAAAAAAATCTTTCGCAGAAAAACTGTGCCGAGCTTATGTCGTTCCACGTTACATCTACGTTGTACCACTCGTCGCCCAGCTTAACGCAGTTCCACATATGGCCTTCTTCTTTTCCGTCGTTAAAATCCGAGGTGCCCTCAATAATTGAGCACGCGATTCCCATTTTTGAGCACAGAAGCTGAAAAGCGTGGGCATATCCGTCGCAAACCGCTTTTCCGTTTACAAGCGCGCCGTATGCGGTGTGGCACATTGCCGATTTTGTATCATAACTGCAGTGTTCAACAAGATAATTGTTAATATAAACTTCAATTTCAAGGTCGTTTGCTTTTTCGGGAACATCGGCGAACACCTTAGTTAAAGCACTGTTCAAATTGTTTTTTGCGTTGGCAAGGGAAGCTCCGGTAAGGACAAACCTAAAATCAATTTCAAGGCTGTTTCCCGTTTCGTAATAGCTGTAAGCGCTTTTGGTGTCAATCCAGAAAACCTCGGGGTGATCGGCGGAATATGCCGCGAAAGCGACCTCAAAATCACTTTCCGAAATATTTTCAAGATAAAAGGTTTCTGAGTCGCTTTTATTAACAAATTCTCCTATTGTTTCATAAACAGGCAACAAATTTTCAGGAAGCCTGTTTTTACACAATTCCGAAGAAATAATAGTACGGTTTACGGTTTCTTTTGTTTCAAGCGAAATTTGCTTTTCCGGAAGCTTGGGTTCGGGGCGGAACCGGTATTTGTCCGAAAACAAAAAAACAAGTACTATCGCAATAATAATTACCAGCGCTACTATAGGTAGCAACAATTTTTTAAGGTTCATAAATTTTTACCGCCTTTTTAACTGCATACAAATTAATAATACTTTATTTTCTTCTCCGCGTCAATTGCATTTAATAAATTATTGTGATAATATATTAAAGGCAACACCGCACAATTCAAGGCACACGGCTTGCTTGAATATTATTCCGTCAGCTTGCCCAAAAAATCTCGGCAAGGCGTCAGCCTTACCTTGATTTCCTGAATTATGCGGTATTGCCTAAAGTAAGTAATAAAAATTAGCGGCGGAGAATAAAATGAAGAACAAATCAAAAATAAGCAGCAAGGTCAGGTATGTTGTTATTGCGGCAGTTATAGCCGCGCTTTATGCAGCGCTGACAATACTTCAAAATGTTTTGCTGCCCGGCACGGCGTCAATGGCGGTACAGTTTAGAATATCAGAGGCGCTTACGGTGATTGCGCTGTTTACCCCGGCGGCAATTCCCGGACTAACCGTGGGCTGTATGGCAGCCAACATAAGCTCGCTTTCCGCACTCGGACCTTACGATTTAATCTTCGGTTCTGCCGCGAGTTTTTTTGCCGCGCTCACAATGTACGCCCTGCGCAACGTCAGAGTATTCCGGCTTGTAATCCCTGCGGCGTTAATGCCTGCAATTTTCAACGGAATATTCGTGGGCTTCGAAATTGACTTTTTCTTTATAAATAATATGAAGTTTGATTTTGCGGATTTTCTGTTTCAGGGCTCACTTGTCGCTGCCGGAGAGCTTGCGGTGCTTTTTGTAACCGGACTTCCGTTCGCTTATATTATAGAAAAAAGAAACCTTGACAGGCTGCTCAAATAAAATTACAGTAAGGCGCGCCGTAAATAGTGCGGTATGATTATATTAAAGGGACTGATTTTATGTCACGTGAAAAAATAATAATAAGAACCGGTTTTATCGGGATTCTTGCGAATGTACTCTTGGCAGGCTTTAAGGCTGTAATCGGTTTTATCACCGGCTCAATCGCAATCACTCTTGATGCGGTCAACAATTTAAGCGACGTGCTGTCGTCTGTAATAACAATTGTCAGCACCAAGCTTGCGGGCAAAAAACCCGATAAAGATCACCCTTACGGTCACGGCAGAATAGAATATATGAGCGCGATAGTAATTTCGGTAATCGTAATGTATGCCGGCGTCACCGCGCTTATAGAGTCGGTAAAGAAAATAATCGAGCCTACGGCGCCGGAATACAACGCGGTTTCGCTTATAATTATCGCGGTTGCGGTTTTAGTAAAAATTGTGCTCGGTACATATGTAAAGAAAACAGGCGAAAAGGTAAACTCGGATTCGCTTATAGCTTCCGGAAAAGACGCCTTAATGGACGCGGTTATTTCAGCTTCAACCCTGGTAGCCGCCGCAATATTTATGATTTGGGGATTAAGTCTTGAAGCCTGGCTCGGCGCGGTAATTTCGCTTATAATTATAAAAGCCGGCTTTGATATGCTTCGTGACGGAGTGTCGTCAATACTCGGAAAAAGAGTGGACGGAGAGCTTGCCAACGAAATAAAAAAGACCGTTTTGAGCTTTGACGACGTAAGCGGAGTTTACGACCTTATATTGCACAACTACGGTCCCGAAAACTACATCGGCTCTGTTCATATCGAGCTTCCCGACACCTACACAATGAACGAGCTCGATATACTCGAACGCAAAATTGCCGAAAAGGTTTACTGTGACAACCATGTTATTCTGGCAGGCATAGGAGTTTATTCGCGCAGCACCGACGACGAAACACAAGCTATGTTAAACAATATCCGCAAAATCGTAATGCGTTATGAATATGTAATGCAAATGCACGGCTTTGCGCTTAATAAGGACGAAATGGAAATACGCTTTGATTTGGTAATCGACTTTGCCGCCCCTGACAGACCGGCTTATTTTAAGCAGGTTGTGTCCGATGTGAAAAAGGCATATCCCTGCTACAAACTGAACATCGCGCTTGATTCCGATTTCAGCGATTAATACTGTTATCTAAAAACACTATGAATTCCGCTTGTGAATCCATAGTGTTTATTTATATGATGTAATTGTTTTTCAGAATACTGTCTATCAAATATTTTACGCCGTTGTTGTCGTTTGTTTCAACTACTAAATCAGCGGCTTCAATACAGCTTCTCGAAGCGTTTTTTACCGCCGCGCCCAAGCCTGCCTGAACAATCATATCAACGTCGTTGTCGGCGTTTCCGCAGGCGGCGGTGTTTTTTAAATCAATGCCCTCGCGTTCGCAGATAAATTTTACGGCGTTGCTTTTGGTTGCTTCGCCGTCCATAAACTCAACAAAATCGGCAGACGACGAGGTAATATAAACTCCGCTAAGATTTTCTTCAAGCAAAGCTCTTATTTTTTCCCTCAGCTTTGGCTTGTTGCATACAAACTCAATGCTGTCCAAAACGGTTCTGCGGCTAAATATATATTGCCGCATATCGTCTGCGCAGCCGCGCGACGAGCGCACATAATCTACGTAAGCCTCGCCGCAGCCGTATTTAACCGGATTTTCGTAATAGCGCCTGTCGGTGCAGGTTTCGCCCTCGCAAAACGCTTCCCAAATCAGGTCGTAACCGCTTGTAAGCTCCATTATTTTAAGCACGTCGGATTCTTTTAAGGTTACCGAACGCACGCGGTTTTTACGTCCGTCGTACACAGCCGCGCCGTTTGAAGCAATTATGTACCGTATACCGTCAATGCTCAAAATATCCCCGGGCATTGAGCAAAAAGGACGTCCGCTCGCGACAACAATTTCCATTCCGGCTTCAACGGCGTTTTCAATAGCTTTTTTTACACAAAAATCAAGCGTGTTGGCGCTTGTAAGTACAGTGCCGTCAAGGTCAAGGGCGAGAAGCTGTATTTTTTTATTTGTCATTTTTAAACGCTCCTCTGCAAAAATCCTTCATACAGCAGCTTTCGCATTTTGCCGTTCTCGCGGTGCACACAGCGCGTCCGTGCAGCACAAGGCGGTGACAAAAATCGTTGCTTTCTTCGCCCGGAAGAAGCTTGCGAAGCTCAAACTCAATCTTTTTTTGGTCTGTCTGCCTGTGCAGTCCGAGCCTCCGGGTAATGCGTATGCAGTGGGTGTCAACCACCACAACGCCGGGCTGACCGAAAATATCGCCGCATACAAGGTTAGCGGTTTTTCTGCCTATTCCGGGCAGCTTAATCAGCTCGTCAATACTGCCGGGAACCTTTCCGCCGTAGTTTTCGCACAGCATTTGAGCCATAGCTACAATATCACGGGATTTTGTTTTGTATAAACCGCAGCTTTTAATATATCCGGCAACCTCGTCCGGTGTGGCAGCGGCAAAGTCCTCAGCGGTTTTAAACCTGTCAAAAAGCGCCGGAGTAACAATATTAACACGCGCGTCCGTACACTGAGCCGACAGCCGCGTGGCAATTAGCAGCTGCAAAGGGTCGGAATATGTAAGCGAGCACAAAGCGTCGGGATATTCTGCTTTAAGCGCTTCAACAGCGTTAAGCGCGATTTCTTTTTTTGTCACGTTATCACCTCGTTTGGGGTACTATTATAAAAAGATTTTATCATAAAATAAAAACTATTGCAATTACAGCGCGTAATTGGTAAAATAAACTGAGGTGGTATTTATGTATAAAAACTATATCTTTGATTTATACGGAACTTTAATTGACATTCGCACCGACGAATGGCAAACGGCGCTTTGGAAAAAGCTCGCGCTGCTTTACGGTTATCACGGAGCGTCTTATACATACAGGGAGCTTGGAGCACAGTACGGCAAGCTGATTGAAAATGAAAAAAAGCGCGTTCACAAACGCCATCCCGAATACACGGTAATAGATATAAAAATCGACAAAATTTTCCGCAGTCTGTTTACGCTTAAAGGAGTACGCCCCTCAAAATCTCAGGTGTTGTTTATTGCCGAGGCGTTCCGCTGTTACTCAACAAAAATGTTAAAGCTTTATGACGGCGTAACCGACCTGCTCGACACCCTGAAAGCCAAGGACAAAAAAATTTACCTGTTGTCAAACGCCCAGCTTTCATTTACCATCCACGAGCTTAATATGCTGGGACTTCTTCCTTATTTTGACGGTGTTTGCATAAGCTCTGAGGAGGAGTGTTCAAAGCCCGACGCTCATTATTTTGAAATACTTTTCAACCGCTACGGTCTGAAAAAAGACGAATCAATAATGATAGGCAACGATTATCTTGCGGACATCGGAGGCGCGGCGGATTTCGGCATCGACAGCCTGTATATTCATCAGGCGATTTCCCCTGAAATTGACGGTGAGCTAAGGAGCACCTACACCGTTATGGACGGCGATGTTTATAAAATAAAACAGCTGATTGTCAGATAATACTAATTCCTGATAGAAAGTAGACTTATATTTTGCGAGGATATTTTTCGCAAGACAAGGCGAAGGACGCGGCAAGGCTGGCGCCTTGCAAGGATGTCAAGAGGCTGAACCGGCTGTGTTTGCTTATATTATGAAGCGTTTCTTTGCGCAATCTGCTTTTTGTACTGAGCAGGAGTGCAGTTGTAAACCTTTTTGCACTGTGTAATAAAGGATTTAACGTTGGCAAAACCGTTTTCCATTGCCGCTGCGGAAACAGTGGCGTTGTTTTCGAGCATATCGTTAACGGCGTTTTCAAGCCGTAAGTTCGCAAGATATTCCGAAAAGCTAACCTGAGTAACGTTTTTGAAATACTTTGAAAAATAAGACGGCGAAAGGTTAACCACCGAAGAAATTTCGTCAAGCGTAATTTCGCGCTTAAAGTTTTCGTTAATGTAGGCAATTGCCGTTTTGGCGTATGAAAAATCACGCTTCGGCGATGAACCGGGGCTTGCAGAACGCCTAAAGCACATACACTTGCTCAGTAAAACATAGTAAAGCTTGTTGATGTACGAAATCAGTATCAGCGAGGAATAATCGCCTTCGCTGCCGGTTGACGAAATTTTTTTCATAATTTCAATAATTTCGTTTTTAGCCTCGGGCGAACGGCTTATGTCAAAAATAACGCTGTCAATTGATTTGCAAAACATTCTAACATATTCAAACGAGAAGTTAATGCACAACAGCTTGCAGCTGCCTCCGCTTACGGGACGCACAAGATGAACGTCCTCGCTGTTAAACAAAACAAAATCTCCGCAGCTCACAACCTGCGATTCTCCGTTACAGCAGCATTCCGAATCCCCTTCAATCACATAAACAATTTCCGGTTCACGGTGCCACTGAAGCTCGGTCTTGTGAGTGTCAGATGATAAATTAAGATACATAATCGTTGCCGGTATGTTTTTATCATAATTTACCAAGTCATACTTGTAATTCATCGAATAATCTCCCTATAGTATTGCAATAAATGTAGAAATATTGTAATATATTTATAGTATATACGTTGAAAATAATATTTTCTATGCAAATTTGTATTTTTAATAAGGACAAATGTTGCATTTAAAACTTTGAGCTTCCGGAGGAATAATGAATAGTAATTCAATGAATCACGTCGATTTAATATGCCTTTCAAGCGGAAACAATCTGCAAACAAATAGCCTTCACGCGGAAACCGTGGCGTTTTCGTCATACAAGTTATTTTATATTTACAGGGGAAGCTGCGTTGTTAACGTAAACGGAACAAGCCATCTTGTTGAAACAGACTGTTCAATTATGATTTTTCCGTTTCAAAAATATGAGATTGAGCAGGCGGACAGCTTAAAATTTTTCTGGATTGAATTCAGCGGATTTGCCGCGGCGGCGTTTGTCAGTCAGCTTGATTTTACCGTTACGTCGCCGACGGTCGGAAGGCTTAATAAAGAAGACTTTGAGCTTCTGTTTGATTATCCGGACTGCTCTACGAACGCTGTATATGAAAAATACCGCAACGGCGCGGTTATACTTTTAATGCTGTCGTTTTACCTTGAAATGTTTCCCGGCAAGTATAGAAAAGAAAACCGTTATGTATACTCAGCCAAGCTCTATATTGAAGCTAATTTTAATAATCCCGAGCTTAACGTCAATATGGTAGTAAAGCACCTTAAAATTGACCGCAGTTATTTTTACAGGCTGTTTAAAAACGAAACTGGAATGTCTCCGGTGGATTACATAAACCGCCAGCGGATTTCACGCGCCGAGCTGCTTCTTTCCGACATAAGAATGTCAATTAAGGACGTTGCTTTTTCGGTAGGCTATACCGACCAAATGTACTTTTCACGTGTGTTCAAACGCTTAAACGGTCACACGCCTACACAATTCCGCAAATATATGTACACATAAAAACAGGGTTTGGTTAAACGCCAAACCCTGTGCTGTGTTTGTTGTTTCGCTACATTGAGTGGCATTCGGACAGTATTGTAAATAACGCCGCGTCGGAGGCAAGCTTGCGGATATATGACCTTGAATTCACTCTGTTAGCCTGACCGCCGAGCATAAGCTTAACGGCATAAGCCTTGTCCTTTGTGCAAACTCCCATATACACCAGCCCTACAGGCTTTTCGGCTGTGCCGCCCGTGGGACCGGCAATACCGGTGGTGCTTACGGCAATATCCGCTCCTGAAATTTTTTTCACGCCTTCCGCCATCTGAATAGCTGTTTCAGCCGAAACAGCTCCCAAAACCGCCAGAGTTTCGGAATTAACCCCAAGCACCTTTTCCTTTATTGAATTGGCGTAAGAGCAGATTCCGCAGTCAAAAACATCGCTTGAACCGCTCACGCGTGTGATTCTTTCGCTTAACAGTCCGCCTGTGCAGCTTTCGGCTGTTGCTGTTTTAAGTCCCTTTTGTTTAAGCTTCGCGACAACATCCTCCTGAAGGGTGTCCTGATTAAGATTGTTCTTTCTTAAAAGATGAATAATGTCTACATCTGTAAGCGTTACCATAATATCCTCCCTGTACTTAATATTCTGTATTAATATTCTACCACTATGTAAATCTTATTGCAATTATTTAATTTTTGAGTTATTATATATAATAATCTGAAAATATGAAAGGTATCTGAAAATGGCTTGGTTTTTTTGTGAAAATGAGGTAAAATCGGATTTTTGTACACTCACGGGTGAAAACGCAAAGCACGCCAAGGTGCTCAGACTCAGAAAAAACGAGCCTGTAACCGTTGTTACTCCCAAAGGAGTTCAGCTTGAATGTGAATGCGATGAAATTTTGCCGGATTCCGTAATCCTTAAGGTTATTTCCGCAAAGCCCTGCGAAAACGAGCCTGACGTTTTCGTAACGCTTTACCAGGCGCTTCCCAAGGGCGACAAGATGGACTACATTGTGCAAAAATGCGTCGAGCTGGGAATAAGCCGCATAGTCCCGATGATAAGCGCGCGCTGTGTTTCGCGTCCCGACGAAAAATCACTGAACAAAAAAATCATACGCTGGCAAAAAATTGCTTTGCAGGCTGCAATGCAAAGCCGCCGCGGAATAATCCCCGAGGTTTGTCCCTGCGTCAGCTTTAAACAGGCAGCCAAGTTGACCAAGGAAAATGAAAAAACAGTTTTCTTTTACGAAGCGGGCGGCGATTCGGTGAAAAATATTCTAAACGATAAGCCGAAAACAATAGGTATGTTTATCGGCAGCGAGGGCGGCTTTGAGGAAGAAGAAGCCGGGCTTGTTGTATCGGGCGGCGGAAAAGCAGCGACGCTCGGCAGACGTATTCTCCGTGCCGAAACCGCTCCGCTTGCCGCTCTTTCAATAATAATGTATCAGACAGATAATTTTAGTTAGGCAGATTATATGGAAATTGTTTTTAATACATATATTCAGAAAAATTAAAAAGAGGTAATAAAATGATAGGAATAATATGTGCAATGCAAATTGAGGCTGACGGAATTATCGCTCTTGCCGAAAACACAAAAACCGAAGAAATAAACGGAATGAAATTTATAAGCGGCACGCTTAACGGCAAGGACGTTGTCGTAGTTGTTTGCGGAATGGGCAAGGTTAACGCCGCAATCTGCACCGTGACGCTGATTAACCGCTATAATCCCGCGCTTGTAATAAACAGCGGTGTTGCCGGCGCGCTTTCTCCTATTGTCAGCATAGGTGATTTTGTTGTGGCTACAAAGGCTGTCGAGCACGATATGAACTCCACCGCGCTCGGAGATAAGCAGGGCGAGGTCAGCTTTGCGGACTGCAAGGTTATGTATTTTGAGTGCGACAAGAACGCTTCAAACCTTCTTGCCAAATGCGCCAAAGAGCTGCCTGACACAAAGGTTGTTCAGGGCATAATTGCCAGCGGAGATGTTTTTGTTTCCGACAGGCGCAAAAGACTTCTCCTGAACGACCGCTTCGGAGCTATGGCGTGCGAAATGGAAGGCGCCGCAATCGGTCACACCTGCTGGTGCTGCAAAACTCCGTTTGCGATTCTACGCGCGATTTCTGACGATATGGATGAAAACAAGGGCGTTGACTTTGTAAAATTCAGTTCAATGGCTGCGGAAAAGACTGTTTCCGTTATAGATTTGTTTACAAAATCAGAGTGAACACTTTAGTGATACCGATTCCCGATAGAAAGCAGACCGCAAAGATTGTCTGCTTTTCATTAGGTATCAGTATAAAGTATTGACAACATCGCTTTAATGCGCTAAAATATAATTTAGTCTATCTGTTCGCGTTCAGGGCGCGGACTGAAAAGGGGTTATATATATGAAGCTTACAGGCGCTGATATTATATGTGAATGCCTTGTTGAACAGGGCGTTGACACCGTGTTCGGTTATCCGGGAGGAGCCGCGCTTAATACATATGACGCGTTATATAAATACAGCGATAAAATCAGGCATATTCTTACCGCGCACGAACAGGGCGCTTCTCACGCCGCCGACGGCTACGCCCGTTCCACCGGCAAAACCGGAGTGGTTATCACAACATCCGGTCCCGGCGCGACCAATATTGTAACCGGACTTGCCACCGCTAACATCGACAGTATTCCTGTTGTGGCTATCACCGGCAATGTAAATACCGACCAGCTCGGACGCGACAGCTTCCAGGAGGTTGACATTGTAAATATTGTTAAGCCGATTACAAAGGCAAGTTATCTTGTAAAAAAGGTTGAGGACCTTGCCCCTACAATCCGCAGAGCTTTTGAGCTTGCCAACGAAGGACGCAAGGGTCCGGTTTTGGTTGACGTTCCCAAGGACATTACCGCGGCTGTGACCGAGTTCAGCCCGGCACCGGCGGCTGTCAGCAATCCGTCAAAAATCGCCAACCCCGAAAGCATTGAAAGGGTTCAGCAGCTTATAAGAAAATCAAGACGCCCGATGATTTACGCCGGCGGAGGCATTTTAAGCGCTAACGCCTGTTCCGAATTCAGAGAATTTGCCGAGCTTATCGACGCGCCCGTTTGCTGTTCGCTTATGGGACTCGGATGCCTGCCGGCAAGCCATCCGCTTTGTATTGGCAACATCGGTATGCACGGCGGTTATGAAACAGGAATGATTACCGCGGGCTGCGACCTGATTATTGCCTGCGGAGCGCGTTTTTCCGACCGTGTGGCAGGCGACCGCGAGCGCTTTGGAGAACAGGCAAAGATTGTTCAGCTTGAAATCGACAGCAATGAAATTAACAAAAACGTTAAGGTTGACGAATATATCCTCGGCGACGCAAAGCTTATATTACAGGCTCTGCTAAAGGGTCTTGAACAGCAGGATCATTCCCACTGGCTTGACAAAATTGACGAATGGAAGCATCAGTTTGACAAATCGTCGCGTCCCAAAAGCCTTTATCCGCTGCCCGACGAAATTATCGAGGCGGTCAACAAAATTAAGGACGACAGCGACATTATCGCTACAGACGTAGGTCAGCATCAAATGTGGGTTGCTCAGTACGCTAAAATTGAAAATAAAAAAACCTTGCTTACCTCGGGCGGTATGGGCACTATGGGCTTTGGTATGGGAGCCGCAATCGGCGCTCAGGTTTCGCATATGAACGACAGGGTTTTCCTGTTTACGGGCGACGGCAGCTTCCATATGAACTTAAACGAGCTTGTTACGCTTAAATCGTACAGATTGCCTGTGGTTGTAATTGTAATGAACAACACCGTGCTCGGAATGGTAAGGCAGTGGCAAAAGCTGTTTTACGGCAACCGTTTTTCTCAGACCGATCCGCACAGAGCCACGGATTTTGTAAAGCTTGCCAACGCGTTCGGTGTTGAGGGTATGAGAATTACAAAAAGCGAGGAAGTAATTCCGACGATTGAAAAAGCGGTTGAGCTAAAAGCTCCGGTTGTAATAGACTGTCAAATCAGCCCCGACGCTAATGTGCTTCCGATGATTCCGCCGGGAAAAACCGTAAATGAAATTGTAACCGAGATGTAATTATAAATATAAATATAAAAATAAACAACAACGGTCAGGACATTTGCCCTGACCGTTAAATTTTCTTATAATGCGGTTATGATTTTATTTTCCTGCTTCGACTATGTATTCGCTCACGTTCAGCACGGTTTCGCCGTCAATTTGAAGAGCGGTGGGACGGTCAAAGCTTACCTTTACCCTCTTTGAAGTAAAGGTTGTTACAAGTTTTGTTTTTTCAATGTGTTTGCCCTCGAATATCGACGGAAACGCAATCAGGGTTTTTAATTTGCCGGCTCCGTTCATTACCATGGTGGTTACGGTGTGTTCGGGATTAAGTCTGTCCTGACCGGGCGTTGCCATCATTCCGCCGCCGTAAAATCGTCCGTTCATTGTGGGAGCAAGCCAGCATTTTTTGAAATAGTACTTTTTTCCGTCAATTTCAACCGTGGCATTTGCAGGCTTGTACTTATAGAGCAGACCTTTGATTGCAATGCTTGTGTAGTTAATCGGTTTATCACTTTTTTTCCTGAGTCTGTCGCCTTCCTCGCAGCAGAAGCCGTCAATTCCGTAGCCAATACCGTTAATAAAACGTTTTGTTTTGCCTTTAACCTTTACAACGGGAAGGTTAACAATGTATTTATTGATTTTTTCGGGTTCGGAGTTTTCGTTTTTACCGATGTCGCGCCAAAAATCATTTCCTGTGCCTGCGGGGTAATAGTAAACGTCGTTTTTTATTTTGCTGCAGTCCATATCGTTGACAAGGTGATTCAGCGTGCCGTCGCCGCCGCAAATTACAACCTCGTCGTCTTCGCCGAGACTCGCGAAGAATTCGGGATAGCTCAGATTTGTGAGGTCAAGCTTTTCAAAATTCTTGTATTTCCGGATTTCTCGGATTTTTTTCGCGCTTTGTTCACCGGCACCGTTGTTTGATTTGGAATTGTAAAGCAAATATGTTTTCATTTCAATTATCCCCTTTACAGATTTTTCAGCATTGCGGCGGCGATTTCGCTGCCGAGCTGAGCCGTTGTTGACTCCTTCACCCTGCAGGCAGGGATAACGTCGAGCACATCAAGATTGACGATTGATTTGCGGAGCGGAAAGTTTTTCTGAATTTCGTATGTTCCCTTAACGGTGAGCACAACTATGGGAACCTCCGCCTTTTGCGCTATTTTGAGCACCGCGTTGTGAAACGGCAAAAGCCCTTCGCCGTAGTTTCGCGTACCCTCGGGATAAACCGCGACCGAACACTCGTTGTTTTTTATCAGCTTTACCGACTGAATAATCGTTTTTGCCGCTTTTCGCGGATTGTCTCGGTCGATACCCATAAAACAGCATTTACGAATAATTCTTCCGAAAATCGGGACTTCGAAATTTTCGTACTTTGAAATAAACGCAAGGTCGTATTTTCTGAACGCGTACCAGCTGAGAATAGGGTCGAATTTTGAACGGTGGTTGCTGACAAGCAAAAACCTGCCGTCCGGAATTTTATCCAAGCCGGAGATTTTTATTTTAATTCGGATTAATTTAACAGCCAATCCGGTTGAGCTGTTGAGCAAAAACCGGAAGTATTTGCTGTTTTTATCATAAACCCTGTGTCTGTCGGCAAACAGACAGCTTATTAAAACAAGCAGAATATAAGCCGCCAAAAGCCCGAGCAAGCCGAGCAGAATCCAAAGAATGACTGTCCAAAACAAATTTATCACCCCACAGAAACAATTATATACATATTTCGACAAGCCGTCAATGGTTTTGCAAAAGAAACAGCCTGCGTCCGTATGAACACAGGCTGTGATTTAAAATTGTTATTTCTCTTCCTTCTCCTTAAACGCGAAGAACCTTTGTCCCACATAGTTGCAGGCGACAAACAAACAGCTTCCGACAATCATCGAGAGGTTTGCGGAGGTTGTCTGAACGCTCCACGAAAACATTGAAAAGTTGTTCGCGGTGCAAACCCAGCTTGTGAGCGGAACAGCGATTACATAGGCAATTACCCAGCAAACCGCAATGTTCAGGGCAAAGCGGAAAATCGGTTTCCAGCCCTTTTCGGTGTTCTTGAAGGTGAAGTGCTTGTTGAGGAGATAGCTGACTATGCTTCCGATAACATAGCCGACAGCGCTGGCGATAAACACGCCGGGATCTCCCATTGTATTCAACGGTGTAAAGTTAAAAAGTAAAAACTGTAAACCGTTGCCGACCAATGTGTTGATAATACCTACCAATATAAATTTCCAAAATTTAATGTCAAAAAACTTTGCTAAAAAACTTTTCATTTCTTTTTCGAGCCTACAAGATACAGGCAAACTCCTATTAAAATAAGTACAACGTTTGTAACAACGATGATGATAACCGAGGTTGTGTTGCTTGAGCCGGTGTCGGCAGCGGCAACCATAACGGTGTAGCCCTCGGCGTCACCCTTTTTGATTTCGTAATGCTTTCCGTCAAAGGTGTTGCCGGCTTCCTTTGCTTTCTTCTCAAAAGCCTCAATGCTTTCACAGCCGTCGGCAGGAGCAAAGTTTGTGCTTATTATTTTACCGTCCTTTTCAACAACGGTGTTGTTTCCGCAGGAATCGGCAAGGGTTTCCCCGGCGACTACGGCATAGCTGTCGTCTGTTACGCCGAGCACGAGAACTCCGTCGCTGTCCTGACGTCTGATACCTACGTTGATTTTGTATCCTTCATCGGTTTTTTCGGGGTCGGTTGTAATTTTATCAACTATGCCCTTTGTGATTTTTCCGAACGCGTTCATTTTGTTTTCCTTTAGGGTTTTGCCTACAAGCTTTTCGTCGGGATAAGCCTGGGTGATTTTTCCCTTGGCGTCGGTAATGAGGATTAGGTCGGCGCCGGCGGCGGAGCAGATTTTTTCAAGCTCGCCGTTGTCGTTTTTGCCCTGATACATAACTACCGCCGTGTTAACCTTTTTGAAAATGTTGTCGTAATAATCAGCTTCAAGTCTTACCGAATCGTCAACAAAATTTGTTACGGATTTTTTTGCGTTGTCAAGCGCCGCCGAAGCGGCGTTAGCGGCGGGAGAGCCGCCTGAATTTATAAATACGCAAGCCGCAATACAGGAAATGATCAATAGCAATGCTGTGATTATTGCCGCAAACGAAACGCCTACGGACTTTTTGGTTTTTGTTTCGCTCATCTTTTAATTCTCCTTTTCTTGATTGTTTTCTTCTGCAAAGTTTGAAAATTTGGTTATATAAATAGGTCTTTCCTTTGTTTCCATATATATTTTACCGATATACTCCCCCAAAATTCCGATTGACATTTCGGTAAGACCTCCCAAAAACAGCACTGCGCACAGTGTTGTAACATAACCCGGGGTGGTGATTCCGAAAAACAGGGTTTGAATCAGGGTTATAAGTATATATATCAGTGAAATTACAAAGATTATCGCGCCCATAACCGCTGTGAATCTGAGCGGCGCGACCGAAAAACAGGTTATGCCGTCTATCGCGTACTTGAAAAGCGAGGAAAACTTCCACTTGGTTGTTCCCAGCTCGCGGTCTACCGTTTTAAACGAAACCCATTTTGTGTTGAAGCCTACCCACGAAAAAATTCCCTTTGAAAAACGCTGAACCTCGCTGAGCTCAAGCACGGAATTAACCATTTGACGCGTCATCATACGGTAATCCATTGCTCCGTAAGGGTTTTTTACGTCGGTCAGCTTGTTGGACAGCTTAAAAAACAGCTTTGAGAACGCTCCCCGGAAAAAGCTTTCGCCCTCGCGTTCATCGCGTTTTGTGGCGCAGCAGTCATAGCCCTGCTCCATCGCCTCGAGCATTTTCGGGAAAATTTGCGGAGGATGCTGCAAATCGGCGTCCATAACCACAACATAATCCGCGCTTGAATGTTCAAGACCAGCGTACATCGCGGCTTCCTTGCCGAAGTTGCGTGAAAAGGATATGTATTTAATGTTATCAAATTGCCCTGCAAGCTTTTTTATTACAAGATAGGTTTTGTCCTTGCTTCCGTCGTTTACAAGTATATAGCGGAAGCTGTAACCGGGGATGGACGCTATAACCTTGTTGGTTTCAAGAACAAAATGCTCAAGCCCTTCCTCCTCGTTGTAGCAGGGCACAACGAGATCTACTGTTTTCATTTAATCTATACTCCCAATAATTAATTTCTTTTATTATATCAAAGTTATTATTAAATGTCCAACCATTTTGAAAATTTTATTTAATTTTAAGAAAATTTTTGTTTACAAAATTTAAAAACGTGATAGAATAGTATATGTATTATTGTGTCTAAAAATAAATTAACGGAGGTCTTTTATGTTTAACACAAAAACCCTTCGCGAGCCCGCCGGTATCAAGGGCAGGTTAACCGCCTTGTTATCGCGCAACCTGTTTGTGTGGCTCGCGTTTTTGATACCGTTTGTTCTTATGGTGACGGCGTTTGGACTGATGGAGGTTTCCCCGTTCGGCGACAAGCAAATTCTGGTTACCGACTTGTGGCATCAGTACTTTCCGTTCCTTGTTGATTTTCAGGACAAGCTGAAGCACGGCGAGTCGCTGTTCTGGACATGGGCTGTCGGCGGAGGTACCAACTATTTTTCGCTTATGTCCTATTACCTTGCAAGTCCGCTTAATTTCCTGTCGGTGTTTATTCCCGCCGAATGGCTGCGCGAGTTCCTTATGTTCTCGGTTTGTATCAAAATCGCGCTTGCCGGCAGCTTTATGGCGTATTTCCTTAAGAGCGTGTTTAAACGCGCCGACGCGACTTTGCTTATTTTCGGATGCAGCTTTTCGTTTTGCGCGTTCTTTATGGGCTATTACTGGAACACAATATGGCTCGACACGGTTTGCATAACTCCGCTGGTGGCGCTCGGCGCTGTAAAAATGCTCACCGAAAACCGTTTCCGCCTGTATGTTGTGACGCTTACGCTTTCGCTGCTTACAAACTACTATATCGGCTTCTTTACCTGCATTTTTGTACTGCTTATTTTTATCGCTTACCACCTTATGCGTTGGCAGAGCGTAAAAACCTTTGTTATTAACCTTGCCAAAACAGCGGCGTTTTCGCTTATCGCTATCGGTATGACGGCGTTTTTCCTGCTGCCGGCGTTCTTTGCTCTGCAAAACACCCATGCGACGGGCAGTACGTTCCCGACTATGTTCGCTATAAATATGGGAGGCTCCAACGACCTTTTGGGTGTGCTGAAGGCGATGAAGAGCATTACGGGCAACCTGATTAACTTCACCTGCGCGGCAAACAAGGAAGCGGACGCTATTCCGAATATTGCCTGCGGTTCGGTTGCGGTGTTCTTTGCGTTCCTTTCGCTTACCTCCAAAAACATAAAGCTCAGAGAAAAGATTGTTATGCTTTCGCTCATAATCTTTATGTTCCTAAGCTGTATTATCCGCCAGCTTGATTACATTTGGCACGGCTTACACTTTACAAATATGATTCCCTACCGCTTCAGTTACCTTATAAGCTTTGTTATTATCGTTATGGCGTTCAGGGCTTTTATGAATATCGAAGCTATAAACCTGACAGGCGGAATTATAGCGTCGGCGCTCAGCTTCTTTGTGCTGATTATGGCGCTTGACGACGGCGGAACCGACATTATGTTCAAGGATCATATGGAATGGGTTACTCCCACAATAACCGCTTCCGCGCTGATTTTTGTGTTTATTACGGCGGTGGTTCTGCTGTATACAAAGCGGATTATTCCCAAAAACGCGCTTATTGCCTCACTGCTTGTAATAACAATCGCTCAGAGCGGATTTACCGCTTACTGCGGCGTTTACCGCACCTCGGTAACTACAACCGTTGCTTATCCGCGCGGCGAGGAGCTTACCGAAGCGCTTATTGATTCTATGAATCAGCTTGAGGAGAACACGCCTGAGCTTTGGAGAGCCGAGGTTACGTCAACCCAGACGCTCAACGACGGAGCGCTTAACGGTTATCACGGTTTGTCAATGTTCAATTCAATGACAAACGAAAGTATGACGCAGTTCTTTGAAAACTTTGGTATGATGGGCTGGAAATCCGGTAACCGCTACACCTACGCGGAGGGTTCGCCTGTTACCAATATGTTTATGAACCTGAAGTATCTTATTCTCCGCGACGGCTCAATCCAAAACACCTACGACCTTACCGAGGTTCGTTCGGTGCAGTACGAAAAGCTTTACCTTAACAACCACTATATTCCCATGGGCTTTATGGTTAACAAAGGTCTTGAAAGCTGGGTAGAGGACGAAAACGAGGATCAGTTCAATCCGTTTGAAACCCAGAGCGAGTTTTTCAAGCTTGCCACCGGAATCAGCGAGCCTGTTTATACACGTTTAACGCCCGTAAGCACATCACACAGCGATGACAGCGTTGTGAATGTCAGCGAGCTTTCCTACGGTAACTACAGCTTTTCTTCCGTTAACAAGACGGTGTCGCTCAAGCTGCAGTGGAACTATACAGCCCCCGAGGACGGTCTTTATATGATGTACGGCGACGTTACCGACAGCGACGACCTCGGCGTTTCCCAAAACGATATTCCGCAGTCAAAGAAGTACGGTATGGGACGGTCGTATATTGCCAGCATCGGGTACTTCTCGAAGGGCGATAAAATTTCGGTTACAGCCGAACCCAAGGCGGGCGCGAGCGGCTCGGCTAAGGTTTATGTGAATCTTTTGAACGCGGATGTTTTTGAGCAGGGCTACAACAAGCTTAAAACTCAGGTTATGCAGACCAAGGAAACCACTGCGAACAAAATTGAAGGTAAAATTAACGTTACCGAGGATGGTTTGTTCTACACTTCGATTCCTTATGAAACAGGCTGGACAGCCACTGTTGACGGCAATCCTGTTGAGATGAAGCCCGTCGGCGGTTCTTTGGTTGCTTTTGAGCTTAACAAGGGCGAGCACGATATTGTTATCAAATATTATCCCAAGGGCTTTTGGCCGGGATTGGCGGCGTCGGTTGTCTGTCTGATTGCGTTCGCGGTAATTTGCTTCCTGATTTATATTAAGAAATTTAAGCTAATTCCCGAATCGGCGTACAGCGAGCTTAAATTCCCCGAAAATGAGCCGGATTACCTGACTGAGGACAATTTTGAAGCTGAGGGCGAGGATTTAAAACCGGCAGTTAAAAAGAAAAAGAAGAAAAAATAATACAACAAAAACAACAGGGAGACTTCGCGGTCTCCCTGTTGTTGCGGTTAGGTTAATGAACCTGGGCAGCGATGCGCTGGATTTGCGTAACGTCGCTGATGTTTATTTTGCCGTCGCTGTTTACGTCTGCGGCATAAAGGACGTTGGGGTTGCTTGTGTCGAGCTTGTAGCCGCTGTAATCCGCCAAATGACGCTGCAGAAGTGTCGCGTCGGTAATGTTGACCTTTCCGTCGCCGTTTAAATCACCTTTAAGATGCGTTGAGAAAATCACGGTCAGCGGACAATACCGGGCGTTAACGTTTTGCGCCGGATTGCCTGACAGCGATATTATTCCCTCAAGGCTGTGATGAAGCAGGTAAAAGGTTTTATCCTTTTCACACTGACGGACGTCATATTTTCCGTCGCCGTTAACATCAAAAAAGCTGACGTCCGCGTATAGTTCGCTGTCATATTCTGTCTTGGGATTTTTGGTAAACTCTGTTAAACAATTCGAGATACCGTTAAAGGCTTGTGAATCTGTCACTGTAATAATGTCGTTATCGCTGAAATCAAGCGTGAAGGGCTTTTGATCGCCGAGCTTATAGGAAACCGTAACCGTTACGTCGCGGTTGGGCATAACAAAGCTTTCGCCGTCAACAGTTACATCCGCGGAGGTGACTGTTTTTGAGATAATATATTTTCCGTCGGGAACCGCTGCGGGATCCGTAAGGACAAACACCTCCTGACCCTGATATTCAGAGGTTATCAGGTAATCGTAGCTATCCTTTTCGGATGAAGCCAAGCCGTTCTTTACCGTAATTTTATGCTTGGTTTGATTCTCGTCGTCCCCTGCGAGAAGAATGGTAATACGGTGCATCGGAACTGTGTAATAACCGCTGCCGGGCAGCATCAGCGTGATTCTGCCGGATGCGGGGCGCAGGCTGTTTCCGGGAAGCAGAGAGTAGACTTGTGTGCTGCTATCATAAGAAATATCGTAGCCGCCGTGGTTGTCGATGTCAAACTTAAAGTTAAACGCATAGGTTTCGGGATCTAAGTCTGATTTGCAGCGCGCCGAAAGCTCCTGTAAAATAAAGTACATTCCGTAGTCCTCGCTCGCGGCGTAATTCCCGTCTGATTTAGCTTTGTAAGAGCCCTCGCGCAAGTCCAGAACTCCGTCGGTCAAAGTTCCTTTTTTGTAGGTTAAGTCTACGGTGACGTTTTTGTCGGGCATTACAAAGGTAATTTCACCTTCGGTGCTGACGCCGACGTCCTTTGATGTTGCGTCAAACGTCAGCTGCTGTGCGTAATCGCCGCTGTTCCATGTTGAAACGTCGGGGAACAGATATACACGTTCACCCGGATAAGCCCGGTAAATGCGGTGCTCGCCGTTCCAATCGCCCGGAACCGATGTTGCTATGCCGTTGTTTACTGTTATGGTGTGCTTTTTTGCGGTTGGCTTGGCAAAGATAATTTCCAGCGAACGCATCGGGAAAAATATGCTTTCTTCGCGGCTGAATGTGAGTGTGATCTGCCCCGAAGGACTGCTGAGACTGCTTGTTTCAAGCAGGAAAAACTCATTATCTATGTTGCCGACGTCAAAGGTTTCGTCGCCGTCGATATCGAATTTAACAATGTCTTTGCTGTATTCGCTGTCCCACTCCGATTTATGGTTTTTCGACAGATTGAATAGCAGAACATAAATTCCGTAACTCTGGCTCTTGACGTACTCGGAATACACGCCGGACGTCTGCGCGCGGTACGGTTCGCCGTTGCTGAAATCCATAACGCCATCTGTTTGTTTTCGGGTTTCGTATGTTATCTCAACCGACACATCCTCGTCCGGCATAATGAAGTATTGTTGGGCTTCTCCTCTGAATATAACATCGTTGGAATTATATTTGATGGTGTTGGGAACAGCGTATTCGCCTTCGGGGATGTTGCCGGTTCCGACGGATACCCAAATTCTTTCGCCTGCCCTTGCCTCACAAGCCGAGTGGTTGCTGTCGTGAATATTTTCCTGCTTTGACGCAATTCCTCCTGTAATATGAATAGCGTGGGCTTCTCCCGGAATATAAACGGCGTCTGTTTTGATGTGCAAATCTCCGTTGCTGTCAAGGTCGTAAACAGTTGCCGAGATACCGTAAGTATCGCCGGGAGTTTCAACAACAACAAATGTGTTCGCGACGAAAGCGTAGCCGTCTTTGGGGCGCAGGGTGATTTCAGCAAAATATTTTTGACCGGGCTCAAAGCGTTCGGGGGCAATGCCCCATTCGTTAAACCATTTTGCTTTTTCAACCGTGTAATTATCATTGTAACCGGTAACGTCAGCCTGATCTGTTTCATAATTGTAGCTGCTGCCGGCTTCGGGAAGCTCTAAATACAAACGCGCGTTTGAAATTTTATTGCCTCCGAAAATGAAGTTGACCGGAGAGTATTCGGCGCCTTCCTTACGGATGCTCACAATATTTTTTACGCTTGCGGTTGAAAGCCTTGTAACCTTGTAGCGCTCAATCATAATGTCATCGCTGCCGTTTCTGTCGAGGTCAAACAAATAAGCTCCGTCAGACGGATTTGAGGTTTTGTACGGGCTTAGAATTGTTGAATCAAAGATAAGATAAACGTATTTCTTGGAATCAATAGTTACGCTGTTTTGATTGCTTAAATCGAACTCGATTGGCTTGCTTACGGAACCGTCCAAGTATATTATAACCGAGTGGTTAGGCATTGTGAAGAAGAATTTGCCGTCAACTTCCTCAATCGTAACATCGTCAGACGTGTAGCCTGTTAAGTTAAAACCCGGGTCGGGACGTTTTTCAATCATAATTCTTTCGCCCTCGCGCGCCTTGGTTACTGGTTCGCCTGTTACAGCCTTAAACGTTCTGCCCATTGAAATGCCGATTGCGTACTTTTGACCTTCGATATCAATTAGCTTAAAGCCGTTTGAATTGGCGTAGGTTTGGGCAGTGCTTTTGAGATATCCTGTAATTGTGAAATTTTCCGCCTTGTTGCCGTTCTCATCAAATCCGAATGCGTAAGCGGCTATTTCGGTGTTCGGGTTCGGAATTTCCGCTCCCGCGAGCGCTGTGCCCGCAAACGCCATTATTCCGATAGTTTTAAGGCTTTCGGGCAGAATGACGCGGGATAGTTTTTTGCAGCTTAAAAACGCGCGTACGCCGATTGATGTAACGTTTTCCGGAACGGTTAAATTGATGATGTTGGTGTTGGAAAACGCTTTTGCTCCTATGGACTGCAAGCTGTTTGGCAACGCAACGCCGTTTATGCCTCCGATATACGCAAACGCGCTGTCACCGATGTGGGTTACGCCTTCTTTAATATCGAGATATTTGATTTTTCCGGAGTGTTGGAACCACGGAACAAAGGTACTGTCGTAATAATCAGCCATTGCTCCGCTGCCGCTGACGGTCAGTGTTTCGTTTTCGGAATCAAATGACCAGGTGCAGTCGCCGGTAGTGCCGCTTGTAGGGGCGTCGCCCGCGGAAGCTTCTGTTTGCGCCGCGTATGCCGTCACGGGTACAGCCGCGAAAATCAGGCAAACCGCGAGCAAAACCGCTATTGTTTTTTTCATAAGCTTATCCTCCTTTTTGTTTAAAAATAGCACAAGATACTATCAAGATAATTATACCATAAAACACAAATTTTGTCATCATATTTATCAAAAATATATAAAATAAATATAATATATAAAATAAAACACGCGGTTTTAGCCGCGTGTTAATAAGCCTAATACTAATTCCTGATAGAAAGTAGACTTATATTTTGCGAGGATATTTTTCGCAAGACAAGGCGAAGGACGCGGCAAGGCTGGCGCCTTGCAAGGAACCGCAAAGATTGGCTACTTTTTATTAGGTATTAGTATAAATTATTGAATTATAACTGCTTGTTTAAACAGGTCGTTGTAGCCTGTGCGGAACTGCTCCTTGTTGTAGGTTATCGCGGTTCCGTGATAGGGATCCGCTTCGATAATTTGATTGTCGTCATAACCGATAAGCACCATACAGTGTTCGGGGCGCACCCAGTTTATGGGCTGACCGTCTGCTTCGCCGATGCTTACAACTTCGGATTGCAGACAGTCCATAATTCCCCAGACTATCACGGGAATTCCTTTGTCTATATACGGAAACAGACTTTCAAGCTCGCGCCCGGAAATATCCTGAGCGGTTTTGCCGGAGCCTTTGTCCGCAAGGTATTTGTTAGCCGCTTCCGTAAGCACCGGAGCGTAGCATCCCCGGGAGTTTTCCTCGGTTCTCGGGTCGCCTACAAAAGCCTTTCTCGGATCGGTAACTCCGTATTCTCCTTTGGTAAGATAATTGTCGGCGAGGTCAAGCTTGTCAGCGTCAAATCCCAGATAGTTGAGCAGCATTGTCAGCGAGGTGACCTCGCAGCCTGTAGGAAGCTCGGGAAGCTGGCTTATTACGCTGAAGCCTTTAATCAGCTTTTGCGGATTTGCTTCGGATTGCGGCTGAGTTTGTTTGGCGGCAGACGAGGGATTTGCCGCAGATTTTGCCGCGGCGGTTTCCGGAGTCTGTGTGGTTTCGCTTGATTTGTTTTCGGAAGCATTGACTGTTTGGGCGGATGCTGTGCCTGACGCCGGTTCCGCTGAGCTTTTGCCGCTGACAAAGGGGATTACGGTAAACAGTGTAAATGTTATTGCAGCCGCGGTAACCGCCAGACATATTGATATTATTAATTTGCTTTTCATAGTTTAATTACCGCCATACGGAGCAGCGTATTTGTCAGTGCTGAAAGCTTCTTTTAAAACATAACCTTCGTAGCTGCCGTATTTAACCTTGTAAAAATCGCCGTATTCGGAAATAAGTCTTACTGTTTCATAACGGTTAATAACGTAATAGTAATTATCGGGATTGTCAACGTGGTCGTCGGGATTTGCTGTTTTCCACAGATGAGCGTTGTCTGTAGCGATACAATAAAGTATTTTGCTGTTTGCGGAAGAACTGCCGGAGGTGTCGTTGCCCGTGCCGTAATAAAGCGGCGCGTTTTTGTCGGGGCTGAAGCACACGCTCCATACATATCCGGTAACACCGTTGTATTTAACCTTATAAAAGTCATTTGCCGTGTCCAGATATTCAACCGGTTCACGTGATTTTATTGATAAAAGCTTGTTGCCGCTTTTGCTCGGCGCGTCTCTGAGAGTGGCGTCCTCGCTTGCGCAGCAGTACAGAATAGTCTTTGCCGCCTCGGTTTGCGCTTCTGTCGGGGCTTCGGTTTCGGCTTCCTGATAGCTGCCTATGTAAAGCGTAATTTTGTCGCCCTCGTTTACGGTTTTGCCGTTTGCCGGGGACTGCTCGATAACCTTGTTATCCTCCTCAAGCTTGTCCGTGGATTTGCTTACGGTTTCGTAATCAAGCTTTGCGCCGTCCAGAATTTTTATAGCTTCGGTTCTCGTTTTTCCGCTCAGCTCGGGCACAACTACCTGAGCTTTAACGTCGTGGCTTTGGGTTTCGGCCGCTGTTGTTTCCGCTGTTGCGGTAACTTCGCTGTTTGTGTCATTTTTGTTTCCGAGTATGATGAACAAAACCACAACAGCCAAAATAACGGCTGTTGCCGCAACGGCTACTGCCGTTATAACAGGAGCTTTGCTTTGCTGAGGAGCTTGCTTTTGCGGTTGGATTCCGTTGACAGGTTTATCGCTGTTGTTTTTGTATGGGTCACTGTAAGAAATATTATCAGGCGGCGCGGCAGGAGGAATAAAGACGCTGTTGTTCGCGTTTACGGTGCGGTTGGCGTACGACGGCACGCCTGCGCCGTTGAGCGCGTTAACGGTCAGGCTGATAAGCTCGCCCATGCTTTGGCAGCGCTTGCCGCGGAACACTGACAGTCCGTACATAAGCACGGATTCCAGCGACGGAGAAATGTCAGCTCCCAATTCGGAAGGCGCTTTAAGCGAGTCAATGTGAGCGCGGTCAAGTCCGTTTTGCGGAGTAACGCCGGTAATGCACTTGTATATGGTTGCGCAAAGACCGTATACATCGGTCCAAGGTCCCTGCTCTCCTGTTGAACGGTACTGTTCCTCGGGAGCGTAGCCCTGCTTCAGCATCACCGACATTTCCTTGCTTTGGCTTGTAAAATAGCGCGCGGAACCAAAGTCGGTAAGCGTAAGAACTCCGTTTGAGCCGTAAATGATATTGTCAGGGCTTATGTCGCGGTGGATAACCTGTTCGTCGTGAATGTGCTTCAGCGATTCCATTACGGGAAGCATAAGCCTGAAAATGTTATCGGCGGAAAACTTGCCGTGATGCTCCATATACTGCAAAAGGTTTTCACCGTCAATATAATCCATTATTATGTAAGCGGTGTTGTATTCCTCAAAGTAGGTTTTAATGTTTACGACACCCTTTGAGCCGGAAAACTTCGCAATGCTTTGTGCTTCGCGCAGAAAACGCTCCTTGCCCTTTTCAAACGCTTCGGTTTGGGATTCGGTAGCGGTGTAAACATCGTTGCTTTGGGTGTTGTTTCGGTTGACGTTGCCGGAGGGGTAATATTCTTTTATTGCTACGCGCATTTTAAGGTTGGTGTCTCTGCCGATGTAAGTAATGCCAAATCCGCCTTCGCCAAGCGAATTTCCTACAAGATAATGGCCGTTAAGTACTGTTCCGGGAGTAAGATGGTGCACAATGCTGTCGGGTACGTTTTGCTTGCGGCAATACGGACACACAGTGTGCGTTTGAGCTTCCTTCATGCAGTTATAGCAATACATAGTTAACCTCCTAAGGGTCAGAATTTCCCTGAAAATACACATAAAAATTATATCACGAACAAATATCTGTGTCAACAAAAACGAGCCGGCTTGAAGCCGACCCGTTTTTAGGAGAGATTATTTATATAAAAAGGAGATGAGAATAGATAGTTTATTTAAAATATACCTTCAATTTAAAAATGTTCTTATAGTAATTGTTAAGCATTGTGCTTAATGCTGTAAACGGTTTTATCCTTGTCGACCAAGGATATTTCAACGTCGGGAGCTATCCTGTTTAGCTCAACAAGAAAGCTGTTGCTGTTTCCGCCGTCACGCAAGCCCGTTACAATTTTATGGATATTATTTTCGGTTACAAATTCTGCTGTCGCGTCGGCAGCGTCAACTCTGAATATGAACGTCATATCGGCGTCGGCTTCCTTTGCGGCAAGATTAAGATACTCAATCTGATCGCTGATTATGGTGTAATCGGCCTCCGGCCTTATTACCGTTAAAACTCTTAACTCGCAATCCTCTTCTATCGCAAGCTTTTTCGCGGCTTCAATCACACGGTCGCAATCATATTGGTTGCTTACACAGGCAAGCACCGACGGCTTTGAACTGAACATCGGTTTGCACCTCCTTCCTTGACTGTGGCTATATAATACCCCCTGATTTTGAAAAACATATATCGGTATTGTGAATTTATTGTGAAATTTAAAAAAATTAACGTAATATTTTTAAAAATCGCTTGTGAGTATTCAAGAGTAAAACTGAGATTTTAAAAGAATACAGGAGATTTTACCGAGATAAATTAAAAATTTTCAAAAAAGTGTTGACAACACGGTTTCTGTGTATTATAATCATAAAGCACGACAAATGAACAGGAGGAATTACTATGTCAACATATTTAGCTAAGCCGACCGAAGTTGAGCGCAGCTGGTACGTAATTGATGCCGCCGGCAAACCCCTCGGCCGTGTTGCGGCTCAGGCGGCTGCATTGCTCAGAGGCAAGCATAAGCCCACATTTACTCCGCACGTAGACTGCGGCGACCACGTAATCATTATTAACTGCAAGGACGCTGTTCTTACAGGCAACAAGCTTACACAGAAAAAGTGGCAGCGCCACACAGGCTACATCGGCCACTTAAAGGAAACACGTTATGACACTCTTATGGCAACAAAGCCCGCTAAGGCTATGGAGCTTGCCGTTAAGGGTATGCTTCCCAAGAACACTCTCGGCAGAAACGCACTTTTAAGACTCAGACTCTTTGAGGGTGCGGAACACAATCATCAGGCTCAGAAGCCTCAGATGCTTGAAGCTTAAGAAGGAGGCAAAACAGTATGTACGATAAGACACCTTATTTTTACGGTACAGGCAGAAGAAAAAGCTCTGTTGCAAGAGTAAGACTTTACCAGGGTACAGGCAAAATCACAATCAACGACCGTGACATCGACGATTATTTCGGTCTTGAAACTCTCAAGCTCATTGTAAGACAGCCTCTGGCTCTTACCGAAACCGACGAAAAGTTCGACGTTGTATGCCGTGTTTCAGGCGGCGGCGTTACCGGTCAGGCGGGCGCAATCCGTCACGGTATCTCCAGAGCTTTGCTCCAGTATGACACCGAAAACCTTCGCGGCAAGCTCAAGAAGGCAGGCTTCCTTACCCGTGACCCGAGAATGAAAGAGCGTAAGAAGTACGGTCTTAAGGGCGCACGCAGAGCACCGCAGTTCTCTGGGGAGCCTTGTTTTACTTCCGGTATTTTTGATATATCATATTGTTGCTGAACTTATCAAGAAAATCTAACGAAATCGTGAGATAGTCTTGAAAAAAATAACTATTAATGCTATAATTGGATAAACCAGAATTAACCAAGATGTGAGGTGTTGTTATGGCTGTTTGCTATAATAACTTATGGAAACTGTTAATAGACAGGAACATGAATAAAACCGACCTGAAAGAGGCGGCGGGTATTAGCTTTAATGTTATGGCTCGAATGGGAAAAAACGAAACAATCTCTTTTGACAGCATTGAAAAAATCTGCACGGTGCTTGATTGTAATATCGGTGATATTATTGAGATTGTCAAGCCTAAAAAGGAACTCAAAAAACCGAAAACCATAGAATTATTCGCCGGCGCAGGCGGATTGGCACTTGGTATTGAACGTGCCGGATTTGATACGATTGGATTAATTGAGTTTGACAAGGATGCTTCTGATACATTAAGAACCAACAGGCCTGAATGGCGCGTCATTAACGATGATATTGCCAATATATCGTGTTTAGATTTGAAGGAGTATTTTAACCTTAAAGAAAGTGAACTCGATTTGTTATCGGGCGGCGCTCCCTGTCAGAGTTTTTCTTATGCAGGAAAACGCTTGGGATTGGAGGATGCACGCGGTACATTGTTCTATCATTACGCTAAGTTTTTAGAGCAGCTGCAACCTAAAATGTTTCTGTTTGAAAATGTAAGAGGTTTGCTTACTCACGATAAAGGGCGTACATATAAAACGATTACCGATATTTTTGAAAGCACAGGATATACCATCCAAAGGAAAGTACTGAACGCGTGGGACTACGGTGTTGCTCAAAAAAGAGAACGTTTAATTACCATAGGCATCCGAAATGATTTGGTCAGTAAAATCCATTTTGAATTTCCGAAGCCGCATGACTATAAGCCGGTTTTAAGGGATATTTTGTTAGATTGCCCCGAGAGTGAGGGTACACCTTATTCGGAATATAAGCGTAAAATATTTGAACTTGTCCCGCCCGGCGGATATTGGAGAGATATTCCCGAGGATATAGCGAAAGAGTACATGAAAAGCTGCTGGTATATGGAAGGCGGCAGAACAGGTATTCTTCGCAGGCTGAGCCTTGATGAGCCGTCGCTTGCGGTTCTTACTTCGCCAAGTCAAAAACAGACAGACAGGTGTCATCCGTTAGAAGCACGTCCCTTTACAATTCGGGAAAACGCCCGCTGCCAAAGCTTTCCGGATGAATGGGTATTCAAGGGAAGTATCGGTTCACAATATAAACAAGTCGGTAACGCTGTACCTGTCAATTTGGCTTACGATATAGCTAAAGAAATAAAGAAAGCTCTGGAGGAAGTATAATGTGGAATCTGAGTTTTATAAGTGAGGAAGATTTTACAAATCACGTCAAAGCAACTATTGGAAAATATGGCGAAAAACTCGAATCCTTTGATTTAAAGCGGTTCAATAAAAATATCATTGACCCCATAAAGCTGATTTTTGATAAAACCGTTTATCAGGCGTCGTGGGAGCAAATCGTCGGTAATGAGATTTTCAGACAAAGAGATAAATCCAACAACAATGATATCGGATATTTTCATCAGCGTATTTTCAACTACTTTGATAAATGCCATGTGCCCGATAACGGCAAAGAAGGCGGCTGGGATGTAATATATGAGAATCCCGGCGGTATCACCTTGCCGGATTGTAGCGTTGTTCACAAGGTTTATGTCGAAATGAAAAATAAACACAACACGATGAACTCAGCATCAGCCGGAAAGACTTTTATCAAAATGCAACACCAGATACTAAACGATGATGATTGCGCTTGCTTTTTGGTAGAAGCCATTGCACAACGTTCTCAAAATATTAAATGGGAAACCACCGTTGATAAGAGAAAGGTTGGGCATAAACTGATACGCAGAGTAAGCATTGACCAATTTTACGCTTTAGTCACAGGGCAAGAGGATGCGTTTTATCAGATGTGCATGGTGTTACCTTCGGTAATTGAAAAGGCGGTTAAGGACTTGGAAGGCAGTGTCGTTCCGCACGATACGGTTACAGATGAGTTAAAAAAGCTTGCGAGGGAGCAGAGTATTGAATCCGAGGATTTGGCTATTGCTATGGCGACGTATATGCTTGGATTTGGAAGCTACAAGGGCTTTGTGTGATTTTGCTGCAAAAACACTTGCATAAAAAAGAGGATACGATTCAACAAAAAAGAATCGTATCCTCTTTATCTTGCGATAAATAATTACAAATAAAGCAAACTTACAAATCCTTTAAAAATTCAATGCTTTCGTCGAGAGTGTTGCAAAGCTTATCAATCATCGGAAGGATTTCGGGTGTGGGCTGAAGGTAGTCGGGCACCATTATTGTAATCATTCCTGCCGAATGGGCGGACTGAACTCCGGTAAGGCTGTCCTCGTACGCCGCGCAGTCTGACGGTTCAAGCCCGAGCTTTTGGGCGGCGGTCAGGAAAACCTCGGGGTGGGGCTTGCCGTTCTTTACGTCGTTGCCGCAGACAAGCTCGTCGAAGTAATCCAAAACCCTGATTGATTTTAAATCGAGCGTTGCGGTTTCGCGTGAAGTTGAGGTTGCAAGCGCGATTTTAACTCCGTTTTCCTTTAAAAAGTCAAGCAGCTCATAAAGTCCCGGCTTTGCCGGAACGCCTGTTGTTTTCAATCGTTCCAGATACATATCGTGGCTTTTGTCAGCAAAATCCCAATACGGAAACTCCTCGCCGTATAGCGACTTATATATTTTTTCAACCTCGGTTTTGCGTTTGCCGAGGGTTTTTTTGTAAATATCGAGGCTGTACGGGTATCCGTTTTCCTTCATCATTTTGCTCCAGTTTTCAAAGACAATCTTTTCGCTGTCTATCATCAGACCATCCATATCGAGCACAGCGCCTTTAATCATAAAAACCTCCGGATTTTTAAAATATAAAGGGGAGCGCGCGGCTCCCCGTTGTGTTATTATCGTTCTATCATCATAAATTCACAGCTGCATGGCTTGACATACAGAATGTGATTTTCATATTTTGAGCCGAACATCGGTTTCGCGTCGCCGTATCCCGGAGGAGGAGCAACCTCTTCCTCGCGGTCGCCTAAATTGAACACGCAGTAAATTGCGGTTTTTTGGTCATGGCGGATATACGAAAGCCTTCTGCCCTCGGCGAACGCGTCTATAAAGTCGCCGTCCCACAAAGCGGAACATTCCTCGCGCAGCGCGCCGAGCTTTTTGTGCCATTCAATAAGCTCGCGGTTTTCCCTGCCCCACGGATAGCAGCAGCGGTTAAACGGATCGCGGTAGCCCTCCATTCCGGCTTCGTCGCCGTAGTAAACGCAGGGGAAGCCGGGAAGTGTGTACTGCATTGCCGAAGCAACCTTTAAAAGCTTAATGCCGCGCTCGCGCTGTTCGGGGCTGAGCTTTGTGTTTGCCTGCCATGCGCGGTCGCGTCCGTTCAGCGGTTCGCCCGCAAGCATTGTGAGAATACGCTCGGTGTCGTGGGTGCTGAGAGAGTTCATCAGCACTCTGAGTACGGGACGCGGATAGTTTTCGATTACGCTCATAATCTGAGCCATGGTGTGACGCGCGTCCTGACCGCGGCAGAAGTTGATTATCGCGCCGCGGAAAACGTAGTTCATAACTGAGTCAAGCTGGCTGCCGAGCAGGAATTTTCTCCTTGCGCCGTAGCTTTCCTTGTTGCTTGCGTCCTCCCAAACCTCGCCGACGATAAAGGCTTCCGGATTTTCGTCCTTAACCGATTTGCGCAGGTTTTCCATAAACTCATCGGGGAGCTCGTCGGCAACGTCAAGACGCCATCCCGAGTTGCCCAAACGCATATATTTTCTGATAATGCCGTCCTTGCCGTTTATGTATTCGTTAAACGCCGGGTCGGTTTCGATTACCTCGGGAAGGGTGTAGAAGCCCCACCAGCTGTGGTAATTGTCGGGCCATTCGTTGAATTTGTACCAGCTGAAATACGGTGACTCTTTGTCGCGGTAAGCGCCGCCGTCGCCGTAGCGGCCTGAACGGTTAAAGTAAACGCTGTCGGCTCCGGTGTGTGAGAATACGCCGTCGTTAATTACGTGGATACCGCGCTGCTTTGCCTGACGGCAAAGCTCGGCAAAATCTTCCTCTGTTCCCAAAATCGGATCAACGTTGGAATAATCGCCGGTGTCGTAGCGGTGGTTGGAATATGCTTCGCCGATAGGGTTAAGATAGATGCAGGTTACGCCGAGCTTTTCAAGATAGTCAAGCTTTTGCGTAATGCCCTTGAGGTCGCCCATAAAGAAGTCGCTGTTTGTAATTTCTCCGTTTTCGTTGGGTTCCCACTGAGGCAAAGCGTACCAGTCTTTGTTGCGTGTGAAATCGGTGCGCTTAATATTCTTTTCCTCGCCGCTGAAATTAAAACGGTCCGGGAAGATTTGATACATAACGCCGCCCACCGGCCATTTTGGGGTTTCAAAGCCCTTTTTGTAGCAGGTAAGCTGCCAGCTGCGTCCGGGTGAATCCTGAATTTCGCTTATTTTATACGGGTCGCTCGGAACAAGATATTTGACGCTTTCGGCGGTGTTTAGCTTAAAGAAATACCAGTAAAGACCGATTCTTTCGGGGGTGAAGTCGCACTCCCAGATTTCGGTGTCCTTGTCAAAGGTGCCGCACCAAATCAGTCTGTGGTATTCCCAGTTGTAGTCGTAATCATATTTTACGCAAAGCTCAACGGTTCTGGAGTGTACGCTTCGCGGCAGAAGCGCCCTAAAGTGCACCGGAGTAGATTCCTCAACAGCGCCGAAGGGCGAACGGTAGTAAATTTTTTGAGAATCAAAAGGAATAGGCATAATATCCTCCCGTTGTTCGTGAGAATTTGATTGCGTATGCCTTATTTTAACACAGGAACGGACAGATTTCAAGCTATATTTCTATATTAGAAACAAATTGTGCGCAGTTCTTGCAAATTCAATATAAAATTTGACGTTGCCTCGTTTATTTCTATTGTGCTTTAAAAAATAATGTGGTATTATATAAATTGGATATCTATAAGGAGAGGCGCAGGTATGGAAAAGAAAAGGGTAAGCGTTCAGATTGAGGGACGCAGTTATGCTGTTATCACCTCCGACAGCGAGGAATATGTGCGCTCGGTTTCGCAGGATGTAATCAACAGCATCCGCCGAGCCTCGCAAACCGGCGGGAATCTTGACACAAGGGACTGCGCGGTGCTTGCGGCAATGGATTTTTGCGACGACCGCAACAAGGCTGTCAAGCGCAATCAGGATGTTATTGACAAGGCTGACTTGATTATCCGTCAGTCGGCGGAGCTTACAAAGCAGTGCAAGGAATACAAGCAAAAGCTTGCAGGCGCGATAAACGAAAACACCGTTCTTACAAAGCGGATTAAGGCGCTTGAGGAACAGCTTCGCACGCTCGCGAAAGAAAATGAAAAGCTGAAAAAGAACGCGGACAGCAAAAAGCCGGACAACGAAAAAAAGTTTGAAAAAGCCGTTAAGGACAAAAAGACCGAAAAACTGATGGGGTATGTGCCTATGAAGCAGTACTCTTTGTTTGAGGAAAAGGACGGCGAGGGTAAAAATGCAAAAAATTGAGATACTCGCGCCGGCAGGCGGATATGAAAGCGTAATTGCCGCCGTAAGGTCAGGCGCCGACGCGGTTTATTTGGGAGAAAAGCTGTTTTCCGCAAGAGCGTCCGCGCAAAACTTTGATGACGAAGAGCTGAAAAAGGCGGTGGCATACTGCCATATACACGGTGTTAAGGTCTATGTTACGCTGAATACGCTTGTGTTTGACGACGAGCTTGAAAAGCTTGCGCGGGCTATAACCTCCGCCGCAAGGGCGGACGCCGACGCTCTGATTGTTCAAAATATGGGCGTGGCAAGACTGGCAAGGAAAATCGCTCCCGGGCTTGCGCTTCACGCCTCAACCCAAATGAGCGTTCATACCGCTTCGGGCGTCAAAGCTCTTTACGAGCTCGGCTTCAAGCGTGTGGTGCTCGCGCGTGAAATGAGCCGCGAAGAAATTAAAAAGGCGGCTGAAATCCCCGTTGAGCTTGAGGTTTTTGTGCACGGCGCGTTATGTATGTGCGTGTCGGGACAATGCTATTTCAGCGCGGTAATCGGCTCGCGCAGCGGAAACAGGGGAGCCTGCGCGCAAACCTGCCGCTTGCCGTTTTACATTAAAAACAAAGGCGGTTACGCGCTCAGCTTAAAGGACAACAGTCTGGTGCCTTACATCGGGGATTTGCAGGCTTACGGCGTAACCTCGGCAAAGATTGAAGGCAGAATGAAGCGTCCCGAATATGTTTCGGCGGCGGTAAGGGCCTGCGTTGAGCAGCGTGATTTGGGCTTTGTAACAGAAAAAACAGCCGAAATGCTGAAGGCGGTTTTTTCACGCACAGGCTTTACCGACGGCTATTATAAAGGAAAAACCGGACGTGAAATGTTCGGCACACGCCGCAGGGACGACGTGGTTTCGGCTGACAATAAGCTGTTGTCGGCGATTCGCCGAAATTATAAGGATGAAATTCAGAATGTTAATATAGAAGGGAAGTTTTCGGCAAAGTCCGGTCAGCCCGCAAGGCTTGAGCTGACCGACGGTAAAAACACAGTTTCCGTTTGCTCGGAGGCAGAGTGCGAAGCAGCTGTTAAAATCCCGCTGTCAGAAGAAAAATGCCGCGCCCAGCTTTCAAAAACCGGCGGAACGGCATATAAAGCCGCAAAACTGACAATAGAAATTGATGATAACCTCAGCCTGCCGCTGTCCGCGCTGAACAATATGCGGCGCGAAGCTTTGAGAATGCTTGACGAAAAACGCGCTTTGGTTCACGGATACGTCATTCACGACGCGGATTTGCCTGAGAAATTTGAGCCTTTCACGAAACACGCAGACCGCGTGCGCGCAAGGGTTACAGGTACAAAAATCCCGTCTGAATTCAAAAAATGCGATATGGTTTTTGTTCCGCTCTTTTCGGATACCCGGGAGCTTTCAAGGCTGAAAACCGAAGGGTATAATGTCGCGGTCGAGATTCCGCGCGGAATGTTCGGCAGGGAAAAACAAATCGAAAATCAGCTTAAAAAGGTTTATGAGCTTGGAATTACTCATGTGCTGTGCAATAATATCGGAGCGCTGTACACGGCAAAAAAGCTTGGTTTTACGTTGCACGGAGGGTTTGGGCTGAACCTTGTTAACACGCCGGACCTGCTTTGGGCGGAGGAGTACGGAATCGCGGACGTTGAACTGAGCTTTGAGCTCACCTTTGACCGCGTTAACCGCCTTGGAGGAAACATAGACCGCGGTATAATAAGCTACGGCTATCTGCCGGTTATGCTGTGCCGCAACTGTCCTGCCAAAAGCGAGGGTATAGATTGTAAATCCTGCAAAAACCGCAGTGTTATGACGGACAGAAAAGGTAAACGGTTCTATTTAAGGTGCGACGGGGTGTGCACCGAGGTGCTGAACTGCGTGCCGCTTTATGTTGATAAAAGTGAGCTTTCCACACTTTCAACATCCTTTAACATACTGCGTTTCAGTGTGGAAAACTATGTGGAAACCGTTAAAAACATCATAGATTTTAACCCAAAACCGATGTTAAAAGACAAAATCACCCACGGTTTATATAAACGCGGTGTTGAATAAGTTATCAACATTATGTTTTTTCAATAAAGAAAGAAGAACAAAGGGGTATATTTCCAAGGCGGAATAATCGCCGCGCGAAGTGATTTGCCGCCGGAAAACGTAAAATTGCAATTATTCAAAAAATACGGAAAACGAAGGAAGAATTGTTATGGTTTTAAAAATAAAGAAGCTCAGGGAAAACGCGCGTATTCCCAAAACCGCCACGAGCGGTTCGGCAGGGATGGATTTATACGCCTGCATTGACGGGAGCGTAACGCTTAACCCGGGTGAGCTAAAAATTATTCCCACCGGAATAGCGATAGAGCTGCCGGACAACGGCTGCGCGGCGTTTTTGTACGCGCGCAGCGGACTCGGCGTAAAGCACGGCATTTGCCTTTCGAACGGCGTCGGAGTAATTGACAGCGATTACCGCGGCGAGATTTGCGCCGGGCTTTGCAACGTTTCGGACAAGCCTTATGTGATTGAGCCTTTTGAGCGTATTTGCCAGATGGTGATCGCGCCTGTGTTTGTTCCCGAGGTACGCGAGGTTTCCCGGCTTGAGGACACCGCGCGCGGAGAAGGCGGATTTGGTTCTACGGGCAGAAGCTGACCGCCGTATTTCGACACATAAAAGGGCGCGTGTGTAGTATGATAATACTACAGGTAAGTTAATAAACAGAAAGGGAGCGATAAAATGTTTTCTTTTTCAAAGGATATAGGAATCGACCTCGGCACGGCAAACACCCTTGTTTGCCTCAAGGGCAAGGGGATTATTCTGCGCGAGCCTTCGGTTGTGGCTGTTGACATACGCACAGACACGGTGCTCGCGGTCGGTTCGCAGGCAAAGGATATGATCGGCAGAACCCCCGGCTCGATTGTAGCGGTGCGTCCGCTTAAGGACGGAGTAATTGCCGATTTTAAAATTACGGCTAAAATGCTGCAGCACTTTATAAAAAAATCCGTGAAGCCCGGAATTTTCAGCAAGCCGCGCGTGATAATTTGTATGCCCACGGGCGTAACCGAGGTTGAACGCAAGGCTGTTGAGGACGCGGCGTATCAGGCAGGAGCAAAGCCCCCGGTGATACTCATCGAGGAGCCGATGGCGGCGGCAATCGGCGCGGGTATGCCTGTTGACGAGCCCACGGGCAGTATGGTTGTGGATATCGGCGGCGGTACCAGCGAGGTCGCGGTTATTTCGCTCGGCGACATTGTTACAGCCTGTTCGGTAAGGGTAGCCGGAGACAAGTTTGACGAGGCTATTTCAACCTACATCAAGCGCAATTACAACCTGCTTATCGGCGAGCGCACAGCCGAGGATATAAAAATAAAAATCGGTTCGGCTTATCCGTACGACAACGAGGAAAGTATGACCGTTAAGGGCAGAAACCTTGTTGACGGACTTCCCAACGATATCACAATTTCCGCGGCTGAGGTGCGCGAGGCGCTGTCAGATCCGCTGAACACAATAATTGAAGCGATAAAAACCACACTCGAAAAAACTCCCCCTGAGCTTTCCGCAGACATCATTGACCGCGGAATTATGCTTACGGGCGGCGGCGCTCTGTTAAAGGGAATCGATATGTTGGTTATGCAGCAAACGGGAATGCCTGTTCACGTCGCAAAGCGTCCGCTCGATTGTGTTGTTGACGGCGCCGGAAAAAGGCTGAGCAAGGCGACGGGGATTCAGTACAAGCATGACCGACGCTGAAAGAAAAAGCTATGAGAAGAATTCAAGATAAAAATCTGAAAGCATTAATCATCACGCTCATCCTAATTTCGGTGATGAGCGTTTTGTCGCCGGAGGAGAACTCGCTTGTGTCGGGGGGTATAAACGCCGCTGCAAAGGGGCTTTTTCAGGTGTCGGCACAGGCGGCGGCAAGCCTTGATTCCGCCGGTGAGGGCGAGATGCGTGAACAGCTTGAAAAGCTGAAAAGCGAAAATGCCGGGCTGAGGAATCAGCTTGCGGATTACATAGACGTAAAACAGGAAAACTCGCGGCTTAAAAAGCTGCTTGAAATAAAAAAGGACAATCCGTCATATAAGCTGACGCCCGCGAATGTGATTAAACGCGACGTTAACGATGATTTTTATTCCTTTACCCTTGACGAGGGAACGTCGCAGGGCATAAGCGTCAACAATCCGGTAATTACGGAAAACGGTCTTGTGGGCTGGGTTTGCCGGGCGGACGCGACAACCTGCAAGGTGAAAACAATTCTTTCGCCCGACACCAAGGCAGGCGCCAAGGACAAGCAGAGCGGCGACAACGGAATAATAAACGGCAGCGCTACGCTTTGCGACAAAAACCTTACCGCAATGACAACTCTCGCGGAAAATCACAAGGTGAAAAAGGGCGATATGGTTACAACCTCGGGAATCGGCGGAGTATATCCGGGAGGGTTGCTGATCGGAGAGGTTCAAAGCGTTGAGTTTAATTCATATGACGCCTCGCGTTATGCTGTGGTAAAGCCTTATGAGGATATACGTTATATCAGCACCGCGGCGGTAATTACCGATTTCGGAACGAAAGGCGAGGTAAAGGGTAATGAAAAGCAATAACCGCGCCTTTTTTAAATATTTGGCATATGCGCTCGAAGTGGTTTTGCTGGCTGTATTGCAGTCAACGCCAAAGCTGCTGCCTGAAATTTTCGGGGCAAAGCCGTTTTTACTGCTGGCTTTGGCTCTCAGCATAACCGCGTTTGAGGATTTTATTCCATCGATAATTTTCGCCGCTGTCTGCGGAACAGTGTCTGACCTGAACAGCAGCGGAGCAGTGGGATATTTTGCCATAGCGTTTACCGTTGTGTGCGCTGCGGTTCACTACTTTTCGGGAACTTACCTGAATAACACGCTGTTTACTTTTATAATAACATCTGCGGCGGCGGTTTTGCCGGTGCTCGGGTTCTTCTTTGTTATCTTCCGCGCAATCGGCGGAGGCGAAGGGATTTGGACGCTGTTTTTCGGACATTATATTTTGCGAATGGTGCTGACGCTGCTGTCAGCGGTGATTTTGTATGTGATTAACGGTTTTATACACAGAAGCTTTACCGGAAAAAGCTTTTAGATTTAAAGTGAAACATCTGCAAAAGTAACCTGAATAATATGCGAAGTAAAGAAGGTGCGGTATGAAAAAATCACGGCTGAAAACGCCGTTTACGGTTTGTATAATTGTTTCGCTGGTTTGTATGGCGATTTTTACCGCGCGTCTTGTTGACTGGCAGCTTGTACACGGCGGACAGTATAAGCTTATCTCGGCAAAATCTACCAACTACAGCGTTGAGACCGACGCTGTCCGAGGTGAAATTCTCGATAAAAACGGCAACGGACTGGTTGTGAACACTACACGGTACAAAATTGTGATTGACAAGCTTTATGCCGATGAAAGCAAGCTCAGCAACACCACGCTGAGGCTGATTTCACTGCTTGAAAAAACAGGCGGCAAGTGGATTGACAGCCTGCCTGTGGATTACAGGGACGGTTTTGTTTTCCGTGAAAAATCCGGTGCGGAAATTGACGAGCTTAAAGAGCTTGCGGGGATAAAAAGCGACGCTTCAGCCGCCGCTTGTATTTCAGCGCTGAAGGAACGTTATTCAATTCCCGACGGCTATACCGAGGAACAGCTTCGCAAGATTCTTTCGGTGCGCTACGGAATGGAGCGGGACGGCTATTCGAACGCCAAGCCCTATACCTTCGCCGACAATATAAGCCGTAACGCGATGAACGCCGTAAGCGAAAACACCCAGGGGATAAGCGGAGTTGAGGTGCAGACTTATCTTGTGCGCCGCGCGGAGGACGCTTCGCTCGCGCCGCATATTTTAGGCGCGCTCGGTTCGGTTTCGGAGGAGGAATACAACGAGCTGAGCAAGGGCGGCAAGGAGTATACCCTTACCGATACGGTCGGTAAATTTGGTATTGAACAGGCCTTTGAACAGGAGCTGAAGGGCGTTGGCGGAACAAAAATAATCCGCAAAAACGCCGACGGCTCAATTGTTGATACGGTTGAAACAATTGATTCACAGCCCGGCAACTCGGTTTTTCTTACAATAGACAGCAAGCTGCAAAAAAAGGCGGTTCAGTCGCTTGAAAAAAACATAAAGGACGCAAAGGCTTACGGCGAGGAAGAGGCGGAAAACAAAGGTCAGAATCTTCAGGGAGAGGACTGTGAATCCGGAGCTGTCGTAATGCTCAGCGTCAAGGATTTTTCGGTGCTCGCCGCGGCAAGCTATCCGACATATGATTTAAACAAATACAGCGAATACGGAGACTATTACGTTAAGCTTACCCAAAATAAAAATTCGCCGATGTTTAACCGCGCCTTTACGGGCACATTCGCCTGGGGGTCGGTGTTTAAGCCCTGCGTGGCGCTTGCGGCGCTTGAGGAAAAAATAATAACCCCCGATACCGAAATCTTTTGCACCGAAAAATATGACTATTACCCATCAAATGTTGTTAAATGTATGCACCGCCACGAGGAGGAGGATTTAAAGGGAGCAATCACCGAATCCTGTAACTATTACTTTGCCGAAACCGGCAGGCGGCTCGGCATTGAAAATATGTATCTTTACGCCGAAAAGCTCGGCTTCGGCGAATACACAGGCGTTGAAATAGACGAAGCTCGGGGAACTCTTGCCGGACGCGACAGTAAAACCTGGGAGGCAGGCAACACGGTATCGGCGGCAATCGGTCAGTCCGACAACGCCTTTACTCCGGTTCAGCTCGCAACTTACGCGGCGACAATCGCCAACAACGGTACCCGGCTTAAAACCCACCTTGTGAGCAAAATTACCGACTACACACGCCAAAAAACCGTGAAAAGCTTTGACAAAGCGGAAAAGGTTGACACCGCAGGGGTGTCGGCAAAGAACCTTAAAACCGTTCAGGAAGCAATGTTAAACGTTACCCGTGATGAAAAGGGAACGGCGTACCCGGTTTTCGGAGATTACAAGGTCAAGGTCGCGGCTAAAACGGGCACGGCGGAAAATTCGGGCTCGGACCACACAACTTTTATCTGCTACGCGCCTTACGACAAACCGGAGGTAGCTGTGGCGGTTGTCCTTGAGCACGGCGTAAAGGGCGTGTATTCAATGCAGGTCGCCAGGGATTTGTTGGATGAGTATTTTAAAAAATAGTGTGTTCATAAAAATATACCACAACATTTTGTGCAATTGGCTTAATTTACCAATGCTTTTTAGCAAGAATAACTAAAATATTTACAAAAAGTTTGTGTGAAAATAATTGTCCTCGCTTGTTGCTCTTTACAATGTTTTGTGATAAAATAATTTAGAGGTAGTATTATGATGAACAATGTAATAGTTGTCGCGTCCGGAAAAGGCGGCACAGGCAAGTCTACGGTTTGCATTTGCCTTTCGGTCGCGCTTGTAAAACAAGGTAAAAAGGTACTGCTGATTGACAGCGACAGCGGTATGCGCGGTTTGGATATTATGCTCGACATTGAGCAGGATATTCTTTTCGACGCGTCCGACGCCGTTTGCGGCAACTGCTCGTTCGGCGAGGCGGTTTACAAAAGCCGTCACAACGATAATCTCTACCTTATGGCTGCTCCGTTCGACGCCGAAAACGAACTCAGCCCGTCGGTGTTCAGGCAGCTTGTAAATTCGGTAAAAAACAATTTTGATTATGTAATCATCGACTCCCCTGCCGGAATCGGTTCGGGGTTTGTTACCGCGGCGGCTCCTGCCGGACGCGCGCTTATTGTCGCCAACGCCGAGCCAACCTCGGTAAGAGGCGGTGTAAAGGTGCGCAAAAAGCTTGAAGCGGCTTCAATCGGCGACATTCGCCTTGTGATTAACCGCTTTGACAAAAGGATGTTCAAAAAGCTTGGCTTTTACCGTGATTTGGACGCGGTGATAGACGCGTCGCAAACCCAACTAATCGCGGTTGTGCCTTTCAGCATTGATATTTCGGTAATTATGCAGCGCGGAGCGGCAGGAATAGAATTTAATTCTTCGCTTGCTGCCTTTGACAGACTCGCTAAGAGAATTGACGGACAGCGTGTTCCGCTTGTTTTGAATTAACGTAAAATAAATTTTAAGTTTGGAGGATGACGGATATGAATATAGCCCTTATAGCTCATGACGAAAAAAAGGAACTTATGGTGCAGTTCTGCATTGCGTACTGCGGCGTTTTAAGCCGTAATAATCTTTGTGCAACGGGCACAACCGGAAAAATGGTATCGGAAGCAACAGGACTTACAGTGCAGAAGTTCCTGTCCGGTTCTCAGGGCGGCAGCCAGCAAATTGCGGCGCGTATTGCCTGCAATGAAATTGATATGCTCCTGTTTTTCAGAGATCCGCTTAATCCCAAGCCGAACGAGGCTAACGATATGGATATGCTGCGCCTTTGCGATATGCATAACATTCCGGTTGCCACAAATATCGCCACAGCCGAGGTTCTTATCCACGGACTTGAGCGCGGCGACCTTGACTGGAGAAATATTTTAAAGTAATTAAATGACCTTAATATGTCGGACGGCGGGGGCCGTCCGATTTTTATGTACTTATACTAATACCTAATAAAAAGTAGCCAATCTTTGCGGTCTATTTTCCGCAATACTGCGTTGTCGTCCTTGCAAGGCGCCAGCCTTGCCGCGTCCT
>ONLA01000037.1 GCA_900318495.1 uncultured Eubacteriales bacterium
ATTTGGCTTTACAAATTCTATGCTCGCTGTATTCTGAGACAAAGCTTTCTATAGTATAATTTATATTGACAATCGAACGTTTGTGCTATATAATAGATTATAGGAGGTGATGAATTGCGTATTCAAAAAATACACTATAACGCAATTATTAATGATACTAACTTATCCGAAAAAGCAAGGGATGATAGTTTTACACCGATAACCATGCCAAGTCAGGATTATAAAACTTGGCGTGCTGTTCTTGATTTAAAAACCTGTTTTAACTGTGCAGATAATCACGGCAGAATTTTGATATGAACGATACTACCGTGATGCTGCCGCCGTTACATTTATATTGTCGGTGCACACTTGAAGACATTGAAGCAATTGAAGCAGGCAATGCGACAAACAACGGAACAGACGGTGCTGATTATTGGCTGAAATACTATGGAAGTTTACCTGATTATTATATTTTTCGACCACAGTTATAAAGACTTGGATGGAGTGACGGTGACAGACCGTCAAAATTCGCACCGGGGAAAATGTACGACGGAGATATTTATAATAACGATGACAGAAAACTACCTCATAGAATCGGACGGATTTGGCATGAAGCTGATATCAACTATACGCCCGGACGAAGAAATCGGCATAGAATAGTTTGGTCAAATGACGGGTTGCTTTTTGTCACATACGACCATTATCACACTTTTTATGAAATTGTTTAGGAGGTAAAGAATGTATCAGGCAACAATAGATTTAACTGACTGCAAATATTTAATGGAGCTACATGAGAGAATAAAAACAGGCCTAAATTTGGAAGAAGGATATGGGAGAAATATGGATGCTTTTTGGGATGAAATCAATAGAAATATTAAGTGTGATTTTATAACCGTCAAAGGCAGCAAAACCGTATCAAAGGATTTAAAAGGCACTGTTGAAAAAATGCACAAAATCTTGGAAAGGAACAAGCAGAGCTGGGCGCACTCAGATTGTCCTTTCGATTATGAATTTGTAGATTAATCCGTTATGAATACCCACACCAACAAAAAAGGTACCCTGTTGAGGGTGCCTTTTTTGTTTACTGTCATTTGCGTGGTTAACAGGCAATTTAAACAATCTGATTATTGCGTAAAAAGCACTGTTGTCTTTTGGGGACAGCAGTGCTTTTGTATGTGCAAATGTGCTAAAAGGATACAATGATTTTTGGATTGCGTAATTCAGTAAAATATGGTATGATAAAGGTGCCAAACAAAACTGAATTTTTACGAATTGAAAGTTTGTATTTTGTAAAAATGCAAGCTCTACTTTCTCATTACTTTCAATTCGTAATAAGAATAAGTTTTGTTTGGCGACAATCTGAACTGTGTTTTTGGGCGTACAGCTTTTCGGTTGTGCGCCATTTTTATTTGCCCTCAATAACTTTGAAGGAGGAATTTTTGTGAAGAGAAGATTTAAGAGAATGGCAGCGGTTATATTATCAATTATTTTGATTGCATTAATGATTCCAATTGGAACTTTTTCCGTAAGTGCTGCAACCGTAAATTCCGAATCTGTCGGATTTGCTATCCGTAACAGTGCACCAGTAAGCGGAGGAGCAGGCTGGCAGTATTACTGTCCCCCCACCAACAATTATCCTCTCAGCCCATACAATAATGGAAACTGTACTTGGTATGCCTATGGCAGAGCTTATGAAGCTTGGGGAACCGATCCCGGATTAGGCAGTGCGGGAGATGCCGGAAATTGGTATTCATGGGCGGCAAACCACGGTTATTCCGTTGGTTCAACTCCTAAGACAGGTTCTATTATTTGTTGGAGCAACCATGTAGCTTTTGTTGAAAATGTCTCGGGTGATTCTGTTACTTTTACGGAATCAAACTACGCTTTATATTCTGGACAATACCCTCGTTGGAATTCATACACTACAACACATCCGTGGACATATACCAGTGGATTTCAAGGCTATATTTATTTGGGTAATGGTGGTTATAATGATACTTCTGCTCCAACAATAAGCAACGCCAGAGCGGAAAATATGAGCGCTAATTCTTTTGATATACTGTGCGAGTTGAACGATGACGTAGGTGTTACAAGAGTATGGTTAAATATCTACGGACCATCTGGTCAGAATGGATATGAAGTTGCTGCGTCAAATGGATCTTTTTCGCATAGAATTTCAACTCAAGGCTACGGCGGAGCAGGGTTATATTCCGTACATATTTATGCCTTTGATGCAGCCGGACATCAAACATCAGCAGCGGTAAATAATATCCAAGCAATAAATGACACAGTTGCTCCAACAATAACTAATGCAAAAGCCATTAATCCAAGCGCTTCTGAATTTACAATCACTTGTCAACTCAATGACAATGTTGATGTAAAACGTGTTTATGTAATTGTATATAGTCCGGATGGCACGCAAAATAATGGATATGATGTTGCTGCTTCTAATGGAACATTTTCTCATACGATTAAAACAGCCCAATATGGTGGAGCAGGTGTATATAAAGTTCACTTATATGCTTTTGATTCAGCAGGAAATCAAGCTCCATGCGCAATAAATAATATTGAGGCTGTAAATGATACAACAGCTCCGACAATAACTGATGCAAAAGCGATAAATGTTAGTGGTTCTGAATTCACAATTACTTGTCAGCTCAACGACAATGTTGGTGTAACGCGTGTCTATGTTATTGTTTATAGTCCTGACGGCACACAAAACAATGGCTATGATGTATCTGCTACTAACGGAACATTTTCTCATACCATCAAAACAGCTCAATATGGCGGTTTAGGTGTATATAAAGTTCATCTATATGCTTTTGATGCAGCGGGAAATCAAGCGCCATGCGCGATTAACAATATCGTAGCTAAGAATGATGCAATTCCTCCGGAAATAACGGAAGCAAAAGCAAGCAACATGAGCGCATCAGAATTTACTATTTCATGTCAACTTAATGACAATGTAGGCGTTACACGCGTTTATGTTATCGTATATAGTCCAGATGGAACTCAAAACAACGGTTATAATGTTTCTGCGTCAAATGGAACATTTACACATACAATCAAAACGGCTCAATATGGTGGATCGGGTGTTTATAGAGTTCATTTATATGCCTTTGATGCAGAAGGCAATCAAGCGCCATGTGCGATTAACAATATTGTAGCAAAGAATGATGCAATTTCTCCGGAAATAACAGAAGCAAAAGCCATTAATACGAGTGCATCGGAATTTACAATTTCGTGCCGACTCAACGACAATATCGGAGTGACACGCGTTTATGTGATTGTCTATAATCCAGATGGTACACAAAACAATGGGTATGATGTTTCTGCATCTAACGGCGTATTTACTCATACTATCAAAACAGAAAATTATGCCGGTGAGGGTGTTTATAAAGTCCATTTATACGCATTTGATGCAGAAGGAAACCAAGCTCCCTGTGCAATAAATAATATATTTGCTTATAATCACACTCTTGCGGATACTAACCTTGACGGTATCGTTAGTATTAGTGATGTAACAACTATCCAGCGCTATCTTACAAAAGCAATCACATTCACCGACGAACAGCTTGCCATTTCCGACACCAACGGTGACGGAAAGGTTGACATCAGCGACGCGACCTATTTACAAATGTATCTTGCGAAATATGATGTTGTTTTAGGAGAAAAAACCCGGTAAAATCACAATAAGCTCATAAAATTAATCCCACACACTCAGGGTACGCCGGGTGTGTGGGATTTTTTAATATTTCCGTAATTTCTATTTCCGTAATTTCATATCACGAGATTGTGACTGTGACGGCTTGAGTTTTGCCTGTTATTTTGCCGAGACGTGTGTAAGCCCAGGTGTTTGAGCCGTAGAACAGGACGATTTGATTGCCCGAATAGAGGATTATATCCCCGGGCGAGGTGGTGATCTGCTCGTCGTTTGACGGCAAGGTCATTCCGAGTGAGCCTACCTGCTCAAAACCGCCGTACTGTGACATAGAGATATTGAGCGGACTTTGCCCTGCCGCCTGTTTCAGCGCGGCAACGGCTTCGTTGTCCTCCCACCGCGCGTCAACCGCCTGACCGTTGATGCTGAGGGTTAGTTCACGGCTTTGCTCCTCAGGCTGTGTTTCGGGCTGTGCCGTTGTGATTTCGGGCGCCGCGGTTGTTCCGGGCTGAGTTTCAGGCTGAGCCGGAGCCTGTGTTGTTTGCGCTTCGGTTGGCTGCGTCCGCGCTTCGGTTTTGGGCTGTGTTGTCGGCTGTACTGTTGTTGACTGCGTTGTTTTCGGCTGAGTTGCCGCCGCTGACTGCTCTTGATTTTGCGGCTGACAGCCTGCCGCCGATATTACCGCGAAAACGGCTAACAAAAAACATAAGATTCGTTTCATCGCTTTACCACTGGTTCTTATTGGAGATATGTGTTGAAAAAGCTTTCAAGCTTATCGAACGGAATAATATCCTTGCGGTCGTATAAATCGGTGTGAACCGCGCCGGGGATAATCAAAAGCTCCTTGTTGTCGCCGTTGAGAAGCTTGAAGGCGTCGCGGCTGAGGTAGCAGGAATGAGCTTTATCTCCGTGAATCATCAGCACCGCGCTGTCGATTTCGCCTGCGTAGGTAAACAGTCTTGTGTTCATCAGCGAGGTTTGGGTGTTTACCGTCCAGCCGTCGTTTGAATTGAGCGAACGCGGATGATAACCGCGCTGAGTTTTGTAGTAGTCGTAATAATCCTTCACAAAGAACGGAGCGTCGTCGGGAAGCGGATCAATTACGCCGCCCGCGCGGGCATAGGTACCGTTTTTGTAATCCTCAGTGCGCTGTCTGCACACCTGTTCCCTCGCGGCTTTGCGCTCCGCCTTGCTGTCGTTCGCGTCAAAATATCCGTTGCCTGCCACGCGCGACATATCGTACATTGTTGAGGTTACGGTCGCCTTGATTCTTGCGTCAACGCAGGCGGTTTGAAGCGCCATACCGCCCCAGCCGCAGATTCCGATTATGCCAATGCGCTCCGGGTCTGCCAAATCACAGTTTGAAAGAAAATCAACCGCCGCCTGAAAATCCTCGACATCAATGTCGGGTGAGTGCATTGCGCGCGGAAATCCGCCGGATTCGCCGGTGAAGGAAGGGTCGAAAGCCACGGTTAAAAATCCGCGCTCCGCCATTTCCTGAGCGTACAAGCCCGACGACTGCTCCTTGCAGGCTCCGAACGGTCCGCAAACCGCGATTGCCGGAAGCTTGCCCTGCGCGCTCTTGGGCGTGTACATATCCGCCGCGAGCGTAATTCCGAAATGATTAATAAACGTTACCTTTTGGTGGTTCACCCTATCGCTTTTCGGGAAGGTTTTGTCCCATTCCTGTGTAAGCTTTAATTCTTCGGTTTTCATCATTTTTATTCCTCCGTATCTATTTTTTTAATGAACCTCGCAGGCACTCCGCCCGCGATTGTATTTTCCTTTACATCTCTGTTCACTACCGCGCCCGCGGCAATAATAGCGCCGTCGCCGATTGTAACGCCCGGCAGGATTGTAACGTTTGCGCCTATCCAAACGTTTTTACCGATTGTTACCGGCTTGGGGATAAGGTTCGCGCGCTTGGACGGATTTTGGTGATGGTTAAGCGTCGCGATAACCGTTTTGGGTCCGACAAGCGTGCCGTCGCCTATGGTGATTCCTCCCTGGTCCTGAAACTGACAGCCCGAATTGATAAAAACGTTTTTTCCGAGCCTCAGGTTTTTGCCGCAATCGGTGTAGAACGGCGGAAACATATATGCTCCTTCGGGGAAAGGTCTGCCTGTCAGCTTCGTCATGAGCGCGGCGATTTCTTCGGGCGTATGATAGGCGCTGTTAAGCTCTGAGGTTATTTTCATCGCCTCATTGCTGAGGTAAGTCATATGCAGATGAACCTCGCTTTTGGCTGTTACCTCCGCTCCGCTGTCCATAATTTTAATAAATTCTTCCGTAGTCATTTTTTATCCCTGCCTGAAATCCTTGGTTAAAAAGTTATAGAAGCACTGTCTCCAAAACTTGTAATTGTGCTCGTAGCCCTCAACATAGTCGGTCTGATTTTTCACGCCCATTTTATTGAGCCGGTCACGATAAAACAGCGTGCCTTCGATGTTCCACGGGTCCTTGCTGCCGACCGTCATATAAAGATAATACGGCGTGTTGTCCTTGCCGGGCTTTGGAAAGCCGTCCTTGAAATAAGGCACTGTCCAGAAGCTGTCCATATAATTTTCGCCGATTGCGATAACGTTTGTATCGGGCGCGAACGAAGCTATATAGCCGAACTTGTCGAGCCATTTAAAGCCTGTGCACAGCGACTTTGCGCCGCCTTCGGACATCCCGGCTACAGCGGTGTTCTGTCTGCCGGATTTAACCGCGTAGTGCTGCTCAACAAAGGGCATTAAGTCGTTTGCGACATCGTCAACAGCCTTGTCGTAAATGTAACGGAGCTGTTCTTCGCTCTTGCTTTTCTTGTCCGCCGCCTTGTCGGTGTACATATCGACATTTACTATTATTTGAGGTACGGTTAAACCGTCGTGAAGCATATTTCCGTAGAGAAGCGTAAGGTATGAATCCGTGTCTATCTGGTCGCTGTGGCTTCCGCCAAAGCCGTGAAAAACATACATAACAGGGTAGCTTTTGCTTTCATCGTATTCAGCAGGCAAAAGGATATTAAACTGCTTGTTGTCGCCTGCCGTTTCGGAATAATACGTCACGTCCTTTTGAACCGTGCCGTAATTTACACCGTCGCGTTTTTCAAACATACTGTCGGGAATATCGTAGCTGTTTTCGGTCGCGTAGGGGTCAAACGCCTTGGCTGAATCCGCTGTGGAACCCGAGCCCGGCAAAACGGTTGACGGCTGAGAGCCGCCGGCAGAGCTCTGCCCCGTGCCGCAGGCTGACGGTATCACGGCAAGAGCGGCAGCAGCCGTCAGCGCTAATAATTTATATTTAATGCTTTTCATAACAACACCTCCATTCTTTGTTACCATTATTATACAACACAAAAGCATTAATAGCAAATACTTATATTAAATAGCTGATTATGCTTTACAAGCATAGCAAATCAAGTTATAATAAACGCAGGAAACTGTTTGAGGTGACGGGTATGGAATTCAGAGTATTGGAATATTTTTTGGCGGTAACGCGCGAGGGCAATATTTCGGCGGCGGCAAAGTCGCTGAACCTTTCCCAGCCTTCGCTGTCGCGGCAGTTAAAGGACTTGGAAGAGGAACTCGGCGTGACTCTGTTTATTCGCGGAAACAGGAGAATTGAGCTGACCGAGGAGGGCTTGGTTTTGCGCAAGCGCGCAAGCGAAATGATTGAGCTGGCGCAGCTTACCGAAAATGAAATTTCGGGGATAAAAAACAATGTTTCGGGAAGTCTCAGCATAGGCGCCGGGGAATCTCATTCAATGCACCGCATTACAAAGGTTTTTTACCGGCTAAAGCAAAAATACCCCGATATCCGTCTTAACATTGTAAGCGGAGATACCGAGGATTTAAAGGACAGGCTCGACAGAGGCTTGCTTGATTTTGCGCTTATTTTCACTTCCTTTGACAGAGGAGCGTATCACCACCTTACGCTTAACGAAAAGGAGATTTTCGGAGTTATTATGCGCCGTGACGACGAGCTGGCTCAAAAGCGGAGCGTCAGCGTAAGGGATTTGTACGGCAAGCCCTTGATTGTTTCGCGCGCCAACGGACTTGACATATTCAGCGGAAGTCAGGCGAAAAAACTGAACGTAGCCGCTACATACAACCTGCTTTACAACGCGTCCTTAATGGTTGAGGACGGTTTGGGGTGCGCGGTTTCGTTTAACCGGCTGATTGACACTTCGGACAACTCAAAGCTGTGTTTCCGTCCGCTTTCCCCCGAAATATCGGTTCAGCCCACGCTTATTTGGAAGCGCGAGCAAAAACAGCCGCTTACGGCGCAGCTGTTCATTGATTTACTGACTGAGAACAATTGAATTTTTTACAAAAAACGCGGAGTAAGGCATTATACCTCAACTCCGCGTTGTGTTATTTTCTTTTCAGGAAAATTAAGCGAGGTAAGCTTCGCCGCATTTGCCGGTGTCTTCGTAACCTGCCAGATACTTTTGAAGCATTGTCGCGTCGGAAACACTTACGCTTCCGTCGCCGTTAACATCGGCAAGCTTCATTTGCAGCTCTGTAAGATTACCTGTCGCAATACCCTTTTGCATTGCGGTTACGTCGGAAATTGAAACCGTTCCGTCCAAATTAACATCGCCGTAAATACCCTCTTCCTTAACAGGCTCGGGCTGAGCTTTGTCGTTTGTCAAAAGATAGAGCTGACCGCCGAAGAAAGGATTGGCTGTTGTGATGTACATACCTTCCTCGGTTGTAAGGAAACGGAGTCCGCCGTAGTTGTACTTGTCGCCGAAGCCGTCGTTGGTAACAACTTCCCAGTTTTCGCCGTCAGCGGTTTTGTAGATGTCAAAGCCCTGCTCGTCATCCATAACAATTCCGCTGATTTCCTTATATATCTTTACCGCCTCGGCAACGTCCTCTAATTTGGCAATTTCGGTGCCGAAGTTGTCGTTAACAATATCGCCCACAGCGTCCTTAAGCTCTGTTAAAGTTTCGATTAAGGAAGCCTTTTCTTCGTCTGTAAGGCAATACGCTTCGGGGGTTTCTTTCATATCAGCGATTACGGCGCTCACGTTTTCCTCAAGCGCGTTAAAGGTTGCTTCGTAACGCATCAGGAAATCCAAAACAGCCTCGTCATCATCAAAATCAAGTGTGCCGAGCTCCTCTGCCATTTCTTCAAGCTGACCTGAAAGCAGCATTGTTTCCTCATTGATAACGTTTCTGTCGGTAAGGTAAGCAACACCGAACATAACAAGCTTCTGCCACTTGTCCATTGAAGCAATCTGCTGAATTGTCGCGGTAAGCTTTTCGCGGAGCTGATCGAGCTTTGAAGGAGTCTCATCCGGCTCTGTTTCTTTGTTAATAATCTTGTTTACAAATGTATCAATATCAACATCCGAAAGCTTATCTTCCATCAGCTTTTTAATAAAGCCGGTAATGTAGCCAATCTGACGTTCCCATTCCTCCGGAGTCATTTCGCCGAGACTTCCGCCGGTAATTCTTGTAAGGTAATTGTAGATAACCTTGGAATCCATTGTGCTGATGTAGAACTCGCCGTTGTATTCGCCGTGCTTCCAGATATACTCGTTGCAGGTTCCCTCGGTAAGCTTGGTAAAGCCCTCTACCTCGGAAAATTCCTTAGTGTCGGGATCCATACACCAAAGCGTCTGAGCGTGGTTAAGAACGGTGTAAAGCGGTTTGAGGTACGGCGAAAGCTTGGCGTTCTCGGGGTCGGAAATCATCATAAGCATACCCTGAATTCCTGCGAGCTCAGCGGAGATTGTGTGGTCAATGTCGTAAGCGTAGAGCTTGCCGTCAAAGGTTCCGAGCGAGCCTACTACAGACTGATAACCAACCGCGTATGATGAAGAATCGGTGAAGCCGAGTTTGTCGGTTTTGCTGAGTCCCTGGTTGTTGGGGCTGTCCTTGTCCCTGCCGATAACCTCTGTCCAAACCCAGCCGTATTCGTTGGCTTCCTCGCCTTCCGCAGCAGGATGACCGCGGAACACAACATATCCGAGCATATTGGGGATGGTAGCGTAGATTTCGCCGTTATAGGAAGTCATATCCCAGAACGGACTGCCGGCGGTAGCGGCAACAAAGGAATCGTTGCCGTAGTAACCCTTAACCTCAACCATTTCGCCGTTTTCGCCCGGCTCAAGGCTTGTGTAAGCAAAGTCACGGTAGTCGGCAACCTGATTCCAGCCGTCGTCGTACGTATGTTTTTCAATTACGGCAAGAGCCGTGGATTCGCCTTCCTTCTGCTTTTCGTCGGCTTTTGTGCCGGCAAAGTAAAGCTTGTCGTTATAAACGCAGTTTGCGCGCATACTTGCTCCCTGCGCGGTTGTGTAAACCTCGGTAAGCTTGTCGTCTTTGTCAAGCTTGTAAATTTTGGGATCATTGCCGGAAGCGCCGATGTAAGTCGCGAAAAAGAGGTCGTCGCCGTATTTTGCCACGTGACGGAAAGGATCCTGCATTTCAGCCACAACTTCAAATTCGCCCGGATTGTCGCGCTTCATCTTCATAAGCACTCCGCCGTTTTCGTTTGACGGATAAGGAACCTCGCCGTTAGTGATTATATTCGTAAGGTTCCAAACGGTTTCGCTGTCCATTTTGCCCGACGCAACAAGAGCGCTTTCGAGATAGTGCTTTATTACTGCGCCGACAGTGTTGCGCCATCCGCCGATGTAAATGTAGCCGTCGCGCTCGGCAAGGCTCCAGCCGTAGCCCACCTCACGGTCGCCGATATAGCCGTCGGCTTCTCCGGGTTTGCCGTCGGGATTGGAAATACGTGTTACCGTATCGCCCGAGAGTGTTGTCTGCTGTGCAACCGCGCCGGCGCTTACAACTGCGGACGCAGCCATAACGCCCGCAAGACAAGCGCTTAAGATTTTTGCAAAGATTGATTTGCTTTTTAGTTTCTTCATAAATCCTCCTGTATTTATATATTTTTTATTAACAAAAAACGTTCGCCGCAACTTATGGCGAACGCCATATGCTTATAATAACGCTGTTAATTTGCCGGGATAAACGGAAGCTCGTATTCATCTGTCTGAAACTCCGGAACAGAGGTCGAAGAGCTTTTTTTATCAGAGCCGCTGTTTGAAGAAGCTTTACTGCTCTGTTTTGAGCTGCTTTGCTTTGAACTGCTCTGCTTTGAGCTGCTCTGCTTTGAGCTGCTCTGCTTTGATTCCGAATTATAAGATTTTGTGCTGCCCGACGCGGATGAGGAACCGCCGTTTGAGGAATTTGAAACCTGTGAATTACCGGAAGCAGACTTGGAAGAATTTGCCGAACCCGCGGAGCTTTGGGCTTTATCTCCGCTGTTTTGCGAACCTGATTCCTTTGAATTTGAAGAATTATTGTCAGACTTACTTGACTGAGAGGATTTTTTGTCAGCGCCGTTTTTTGAGGATTCCTTAGTATTTTCTGTTGCGCCCGAAGCTTTGCCCTTGTCTGTCGCGCTTTCGGCTTTATCGGAAACCGATTGCGATGTTGCGGCTGACGCGTCCTTCTTATCCTCCGCGCAAGATGTTAATACTGCCGCGCTGATTAACAGCGCAAAAATGACAGCGGTTAATTTTTTTTTCATTTTACCTTCCTTTATTGTCAGTTGGTTTATAATTTTTTACCCTGCGAAACTCGCGCAGGAGTTTTTTCGGATGAATAATAAGACCTTTTACGGGTCTGTAAATTATCAGTGCCGGATATAAAAAGCTGTGGCGGTAAACAACGGGATAGTTTGCCTTAACGGTTTCTTTATCCGGGAAAACTCTTTTTATTAAATATTTTGTTTTTCTGTTTTTGCTGTTGTCGTTTTGGAGCGCTTTAAGAGTATAGTTCTTATAGCTGCCGTGACTGCCCGATTCAATAAAAAACATCAGCTCATCTTTTTCGCTTTGATTAAGGTGTTTTCCGTTAAACACCTTAATTGCAAGACTTCTGACTTCGGCTTCAAAGCTTTTTAAGCCAAGCTTTTCAAGCTCTGCATTAATATAGCCACTGTTTAATGCCGAACCGTGGGTTTTGTTAAACACATAAATATCAAGCAGAGAGCGCAGGCCTGTTCCGCTGAACCGGTAGTGCTTGTACAGATGGCACAGAACATATATGTATAAGTCCCCGACCGTCATATGATATCCGTAAGAAAGATTTTCACAGCGATGAAGCCTGTTTTTTACATCTCTGTAATATTCCGAAAGCAAAGGCTGTCTGTTTTCGGCAAACAAGGTTCTGTGCATATCAAACTTTGCCGCCGGAGGTTTAACATAGGTGTCGTGAGCGCCGTTACCGAACTGCTTACAGCTAAAACCAAGCTCCTGCATAATTTTTGAAACGTCTTCCATACGGCTGCTGTCGCACAAAATATCAACGTCGGTCATTTCGCGCATAGCTGTTTTTGGGTAACACCACTTTAAAACGGAACCCTTTAACGGTGCGTACCATATTTTATTGCTCTCCAAGGCGTCCGTAACCCTTTTGCGTTCAATGTCATACAGAGCAAGCTTTCGCACTGCCTTTGATTTAGCCTCAAGAAAATAATCCGGCAACACAGCAGCCTGTTCAACGGCAAATGCCGCCGCCGTTGTAAGCGAATGTTTTTTTGCAAGACGGAAAACGTTTTGCAAATTCATAGCTTCCACCCTTGCGGGCTCGGGAGCTGTTTTGTTAACCGAGCACGACACAAGATAGATTAAATCCAAAGCGGTATCAAAAAGAAAACCGTTATTATTCACCTTAACCTCCCCGGCTTTATCACGTTTTATCGTGCAGCATAATTATTCGAAGCGTGCTTATTCGCCGTCTATAGCACCGATTTCCTTAAGTCTTCCGATAACGTTCGCAACATCCGCTTCAATGTCGGCGCGGTTTCCTTCAAAGCGCTCGCAGAGAGTGTCAACAATCGCGTCCTTAGTGGTATCGTTTTCCAGACAGTCAACTATTACCCCTACGGTTTTATTGCCCTGAACCAAGCCGTGAAACCCGGCTTCCGCCGTTGGAACAACAAGCGTAACGCCGTCCATAGTGTGTTTAATAAAATTTGGATTCAATCTCATTATTTATTCTCCTTGCAGTTCAAAACAAAAGGTTCGGATTTGTGTCTGTTAATGTGACGGAATGAACGGCAGCTCATACTCGTCATAGTGGAATTGTTTGCCTATTTGATAGGGATTGGCAAACAACGCGATATAGCGCTGAATGTTGGTAGCGTCAACGATATTCAAGCCGTTGCCGTCAACATCACAGTTTCTTTTTACAACACCCTTGGGATCGGGCTCGGACTTTGCGATTACTCTTTGAACATATGTAACATCGTTAATGTTCACCTTTCCGTCGCTGTTGGCGTCGCCGCGTATATATATAATATCGGCATAAACCGGAAAAGCAGCGGCGGCAATCAAAACCATAGCCGCAAGCAAAGTACTGATTAAAATTTTTGTTTTTTTCATAATTTATCACTCCTGTTAATGATTTGGCATGAAAGGAAGTTCGTCATCCTCATAATATTTCGGATCCGGTCCGCTTGTCGTTATAACATCTTCGGTTAAAAATTTTATAACTTTAAGCTGAGTCTTTTCATATTTAATTCATAAAAAAATATTATTATGCTCATTATACCATAAAATTTTGCAATTGTCATTATTTTTAACTATTTTATTTTCAAAAAATTTTATGAAAAATGTTATCAAATTATACTATCTATACCAATCGCCTGAAAAAACACTTGCGCTTTTTCGAAAACGGAACCGGCAGGCTAAAGCTGTTCGCTTTTGTCCTGCCGGTTTTTAATCTTTATTAATAATATAATTTAATCGTCTATCGCTCCGATTGCCCTTAGCTTTGATATAACCGAACGCACATCCTCTGCCATTTCAGTCCTGCTTCCGCTGAACCTTGCCGCGAGCGCGCCGACGATTTCTTCCTCGGTGGTATCGCTTTTCAGGCAGTTAAGGATTGCTCCGACCGTTTCGTTACCCTCTCCCAAGCCGTGAAAAGGAGCTGAGGCTGTAGGCACCAGAACTGTTTCACCGTCAACGGTATACACAACAAAATTTTTATTAAGCTTCATTTTTCCTCACACAAACCACCGGACGGACTTTTAAAAATATTATCCGGTTGATTTTAATTACGTTCGTTCAATATTTAAAATATAGAAAATATAGTTTTTCCTATTTTGCCTTGGCTGCCGGCTTAGGCAAAGGCGGAGGAAACAAAAACGAGGCGGACAAGCCGATAAACCCGAGATAAAAAACAGGACGGATTATCATTGTCCTAAAAGGATTTGCCTCTGTGATTACACCGTACGCAAAGAAAAGCACCGCTTCCAGAGCAAAGCTGCACAAAAACAAAAATATTGCAAGCACCGGAAGCAGCACCGCCGCCCTCGGAAAGAGCGGACGTCTTTTTAGTATAAAAGCGTAGTAGACAAACAATACCAAAAACGCTTCAAGCGTCAAAAAATATGAAATAACATAAAAAACGGTAGGCGGCTTGGTAAAATCAAGATACGCGAAAACCTCGCCTGCCATTCGCAGCTTTAGGGCGAACAGCGCGAGTATTGTTATTATAAACCACGCTACGCGTTTTTTCAAAAATCCGAGCTTAACGGATTGAATCCCGGCAGTCCATACAAACACGGCAAGCACGGCAAAAAGCACGGCTACAAGCATTCCGATAAGCACTCCGAAAACAGTCATAGACCTGATATCTTTGACAATCACGAAGATATTATAAGAGGCGTAAACCAAAAACAATATTCCCGTCAGAATTACAATTAGCCTTCTAACAAACATCAGCAGCTTCATAATTACCTCCATTGAACACACAGCCGCGCTGACGCGCAGACCGGCGCGCACCGGTAAAGAGCGGCACGGCTCAGCCTGCCTCCTTCGGCGCAAATATCAGAACCATGAACCCGGCGCCTTGTTAAAGCTGTTGTATGTACCGTAGGCATTGTCTACTTCATGTAACCTCGAGGTAGGGTCGGTGGGATCGGAAGGATCCTCCGAAGGACCCATTCCCGATGTAGTAATTACATCTTCTGTATCAAACTCCGTAATTTCTAAATTTTCACGTTTATATACAGATTTCATCTTTTATTCTCCTATCGAATTCATTTTAGGCAATACCGCATAATTCAGGTGTGCGGATTACGCAGCAAGATTTTTCGTCAGGTTGTACAAATAAATCAAGGTTAGGCTGACGCCTTGCCGAGATTTTTTGGGCAAGCTGACGGAATAATACTAATTTCTGATAGAAAGTATAATATTCAAGCAAGCCGTGCGCCTTGAATTGGGCGGTGTTGCCTTAATATCAGGGTTTAAAAATCTCCCGTCCCCAACCATCGGGATCCGTAGGCATTTGCGTAAGCGGCGCGGTTGTAGGCTCAGCCGTTGTTTCAACAGTCACTTCAATCCGCTCGCCGACAGGGTACTGAATTGCTATATTGGCAATCTTCATTTGAATTAAGGTCGCGTCTTTAATTTCCAGCTTACCGCTGCCGTCCGCGTCCGCTGCCTTTTCGTTAAAACCGGAGCTTACCGAAAGCTTTGCGATAAACCTTTGAATGTTGGTAACGTCTTTAATAGAAACCAGTCCGTCGCCGTCAGAATCGCCGAGCAATATCAGGGCGGTAGTTCCGGCTTGCGACGGAGCGTTTCCCGCAAAAACTGTCGCGGTGCCTGTAAGAGTTAACAGCGCGGCGCTTAAAACGAGCGCCAAAAATTTGCGAAGCTTAAAGGTCATTTATGTTCACCTCCGCGTTATCGCTGTCACCGTGACCGCCGGATTCCCCGCTGCCGGCTTTAGAGGATTTTGATTCCTCTTTTTGACTGCTTTTTTTATTTTCGGATTCGCTCTGTTTTTTGCCGGATTTGCTTTCGGTTTCGGAATTCCCCTTATTTTTTTCTTCCGAGTTATCCCGGCTGTTTTGCGCGGCTGAGCTGCCTGAGCTTGACTGAACAGACGAACCGCCGCTGCCGCCGCCTGCTTTGCTTACCGAGCTTTGCCCGGAAGCATCGCCGGAGGAATTATTACCGCCCGGCGCGTTGTCCGATCCTCCGCGTGAAGCTTCAGGGCTGCTATTCTCCGGGATTTCCGAACCGCTATTTCCGGCAGCGGAGCCTGAGCTGCCGGAGGTCTGTCCGGAGGCGTTAGAAGTTTGTCCTGTATTGCTTTGTACAGACCCGGGCTTTGATTCTTTATTGTCATTATTGCCGCAGGAAGCCATACACAGAACGCACACCGCTAAAACTGCCGCGATTATTAAATTTACCTTAGACATATTTATAACATCCTTAAATTCAGCAAAATTACGCTGCAATAGTCTTGCGTATAATACAACTTATGAACAACATAATATTATATTGCAGTTTTTAATAATTATTCTTAATAGTTTACACATATTTAGTTCATTTTACAACAATCGTGAGAAAAAGTCAATATAATACAAACAATTATAAATTGTAAAAAGCCTTTAGATTTTATACACCTTAAGGCAACACCGCACAATTCAAGGCGCACGGCTTGCTTGAATATTATTCCGTCAGCTTGCCCAAAAAATCTCGGCAAGGCGTCAGCCTTACCTT
>ONLA01000057.1 GCA_900318495.1 uncultured Eubacteriales bacterium
TCGCCCTTTGACAGCGGATAGTCAAAGCGCAGACTTACGAAGTTTATTCCGTGGTTAAGGGCATAATAATAAGCGTCTGAATATTCGTATCCGAAAATTGTCAAATTGTCGCATTGCTGAAAAACCGTGTTTACCTCCGGGTCTAATTCGGAAATACTGACTTTTTCCGGAATTACAACGGACGTCAGCGCTCCGCAACCCCAAAACGCCCATTCATCTATATAAACAACTGAGGGAGGGAGTTTTATGCTTTTTATATTGGAGCAGCAGCCAAAGGCTTCTTCTCCGATAGAAGTTACATTTTTAAAGTCCGGAAGGCTTTCAAGCCCCGAGCAACCGTAAAATACGCCTTTTTCAAGATAACGAATACTGTCGGGAAGGGAGACGTGCTTCAGCCCGGAGCAGCCGTTAAACGCGTATTCTCCAAGGTAGGGTACTCCTTCGGAAATTGTCAGGCTTGTAAGACCTCTGCATCCTGTAAACGCCCAAAAGCCAACGCTTACGCCACTGGGAATGGTGACGCTTTTCAGACTTGCGCGTTCGCTGAAAGCGTTTTCGCCAATGCCTTTAATACTTTCGGGAATGACTGTATTGTTTGAGCCGTAACAGAGATAGTTATTGTGGGTATCTATTATTGCGTTGCAGTTATCGCGGCTGTCAAAAAAGGTGTTGGCCTCATCGACGGTTATATAGTCCAGACTGCGGCATTGGGTAAACGTTTCCGAGCCTATGTAAGAGACTTTTTCGGGAATGTAAATGCTTTTCAGTTTATTGCAGTTGAAAAACGCGAAGTCGCTGATTGTCTCAACGCCTTTACCCAAATCAATGGATTCCAGCTTGGTGCAGTCTGAAAACGCGGAGTTGCCAATGCTTGTTACGCTGTCCGCAATTGTTACACTTTTGATTGAACTGCATCCGTTAAACGCATTATCTCCGATGTCTGTAATGCCGTCCTCAATTATAACATCCGTCGCGCCGCTGTCACTGACAGCGTTTTTCACGGAGCTGCTCACCGTTCCGCTGCCGCTGATTGTCAGCGTGCCGTCGTCGTCAAGCGTAAAGGTGCAGCTGCCGTTTGTGACGCTTTCCGCGGCGGCATAAGCCGTAAAAGGTACAGCCGCAAGCATAAGCGCCGCCGAAAGCAGCGCGGCAGTTATTTTTTTTAATAAAGCTTTCATAAATAATCCTCCGCGTAATTATTGTATTGCTTTTATTATATCACATTGCAAATATTATCACAACCCACAAAAGCGCAAAAAAGGGCGCGGCAGTTACGCCGTGCCCTGACTTCTTACTGTGCTGAATAGTTTGTTGTAACGGTGATTCCGTTAATAAGGTTGCCGTTGTCGTCACAGTACTTTTTCTCGCTCAGACCTGTGATAACCTCCCAGTTAATCTTGGGGGCTGTTCTGCCTGCCTTCAGCACCTCATACTCAACGGTTACAAAAGCCTTCGACTTGGTGTAGTTGTAGCCGTTCAGGTTGGAGCCGTTAAAGCGGATTTCCTGGTTGAGGTCATAATTGAGCAGTCCGCCGCTTGACGCCGAGCCTTCAAGCTTAGCGCTTTTAACCTTGAGGTAAGAGCCGTCATACTTGATGAAGCCCTGATAATTCAAAAGCTTTTCGGAAGCGTTTTGCAGATTGTAGGTGCAAACAACGGTGTCGCCTACGCTGAACTTCTTGTTGCCGATGGCGAGCGCGTTGCCCGAAGCGCTTGACTTTTTAGAAGAGCTCTGCGACTTTGAACTGCCCTGACTGCTTTGCTTGCCTGAGCTGTTGTTATTTCCCGATTTGCCTGCGGACGATGAAGCCTTTGAGCTGCTTCCTCCCGAGGTCTGATTATTTGATGAAGCCTTGCTTTGGCTGCTTTGGCTGCCTGTGCCCGAGCTTTTGGAATTTGATGAAGCCGAGCCGCCCGACGAAGCCTTTGAAGAAGCTTTGTCCTTGCCTGTGCCGGACGCGGAGCTTGAATTGCCCGAGCTTGAATTGCCCGAGGCTGATTTTTCGCTGTTCTGCTTGTTCTTGATTTCCTCGGGAAGACTCGGAACCGTTTCGCCGGTCTTTTTGCCGTCCTTGTCAAGAATGTTTCCGTCCCCGTCAACCACAACGCCGTTAACCTCGTAAGTAGCAACCTCGGTTTCGTGAACAACTCCGGTTTCCTTTGAATTGTCTTTATTGTCGGACGAACATCCCGTCATTACGCTGGCTGTGACAATTGCCGAAGCAAGCAACGCCACCATTGATATGTTGAAAAATAATTTGGATTTTTTATTGCGCATAAAGCCACTTCCTTGTTTAGTATTTTCCCGTTTGCAAAGTTCTCCTTGCCTCAGTATTTATTATATCAAAGTTTTATTTAAAAATAAAGACTAAAATAAAATATAAAAAAAATTTGAACTAAAAGGCTTGCATATGTGAAGTTCAGGTGATAAAATATAAATAAAGTATAATTTTTGTCATATATTTTTGTTAAATTTTGTTCTGGCAAAGGCTATATTTACTTTATCAGACAGGATTTTTGCAAAAAAATATTCAATAAATGCTTTAAAAAGATGAAACCAACAAAGAACTGAAATTGTTTTATTAAAAGGAGATGTTATTAATGAAAAAAATAATTTCGGCTGTTCTTGCCACAGTTCTCGCCGCGGGCTCGGCGGTTTCCGCCGCGGCGGCAGGCGGCGTCCAAATCGGCGACGTTAACTTTGACGGTCAAATTTCAATCAAGGATTCAACTATGATTCAAAAGCACTGCGCCGGTTACTTTACGTTCAGCGACACCCAAATGAAATACGCAGACGCGAACGGCGACGGAAAGGTGAATGTTTCCGACGCAACCTACCTTCAAAGAAAAATGGCAGGCTATGTTATGAAGAAGGTTTACACCGACGAGGAAGCCGCCGACGCGGGCAACAAGGCGCTCGCGAGCTTCGGCGTTTCCCTGCTTCAAAAGGCGAGAAGGGGAGAAGAAAACACGCTTGTTTCTCCGCTTTCGGTAATGTACGCGCTGGCAATGACCGCCAACGGCGCCAAGGGCGATACGCTGAAGCAAATGGAGGATACCCTCGGAATCGAGCTTGACGGAATGAACAAGTTCTTAAATAATTACCAAAACGACGTGAAATATTCCTACAGCACCGAAGAAAAATTCAACATCGCCAACTCAATTTGGCGCAACACCCTTTACGGTCAGGTAACCTACAACGAAAGCTTTAAAAACACCGTTAAGGATTATTATTCGGCTGAAATCAACGACCTTCCGTTTAACAACGCGGCGCTGAACCAAATCAACGGCTGGGTTAAGGAAAACACCGACGGTATGATTGAAAACATCCTCGAGGAAATCAATCCTCAGTCATATATGTACCTTGTTAACGCGCTGGCGTTTGACGGCGAATGGGCTGAACCGTACGACCCGACCATGATGGTAAGGGAAGGCACGTTTACCAATTACGACAACTCAAAGTCAAACGTGGAGTTCCTTTCTTCGGGAGAGTTCAAATACATCACCGACGGCGCGGCTCAGGGCTTTGTAAAAGACTTCAAGAGCTATAACTACGCGTTTGCCGCTCTGCTTCCGCCCGCAGGCACATCGCTTGACGAATATGTCGCTTCGCTTGACGGCGAAAAGCTTGTGAAAGCGCTCGGCTCGGTTAAGGAAAGAAAGCTTGAGGTCAGGCTGCCTAAGTTCAAGGCTGATTACGGCAACGACCTCGCCGAAATTCTCAAGGAAATGGGAATAACTAAGGCGTTCAGCCCCGACGACGCCGATTTTTCGGGTATGATTTCAAACGCTCCGCTTAAGCCCTGCATCGGCGCTGTAATTCACAAAACAACAATCGACGTAAACGAAGTGGGAACAAAAGCAAGCGCGGCCACCGTTGTTGAAATTAAGGCAGGCTCAACACCCGATGAACCGATATATATTCGCCTTGACCGTCCGTTCCTCTATATGCTCATCAACACCAAAACCAACACACCGTTCTTTATCGGCACGGTTGACAAGCTGTAATTAATAAGCTCAAAAAGCCTTCTCCGGGTTGGGGAAGGCTTTTCTTATGCTTGCGCTTTAATTAAGTACAAATTCGTTTGTTACATTGGTTGAGGTGCTCGAAAAATCAAACATTATTGTTTTGTTTTCGCGGTCAAGCTCAATGGTTCCGGTTTCGTCGGTATCAACAGGAATTGATTTTTCATTCGACTTTTGGGTAAGGTGCAGGTTAACCTCGCCGCCGTCAACAGAGTATGTTCCGCTGCAATATGTGAAGCCCAGTGAGCACGAAAAGGTATCGTCCTCCAAAAACTCCATATACGCACCGGTTTGCCTTATTATCGAGCCGTAGTAATTTCCCTGATAAAGCTCGCCGTCAACATAAACATTTTTAAGACCCCAGCGCCCCTGCGTCAGCAGAGCTTTGATTTCCGCGTCGCCCGAATCCGTTTCGGGCACGGTCGTTTCGGTTTCGGTCGTTACAGGTTCGGTTGTCCCCGGTTCGGCAGTCGTCTGTACTGTCGCCTGTACGGTGCTTTCCGAAACGGTACTGTCCTGAACCTCGGACGGCGTACCGGAGTTTTTTGCCGAGCAGCCTGCCGCGGCAGCACAGGCGGCGCATATCGCGGCAATCAAAAAAACCTTTCTCATAAAACCTCCCGCAATAAAATAATATATTTTGACTCGTAATTATCAGGCTTTTGAAGCTGCCGCTTCGGGTTCGGCGGCTTCAAAAGCGTTTTGCCTTGCGGCGTTTTCACACATTGCGACGAAAATTATAAACAGCGGAGTTCCAATCGGCAGGGCGATGTTAACAAACGCCTGTGCCATATAGGAAATTACGACCGCGCAGTAAACAAGCGCGACGGGATTTTTTTTGACAGCCCTGAACGCCCTTGCAAGCGCGCCGCCGGTAAACGCGAGGTACGAACAAAGTCCGGCGATTCCGAGGTTGATAAGGTACTGAATATATTCGTTGTGAGCCGCGTCGGTTGAGCCGTCGCCGAACTCGTAAAGGTCGGGGAAGTATGGCTGAAATTTAAAGTAGAAGCTTTCGGGACCCGAGCCGAACAGCTTTTCAAAAAACGAACTGTCTCCGAATATCTTCATCGAGTCAATCCACATCACTCCGCGGTGAGTGCCCCACGCGTTGTTAAACCGCAGTATGCGCTCAAAACCGCCGAGGTCGCTTTCCCTGTCAACAGCGCTGAAGTATATTATCACGCCCAAAACAGCGATAACCGCGGCGGCTATAATCGAAATTATAACAACCGGAACCGCCTTCGGAAGCATTATTCCGGGCTTTTTAAAGTCCAGAATGAACAGCGCCGCAGTTACAAGCGCGGCAAAACCCAGCGCGATGAAGGTTGAATCCGACTCCATAATTTTGCACGGAATCGCGGAAAGATCCTTGTGGCTGCCGCCGGAGGCGGTAACGATAAAGCTCATAACCTTTGCCGAGGCAAGCATTACCGTCAGCCCGAGGAAATACTTTTTAAGCCTTAAAATATCCCTTGAATAAGCGACAAGCAGCGCAATCAAAAACGCCGAGGCTCCGAGCACCGCTGAGTCGCTGTCGCAAACAATTATCGCGGCGGTGCACAGCGCGGTTGTGACAAGATAAATTATTTTGCAGACAAGCCTTTTGGTGCACACAGACATTGTAAACGCCGCCGGCAGGGCTATGCAAAGGTAGGTCGCGAACATATTTTTGTTGCCGATTGTGGTAAGAAAATCATTGAAAACCTTTTCGTCATCCTTGAAAAGCTCAAACATATTCAAGGGGTCAATATAGAAGGTGTTCAGCACGGCGATTAAACAAACAAACGACGATGTAACCGCGAACGCCGTGAAAATATGTTCTCTGTAGCGGAACGCGCGCGAAACCATAAAGTACACAAGCACATACACCAAAAACAGCAGCAGTCCGTTGTTGCGCCCGTGGGTGTTGTTAGCGACGGTGACCTCGCCGAACACCGCCATTTCCTTGTACGCGGAAAAAATCGTTGATATCGCGGCTGTCAGCAAAAACGCCAGCGCCGACCAGTCGGTGAACGAAAGCTTATTGATAATGCTTTTGCGGTCTGTTAAATTGTATTTCTTACGTATTTTTTGACTGCCCTCGGTGAACAAAAGCAAGATTTCGGCAATCACGGTAATTGCCGCCATAATCATAAACAGCGAGTATTTTTGGTGTCTGATGCCGTAGTATCCGCGGTCAAAGTGCAAAAACGGAAAGCTTCCGTTAAAGGTCAGGTTGACGAAAACCGGAAACAGCACGAACATAACAAGAATAAAATAATTGACCAGCGCGTTGCAAAGCGCGTAACCCTGCGGCAGCGCGGCAGGCTCTTTTTTCTTTACGGATGAAGATGATTTAGACATATTACATTCCTCTCGTAAAATTTTATGCTAATTAATTTTATAACTTTTACGGTGTAATGTCAATTAAAAACATTGCTTTTAGCACAATTTTGTGTTAAAATTAATCCAGAAAACACAAGAAGGTGTTGTTATGAAAAAACTTGTTATCCTCGGCTTTGACGGCACAATTGCCGACACATCTCCCGGCATACTCTACTGTATGAACACAACCGCAAGGGCAATGGGCTACAGCCCGGTTCCGCACGAAGCGCTTTTCGGAGTAATCGGCGTGTCGCTCGAGCAGGGGTTTATGAATATTTACGGTATGAAGCCCGACGAAATCGAGTACGCGATGAACAATTACAGCAAGCTTTACTCAATGAAGGGCGAGGAAATGATTTTGCTCTACGACGGAATTCAGGAGTCGCTCGAATCGCTCAAAAGCAACGGCGCCAAGCTTGCAATCGTCACTCAAAAGAACAGAAGGTATGTGTCGAATATGCTCAACGCCTACAGGCAAATCGGTATGCTGTTTGACGTGGTGTGCGCCACCGACGTTGAAATCCGTCAGGAAAAAAGCGATATGCTGACGGACGTGTGCAGGCATTTTGATATCGAACCCGGCGACGCGGTTTTTGTGGGCGACAGCTATGTTGACGCCGCAGCCGCCGCAGCCGCCGGGGTGGATTTTGCCGCCGCGCTCTACGGCTGGGGCTTTCGCAGCCGCGAGGACGCCGAAAAGTATAATCCAAAGGCGTACATCAACAACGCCGCCGAGATTGCCAAGAAAATCGGCAACATCTGATTTTTGTATTGACAAATTTTTCCTTTTCATATATAATTATTTAGCTGTCGCAAAAGCGGCAGACTTCGGGGTGTAGCGCAGCTGGTAGCGCGCCTGCTTTGGGAGCAGGATGTCGGGGGTTCAAGTCCCTTCACTCCGACCACTTCAAAGGCTCATAACGGATTTCGTTATGAGCCTTTGGTTTAGTGTGATTATCTTTGTTTACAGCGTATCAGATTTTGACACACAATAAAAATGATGCAACAGGGGGTAAAGAATTGCAATTTTCGTTTATGCGGTGTATGATATAAATAGAAGAAA
>ONLA01000007.1 GCA_900318495.1 uncultured Eubacteriales bacterium
TTTTATCTGTCGGCGCTAATCGACAAAATCAAGGCGTTTTACACCGATAAGCTCAGCCTGCTGAAAATCGACTTCGCTGTAGACGCTTTTTCCGACCATATTCTCTCCGGCGATTTGGAGAGAAGCATTGAAGTGCTGCAAAACATTATCGAAAATGCCGTCAAGTACGGCGATGGCAGGAAAATAAGCATTGCGTTTTCAAGGGAGGATGATTGTCAGCTGATCCATATCCGCAACAGCGGCTGCACACTCAGCAAAAACGAGCTGACCCACATCTTCGACAGCTTTTGGCGCGGCTCCAATACGGGTAGTAACAGCGGCAGCGGCTTGGGACTGTACATCTGCCGCACCCTGATGCGCAAAATGAACAGACAGCTATATGATTGTCACAACCGTTTTTTCAATAACTTAAGCTCCGGTCTGGCAGCATTTTCTGTTATATTTTTATATTAAAGTTATATTGCTAAATGTGTTTTACGAGGACTGGCATTGTTAATGTGACAGTACATAAATGGGTTGAGTTATACTAAATGACAGTCGAAAAAACATATGATCGCTGACAGAGCAAATCTACAGCTTTTTCGGCGGTTTTGTTTTTTTTGAACGAAAGAAAATTACAACTTTGGCAGAAAATACCCTTGACAAATCTCATCTCAAACAGAAATTTTACAACAATACGCTGCTGAAAACGGTTTCAAAAATACTCGCCTGTTCATAGACGACGGCTTCTCAGGCACGAACTTTGACCGACCTGCCTTCAATGAGATTATGAAGCTCGGTGAAGAAGGTAAAATCGGAACGCTGATCGTCAAAGACCATTCCCGTCTCGGACGTAACCGATTGGTAGTCGGTTCCTTGTTGGAAGAAGAATTTGACCGAATGGGTATCCGCTACATAGCCGTTATGGATAACATCGACACCAAGAATGGTATCAGCGATATTGTACCTATGCAGGATTGGTTCAACGAGTGGCACGCCAAGAATACGAGCGACAAAGTACGCAGGGTATTCAAGAGCAAAGGCGAATCGGGCAAACCGCTGACAACCAATCCACCGTATGGCTATATGAAGGATCCGAACGACAAATATAAATGGATAATTGACGAGCCTGCCGCAAAAATCGTTAAACGGATATTCCAAATGTGCTTATCAGGAATGGGACCGTCGCAAATAGCCAAGAAGCTAACCGCCGAGAGAGTTCTTACTCCGACGGAGTATTGGAACAGCATTGGCAGAAAGAGTAGCAAACCACCATCTGTTCCGAATCACTGGTGTCCTGCAATGATAGCAAACATCTTGAAGCGTCAGGAATACTGCGGCGATATCGTAAACTTTCGCAGCACAAACAAATCGTTCAAGAATAAGAAGCGAGTTAACCGACCGGAAAGTGATTGGGTGATCTTCGAGAACGTCCATCCTGCCATCATTGACCGTGATACATTCGCTCTTGTTCAGAAGATTCGGGAAAGCCGACACCGTCAAACACGAACAGGCAAGGTCAGTATCTTTTCGGGATTGGTATTCTGCGATGACTGCGGACAGAAGATGTACTATCAGTCAGGTAAGAAGGAACGGCGTGATCCACCGCACTTTATGTGTTCGAGCTATTCCAAGAATCCCGACACCTGTACCTCGCATTACATCGGGGAGAGAACATTGACGAACCTTGTCCTTGAAAGTATGCGGCGAGTGTTTCTAAACATTCAGGCTTTTGAGAAAGAATTTGTCCGTAAGCAGCTTGAAAGCTACGACGCTGACAAGAAGAAAGAGCTGACCGCTAAACGCCGAGAGCTTGAAAAGGCGAAAAAGCGTATAGCCGAGATTGACAAATTGATACAGCATATCTACGAGGATAACGTTAAGGGCAAGCTGAGTGATGAACGCTTTGAAACCTTGAGCAACACCTACGAAGCCGAGCAGAAGGAACTAAAAGAAAAGCTCCCCGAAATGGAGAGCTATCTTGAAGCCGAAACCGATAAGACGGTTAATCTGCAAAAATTTGTTCAAAAGGTTAAGCAAATCACTGAGCCGACCGAGCTGACAGGCGAGCTTGTCCACGAGTTCATCGATAAAATCGTCATATCAGCCGCTCACTACCTCGACGGCAAGCGTTATCAGATTATCGACATCTACTACAACGGCGTAGGCATCATCAAGCCGCTTTTGCCCAAAGATCTGGAAGCCGATTACCAACGTCATATGGCAGAAAAGCAACAACAAAAGAAAACAGCATAAAACCTGAATTTCCAAAAACCGGTGGGACACCTTCTTTATGTAGTGTGTCCCCCCGGACTGTTTTTGCCTGCGGATGGCGCTGACGCTTCATCCTTGGCACACTCGCCTTCGAGACTCTTCCTCTGCGCTGCTGAGGTGAAATAGAAAAAGGATACCCGATTGGGTATCCTTTTTCTATGGCGCGCCGGAAGAGACTCGAACTCCCGACCTTCTGATTCGTAGTCAGACACTCTATCCAGCTGAGCTACCGGCGCAGATGCGTTTTAACCGCAATAAGTATATTACCATAATCAAACTGAAATTGCAAGCTTTTTTTGAAAATTTATTATATTTTCATTGATTGCAATATTCTTTTGTTTGAATATTAATCAATATTGTTGTTTAATCGCAATCAGCTGAAAATTTTTTCCTCGGATACAGAAAATGATATTACAGAATAAACTGATTTTGTCATAATTATTACGGAGCGAATTTTTGTTGAAAATAACAAATCACAGGAGGTAATTTTTCTGAAATCGAAAAAATTAAGCAAAACCCCTTTATTTTTTTATATCAATATGGTACAATAGTTTTGTGAAAGCTCAAAAAAATCCGCATAAACACTGAGTTTTTAGACACATTTTTATAAAGGTTACAATATGTTGTGAATGTTGTAGCAAATTACACAGCATAGTGTATTTATAATCGTGCTAATTACAATTTGATTTTTTTAAAAACTTGTGTTACAATAACATTGGTTACAAAAAAGTAATCAGCTTTAATCTTTAAAACAACTTTCTATTTGAAGATACAGAAGATACAATTTAAGGAAAGGGTGATACCCATGAAGCATTTAGCTTTAAGAAGAGTATCGGCAGCGGCAGTAACGGTTGTTCTGTTAATTACAACTGTTTTCTCGCTTTCAATTTTTGCCAAAGCGGCAACTTTTACTCCGAGACTTACGGCGCCTGCTTACTCTAACAAGTATTTCTACAATTCCGATTACAACGTTTTTCAAAAATACGGCTACGGCCTGCCAAACTGTACGGCTTACGCCTACGGCAGAGCTTACGAGATTTTAGGTAAGGAGCCTAAGCTTTCGTGGAACGGCGCGGGTCAGTGGTATGACTACAACAGAAACAACGGCTACTATAAATACGGCAGCACACCAAAGGTAGGCGCGATTGCCTGCTGGTGCTACAGCGGCGGCGGTCACGTTGCGGTTGTTGAGCAAATCGACAGCAACGGTAATATGACGCTTTCAAACTCAGAGTGGGGCGGAAGAACATTTTACCTTACATACGCGCACAAGAATGATTACAACCCCGGCGGCAACAGTTGGTGGACATTCCAGGGTTATATTTACCTTATAGATTCCGCCGACATTGTTGAGCCCACCAAGGCTGAATACAAAACCGGCGTTTACAATGTTACCGACGGTCCCGTGAATATGAGAAGCGGCGCCGGCACAGGCAACAGCTCGGTTGGTTTGGTTCCCAACGGCGCAAAGCTTTCCGTTACCAAGGTTCAGGCTTCGGGCGGCTACACATGGGGTTACACAACCTACAATAAAAAGAACGGTTGGGTTGCTCTTGACTTCTGTACATATGTTTCGGCGCTTCCTGCGGAAACAACAGCTCCCGCAACAGTTCAGCCCACAACGGCTAAACCCACAGAACAGTCCACAACCGCCGCTCCCGAAACAACTCAGGAGCCGAGGATTACTCCCGAGCCCGAGGAACCCGTAACAAGGGCGACTCAGGCTACACAGCCGACAACAAAGGCAACACAGCCCGCAACTGTTGCTCCCACAACCGTACCGGTTACACAGGCTCCCACGGTTGCTCCTAAAACAGAACCGGCAACTGAGGCTACACAACCCGTAACCAAGCCGGCAAAGAAGGGTCTCGGCACAGGCGACATTAACTCCGACGGCGAAATCAATGTTGTTGACGCAACCATCATCCAGAAGGTTCTCACAGGTTCGCTTAACCTTAATAGCCAGCAGAAATCATGGTGCGACTTCAACTTTGACGGTTCGGTAACTATCGACGACGTAACAGGAATTCAGAAATACATTTCAAAAACATATTGATTTATAAACTTTAAGGCAGAGCAAAAACGCTCTGCCTTTTTGCTTTGCTGTTTTATGTATTCTATTATCGGATAAAACGCTTTAATATCTGCTGTGTAAAATTCGCATAACTGAGTTGTCGTCCTTGCAAGGCGTCAGCCTTACCTTGATTTATTTGCACAACCTGACGAAAAATCTTGCTGCGCAATCCGCACACCTGAATTATGCGGTATTGCCTTAATTATTCAGCTCTTGACTACGCAAGGAATATCGTATATAATAGCAATGTTATACCAGCTCACAAGGATTTCGCAAAGGCTCTTTACCGGTACAACCAGGCGGCTAACGTGTTCTTTGGTCAGTAACCCTTTTGAAATTAAGAATTAACGGAAAGGATAATCGTTAAAATGATAAAAGAAGCTTATGAGCGTCTTAGTATGGACGTAACACAATTTGACGTAGAGGATGTAATCACAACCTCGGGCGTAACACCCGGCGGCGGTGGCGGCGGCGATTCTCACAACTCAAACCCCGGAGATTACGAAGGCATTTTCATTCCCGTCGGAGGTTAATCAGGTCGCGTTTTTCACGACGCGTACTTTACGTTTGATTAAGCCTTACGTTAAGTGTTTCGCGAGAAAACTTAATCTATCGGAAGCTGTGGTTTAACGGGAACAACGTTCCGTTCGTTACAGCTTTCCAAGCAACGCAATTTAGGGAGGCGCGCCGCGTCTCCCTTTTGCTATGCTCCAAATTTACGGAAAATGTCGGTCGCGACAATAGGCTTTGATACACAACGTTTGTTTTCTATGATTATCGGTTATAATTGACGAAAGATAAAAGCCTTCTCCGCGCCGGAAGAAGGCTTTTTTTGATAATTGTTTTCATTCGGAAAACAAAAACATTCGGTTTTATTTGATAATGGTGCTAAGGTATTTTTCGGCTCAGGTGTTCGCCGCCGTAATTATTTTGCTTTGTTGATAAACCGCTGTACCGAGGTTGCGTCGGTGATGTCCACTTTGCCGTCGCGGTTATAATCAGCCGCTCTGAGCGCCTTGCCTGATAACTCGCGAATGTTGGCAATGTGTTTTTGGATTTCCGTTACATCGCTTATATTAACAGTGCCGTCAAGATTTACGTCGCCCGGCGTAAAATCCTCCTTCAGCGATACGGCTTTAATTACGAAGGTGCCGCCGATGCTGTCGTCGTTGTTAGCCTTGTACCAGTCCATAACGTCCTGAAGGCTTCCTCCGTATGAAATGTAGCTTTGACCTTTCAGCGATTCGTTGATGAAAACATAATCGGAGGCGGAGGTTATAAGCCACTCGTCAACGCCGAGAGTTGCAGCTTTTCCGGTTTGCGAGGTGTTAAGCTCAACCGCGATTGAACCGCTTTGATACGGAACCGCAAAATCGGTGATATCGTCGCAGATATATCCGGCGTAGTCAACCCTTCCCGATGAAAGCCGCGTCCATTTTGATTTGGCGTTCACGGGCTTGCCGTTTGAGTCGGGCACAAAGTACAGCGTGTAATCAGCGCCCTTTGCCTCGGTTTTGAAAATGATTTTGTCGAGAGTGAAAAACTCGTCGGTAAAATCGTAGTGATTCATAAATGTAATATCGTCGCCGTCTACATAGTCAAATTCATAGGTCGCTCCGTAAATTTCGTTTTGCAGAAGCTTTTTGCCGCTGTTGATTTCCTCAAAGCTTTCAATCGCGTAAGACGGCTTATAACGCGAGTGGAGCAGATATTTGTCCTCGTATGAAATCCAAAAGTAGCCGCCGAGCGAATTATTGTTGCCCCAGCTGTTTTTAACCAGCCACGCGCCGTTGCCGCCGGGAGCCTCGCCGGTTCTGCTTGTCGAAAACTTTTCGGCAGGGTAGTTGTCGTCCCAGCCGACAAGCTCAATCGCGTGTCCCTGATAGGAACCGTCATAATCCCCGGGCATATAGTACGAAAGAATGTCTGAGCTGAGGCAGTTTGCCGAGTGAGCGTATGAGGTGTAAATTCCGCCGTGGTTCATTATTTGGCGCTTGATTTCGGCGGGATCGTCCTTGTACAAAAACCGCGCCGAGGTTGCGCCGTAGCGCGCGAGATTTTGCGGAGCCTCGTCGCCGAAGGTCAGCTTGCTTAAATCAATGCCTTCAAGGTCGCTTTGAAGCACGCCTCCCTGCCACGACATCATATATCCGAGCGCGCAGGAGCCGTAGCCGGTCGCGGCGGTGGTGCGTATCCAGCCCTTACCGTTGGAGCGCGTTGTCGCCCACAGGTTGAGGTGGTCGGTTGACATATTGCCGGTTTGGATTCCGGCGCGGAGCAACGCCGATTCAAACGTTGCCATCGAGGCGTATGCCCAGCAGTCGTTGTTTTTCTGGGCTTTAACCTCGGTAACATATCCCTTTTCTACCGAGCTGTAGCTTTCGGGAAGCGCGTCGGTCTGCGCCGCGCCCGCGGTTACAGCTGCCGGGAAAGCAAGCGCACAGGAAAGTAACAGCGACGACATATATTTTATTGCTTTTTTCTTCATAAATTTATCATAACCTTTCATAACAAGGATTATTAAGCACATTATAACAAAAGAATTTTATAAAGTAAAGAATAAAGTTTTAACATTTCCCAAATAATAAAAGTGCCGGATAAAACAACAGTTGTGAAAGAAAAGGTGTTGAGCGAATGCAAATGAGAACCGATTTGGCGATTGAAGCGCGTGAAATCGCCGGAGAAAGCATAGGCGGAGTTGATTTTGAGGAATACAGCCGAGGCGGAATGAAGCTGTCGCGCCTGACGGTGAAAAACGACCGCGCGAAACAGGCGCTGGGCAAGGATGTGGGAACGTACATTACTGTTGAGCTGCCGTCGCTAACCGACAATTTCAGCGATACCGACGAACGTATTCAAATAATCGGGACGGAAATCCGCAGGCTTTTGCCGGTCAACGGACTTTTGCTTGTCGCCGGCTTGGGTAATATGGACATAACGCCTGACTCGCTCGGACCGAAGGCAGGGCAAAGGGTGCTTGCCACACGGCACATTCAGGGAGAAATCGCGCGTGCCTCGGGACTTGACCGGCTCAGACCTGTCGCCGTGGTGCAAACAGGCGTAACGGGGCAGACGGGAATAGAAACCGGAGAATATCTTCTGAGCATTGTCAAAGCCGTGAAGCCGGGAGCGGTAATCGCGATTGACGCGCTTGCTTCGCGCAGGCTCGAGCGGCTTGGGCGTACGCTGCAAATAAGCGACGCCGGGCTGTCGCCGGGCGCGGGCGTAGGCAACCACAGAACAAAAATCTGCCGCGAAACCATGGGCGTGCCGGTGATTTCAATCGGCGTGCCTACCGTTGTGGACGTGCAGACGCTTGCCGGAGATTTGCTCGGCAACCGGTATTATTTTCAGGACGCGTCGTCGCTTGAACCGGACGGCAGACAGATGATTGTGATTCCGCGAGAAATTGATTTGCTGACCGAAAGAGCCTCGCGGCTTATCGCGTTTGCCCTTAACGCCGCGATTCAGGACAGGTTTTCGCTCAGCGAGCTTGTCGCGCTGATGTAATAAAATCATCCGTATGCTCATATAAATATCAGGAGCAGGTGATTTGTTTGAAAAACGCGGGAAAATTTTTAAAAAGGATAAAAACGGGCTTCGCGCTGATGCTTGCGGCATTGGCGGTATTTTGCCTGTTGACAAGACTGCCGCAGGCGTTTGCCAACGGCGACGACGCCGCGCTGGCTGCCGCGGCGTTTACGCTCAACGACGGAAAATACCGTGTGGAGGCAGGAACAGACGCTCCGCAAAGCGTTTCGGCGGCTGATAAAGAAGAGGAGGTCAAGCCTGCCGCAAATATGATACAGACCGAAACGCCCGAACGCGACAAAAGCGAGTACTATGACTCATACGGCAATCACGGAGGCGAGGCGGTTTACAGCGTCGGCGAAAAAACAATAACGAACGACGGAACTTATGTCGGCAATTTTTTCATAAAAAACCGTACCGGGCTTGACCTTGACTTTGAAAGCATACTGAAAACGCCGCTTACCTTCAGCGTAAAAAAGAACGCAAAAACTCCTCAGGTTTTGATTTACCACACCCACACCAGCGAAGCGTACCTTGACGAAAGCGTTGATTTTTACTACGAAAGCTATTATTCGCGCACTCAGAACGAAGCATTCAACGTTGTGGCGGTGGGCAACAAAATAACTCAGGTTTTGCAAAACCGCGGAATAAACACTCTGCACGACAAAACCGTTCACGATTCAACCTACGACGGTTCTTACGACAGAAGCGCGCAAACCGTGAACTCCGATCGCGGAAGGTACAGTGAAATCAGCGTTGTGCTCGACATTCACCGTGACGCGCTCGGCACCGACGACAATAAGGTAAAGACGGTTTTTGAACACGACGGAAAAAAGGCGGCTCAGATAATGATTCTTGCCGGCTGCGACCCCAACAACGAACGCGGCTTTCAAAATTGGCAGAACAACTTAAGCTTTGCTCTTAAGCTTCAAAACAAGGCAGAGGAGCTTTACCCGGGAATGACGCGCCCGGTAAGCTTTGATTACTTTGCGTATAACGAGTACATATGCGACGGTTCGCTGCTGATTGAGGTCGGAACGGACGCCAACTCGATTGACGAGGTGGAAACCACCGGTGAGCTGCTCGGCGAGGTGCTTGCGCAGGTGTTGCTGTGACGCGTCAAAAAAATTGCCGAATACTATTGAAATAATGAGCTTTATTTGTTATAATCAATATATATGTGCGTACGCAAAACCAACGCGTCATAAGGATGTTCATTATGAAGATGAAAAAAATTGGCAGACTTTTATTCGCCGCGCTTTCTGCAGCGGTAATAATTTCGCTTTCCGCCGTTACGGCTTTTGCCGAGTCCGGTGTGACGGAGCAGATTGAAATTGTTGACACTCAGCCGCAGCCCGGTGATGAGCCTCAGACGGAGCCCGAGCCTGTTGTGACCGAGCCGGTGTATACCGAGCCGGAACCCGAGCCCGAGCCCCAAACCGAACCTGAGCCTCAAACCGAGCCGGAGGTTCAAACCGAGGCGCCGACCGAATACGTTGCTCCCGAAACCGAGTACAACGGCGGCGGTATGGTTGAAAATTACACCTATAATCAGCAGCCAACCGAGTTTTTTGAACCGCCCACGCTGCCCAAAACCATTAGTAAAAAGACTTATTCCACCAATTACACCGCCGGCATTGTGTCGTGGGTTTGTGTCGGAGTCGGCATTATCGTTGTGGCAGCCGTGCTGATAAGCACCAAAGTAAGCGGCAGGGGAAGAACAGGCAGGATATGATACCTAAAATCGGAAACGTAAAGCTTGCGTCGCGCGCTTTGCTTGCGCCAATGGCAGGTCTGACCGACCGCGCCTACCGCGAATTGTGTATGGAAAACGGCGCGGCTTACTGCGTAAGCGAAATGGTCAGCTCAAAGGCTCTTTCGTTTAACAGCAAAAAAAGCGAGGAGCTTATGCAAATATCGGACGCCGAACGCCCGTGCGGAATTCAAATCTTCGGCGACGAACCAAAGTGTATGGCGGAGGCTGCGCTTCGCGCGGCTGAAAACCGTCCCGACATTATCGACATCAATATGGGCTGTCCCGCGCCGAAAATCAGCGGCAACGGCAGCGGCTGCGCCTTGATGAAAAATCCGCGGCTGTGCGGTGAAATCGTGCGGGCTGTGGTTAAGGAAAGTCCGGTGCCCGTCACCGTGAAAATCCGCAAGGGCTGGGACGACACCTGCGTTAACGCCGTAGAGGTCGCGAAAATCTGCGAACAGGCAGGCGCGGCGGCAATCACCGTTCACGGCAGAACAAGACAGCAGTATTACAAGCCGTCTGTTGATTATGAAAGCATAAAACAGGTTAACGACGCCGTTAAAATTCCGGTTATAGCCAACGGAGATATTGACAGCGCCCAAAAAGCCCGGGAGGTTATGGAGCTTACGGGCTGCAGCCTTGTTATGGTAGGCAGGGCGAGCATGGGCAATCCGTGGATTTTCAGTCAGATTAACGCTTACCTTGAAAATCCGGAAGCTCCGCTCCGATATCCTTCTCTTGACCAAAGGCTTGACACAATGGTGGCTCAGGTTGAAAAAATGGTTTTTTACAAGGGCGAATACATAGCCATACGCCAGGCGCGCAAGCTTGTCGCAGGCTACCTTAAAGGAATAAAGGGAGCCGCCGCGCTTAGAAACGAGGCAGGCAAAATGGAAACCCTCGGCGATTTAAAACGCCTGAGGAATAATATTATCTAATAAAATGCTGACAATCTTTGCGGTCTTTTTCCGCAATACTGCGTTGTCGAATAAAATAAGCTAACCGCGAAAACGGCAGGGCTGTTTTCATCAGATAAATTAAAGGGCGGACAAGCACACCGCCCGGGTAATTTTAAAAAAGGGGAAGTTAAAAATGAGTGAATTGACAAATATCGCCGCGCTTAACTACTTAAAGGAGTACGATCCCGCAGTCGGTAACGCAATGGAGGACGAGCTTAAAAGACAGCGCCGCAACCTTGAGCTTATCGCAAGCGAAAACATTGTTACCCCCGCGGTAATGGCGGCAATGGGAAGCCACCTCACAAACAAATACGCCGAGGGTTATCCCGGAAAGCGTTACTACGGCGGATGCCAGTGTGTTGACGTTGTAGAGGAAATCGCGCGTCAGCGCGCCTGCGAGCTTTTCGGAGCCGAGCACGCCAACGTTCAGCCCCATTCGGGTGCGCAGGCTAACACAGCCGTTTACTTCGCGATGCTTAATCCCGGTGACACCGTTATGGGTATGAACCTCAACGAAGGCGGGCACCTTACTCACGGTTCACCCGTTAACATTTCGGGTAAATACTACAACTTTGTTCCTTACGGAGTTGACAGTGAAACTCACCGTATCGACTATGACAAGGTTCTTGAAACCGCAAGGGAATGTAAGCCCAAGCTGATTGTTGCCGGCGCTTCCGCTTATCCCAGAATCATCGACTTTGCCAAGCTGCGTGAAATTGCCGACGAGGTTGGCGCTTACCTTATGGTTGATATGGCTCACATCGCAGGACTTGTGGCGGCAGGCGTTCATCCCAACCCCGTGCCCTACTGCGAATTTGTTACAACCACCACGCACAAAACACTTCGCGGTCCCAGAGGCGGTCTTATTTTGTGCCGCGAGGAGTTCGCAAAGCAGATTGACAAGGCTATTTTCCCGGGTACGCAGGGCGGTCCTCTTATGCACACAATCGCCGCAAAGGCTGTTTGCTTCGGCGAGGCTTTAAAGCCCGAGTTTAAGGAATACGGCAAGCAGATTGTGGCAAACTGCAAGGCTCTTGCCGACGGACTTATGAAGCGCGGAGTAAAGCTTGTTTCGGGCGGCACCGACAACCATGTTATGCTGATTGACCTGCGCGACGCCGACGTAACCGGCAAGGAGCTTGAAGCGCGTCTTGACGACTGCTACATCACCGTAAACAAGAACACAATCCCGGGCGAACCGCGTTCACCGTTTGTAACAAGCGGCGTCCGTATCGGTACAGCCGCAGTTACAACCAGAGGTCTTAAGGAAGACGATATGGAGCTTATCGCGGAGTACATCACCCTTGTTCTTAACGATTACGAAAACAGCAGGGAAAAGGTAAGAGCAGGCGTAGAGGCAATCTGCAAAAAATATCCTCTTTACGAATAATCAATTATTGTAGGGGTCGGGCAAAACCGAACCCTACATTTTATTAAGGCAACACCGCACAATTCAATGCGCACGGCTTGCTTGAATATTATTCCGTCAGCTTGCCCAAAAAATCTCGGCAAGGCGTCAGCCTTACCTTGATCTGCGCAATCCGCACACCTGAATTATGCGGTATTGCCTTAAACACAAAGCTTCGCTCATAAAAAGGTGATATTATGAACAAACCGCTTGCCGACCGTTTCCGTCCGCAGTCGCTTGAGGATATCGTCGGTCAAAAGCACCTTATCGGCGAGGGAAAGCCGCTCAGAAAAATCATTGAGAGCGGAAACATACCAAACCTGATATTTTACGGCCCTTCGGGAGTCGGAAAAACCACACTGGCAACCTATATCGCCAACAAAACAAACAAAATGCTGAAAAAGCTTAACGGTACAACAGCGTCAACCGCCGATATAAAGTCGGTTGTTTCGGAGCTCGGAACCTTTTCGGGCATAAACGGCATTTTGCTGTACCTTGACGAAATTCAGTATTTTAATAAAAAGCAGCAGCAAACTCTGCTTGAATACATCGAAAACGGCAGCATAACGCTCATAGCCTCAACCACCGAAAATCCGTATTTTTACGTCTATAACGCGATTTTGAGCCGTTCAACCGTGTTTGAGTTCAAGACGGTTGAGCCTGAGGAGGTTGAAAAGGCGGTTTTGCGCGCGGCAAGGCTGCTCGGGGAGGAGCAGGGACTTGAGATTGAAATTCCCCGGGAATGCGTAAGCAAAATAGCCTCAGGCTGCGGCGGCGACGTCAGAAAGGCGATGAACGCCGTTGAGCTTTCGGTGCTTGCGGCGGATTCCGACGGCAACAGGAGAATTGTCACGCCCGAAGCCGTTGAGCAGCTGGTGCAGAAAAGCTCTATGCGTTATGACAAGGACGGCGACGAGCATTACGATATAGTATCCGCCTACCAAAAGAGTATGAGGGGCAGCGACCCGGACGCAGCCCTGCATTACCTTGCGAGGCTGCTCGAGGCGGGCGATTTGCCGAGCGCGTGCCGCAGACTTATGGTTTGTGCCTGCGAGGACGTGGGGCTTGCTTATCCGCAAATTATTCCGATTGTAAAAGCCTGCGTGGATATCGCCCAGGCGGTGGGCTTGCCCGAAGCGCGTATTCCGCTTGCCGACGCGGTTGTGCTGGTGTGCAGCGCGCCTAAATCAAACGCCGTTTACCTGGGAATTGACGCGGCGTTAAGCGACGTGAGAAAGGGCATAAGCGGACCTGTTCCCCGTCAGCTTCAAAACAAGCATTACGACGGCGAGGACAACCCGGACAAGGGACAGCATTACCTTTATCCGCACGATTTTCCGAATCATTACACGCCTCAGCAGTATTTGCCCGACGCCATAAAGGACAGGGTGTATTACCGTCACGGCGACAACAAAACCGAACAGGCGTTTAAGGCGTACTGGGACAGAATAAAAAAAGGACGCGCGGATTGAACCGCGCGTTTTTTGCGTTTCGCGGAAAATGAACCGCTAAGGCGATACCGCATAATTCAGGTGTGCGGATTGCGCAGCAAGATTTTTCGTCAGGTTGTACAAATAAATCAAGGTAAGGCTGACGCCTTGCCGAGATTTTTTGGTAAGTAAAAAGGTGTATTCCGTTGTTGAAAATTAACAAAAACGCACCTTGAATTTTGGCAGACGAAAAAATCTTTTATTCTAAAAAAGAAAATTGATTTATTTAAACTATAGTATTATTAAAGGGTAAATACGGAGTAGTATTGTTTACTATCCGAATACATTTTTTAAGTTTGGAGGAACACTATTATGGTAAAACATCAGCACAAGGTTTTGTCCCTGATTCTGTGCGCGGCTTTGCTGTTTACCGCGCTGATGTGCGGCACAGTAAGCGCTTTTGCCGCGGCAGGCGATACTGTTTACGTTAGGCTGAACAACTCATGGTCAAATGTTTACTGTTATATGTGGACTGACGGCGACCAAAACGCCGCGTGGCCCGGTATTCAGATGACCAAGGTTTCGGACGGAGTTTACTCTTACACTCTGCCCAAGTCTTACGCCAACATTATTTTCAACAACGGAAGCGGCGGCAACGGCAATCAGACAAACGACATGGGTTATCCCGGCGCAGGACAGATTTATGACCTCAGCTCCGGTTCATGGTCAACCTATTCGGGCGGCAGCGTTACACCCACACAGGGAACAACCCCCGTTGTAAGTCCAACAACTCCCGCTTCGGGCGGCGTAACGGTTTATCTTAAAAACACTGCCGGCTGGAGCAACCCCAATTGCTATATGTGGAACAGCGACAGCGACAAAAACGCATCCTGGCCGGGCGTTACAATGACAAAGGTTGAGGACAACATTTATTCCTACACGGCTTCAAAGGAATATTCAGGCTGTATCTTCAACGGCAGCGGCGGCAGTCCCCAGACCTCTGACCTTACCACAATGAACGGTCAGATTTATGACAACTCAACCAACACATGGTCTGTTTACGACACAAGCCCCATTCAGGTTAAGTCGTATTCCGCGGATCCCGACAGCTCTGTTTATGTAGGCACAACAGTTGATTTGACCGCGAACGCAGTAAGCTCAAGCGGCACTGTTGTTTACAAGTTCAGCGTAACAAACGCTTCGGGCGCTACTTCGCAAATCGCCCAGAATTACACAGGCGCTGCTTCGTGGACTCCCACAGCTACAGGCAACTACACAATCACATTTGACTTTTCAGACACAGCCGGCAACACCAATTCGCGTACAATGAAGATTAATGTTGAAAGCGACGCTTCGCTTGTTAAGCCTATAATCAAGAGCGTAGTTCCCGGCAATCTCAATATGGTTAAACGCAATGTTTCCGCGACCGTTTCGGTTAACGCGGGCGGCGGAAAAACCGGCACCAACCTTTTGTTCTACAAGTATATCGTTAAGGATCCCAACGGTGTTTCAAACACACCTTATTACACCCTTAGCAGCACATACAGCTTTACCCCCACAATGCTCGGTAAGTACACTGTAGAGGTATTTGTTCAGGCTTCGGACAACACAACCGTTAACAAGACCTACACTTATACAGCTACCGACAGCGACGTTACGGCACCCACAAATGTTACAACACCTGAAGTGGTTCCCACTTCGCCCACATCCGCAACAGGTTATCAGGTAGGCGACGTTAATATGGACGGCGCGGTTAACGTTAAGGACGCAACCTACATTCAGAAGTACATCGCTAAATATGTGGGATACCTTGACATCAACGTTGAACTCGGCGACGTTACAGGCGACGGCGTTGTAACCATTAAGGACTCAACCGCGATACAGAGAATGATTAATATGTAATTTAGGTGAAACTATGACTAGAGTAAAAAAGTTTATTTCTGTTTTCCTTGTCTTTGCTGTCATCATTACCGGCGGAATTATCACGGCAGCGGCTGCAGGCGCTAACGAGCCCCAGTCCGCTGACGCTGCGGGTAAAATTATCATCCACGCCAGACAGGACGGCGTTAACCAGCCGTATGTTTATCTGTGGAACTCGCTGCCAACCAACGACGCAATGTCAAAAGCCTATCCGGGCGAAAAAATGACAAAATCGGGGGATTGGTATAATTTCACCGTAAGCAATGTAACAAAGGTGAACGCTCTTATTACTGACGCGGAAGGAAAACAGTATTCCAAGGAGCAGAAGCTTACGACAGATGAAGGTGAAACCAGGGAATGGTGGTTCTCAGACGGTAAGTGGTCAAAGTATAACCCCGACGAAGCCGACCCCGTTGACAGTGTTGACCTTCGCGAAGAAAGTATTTATTTTGTAATGACAACCCGTTTTTATGACGGAGATACCGGCAACAATGTTCACTGCTGGGATGATTCCAAAGCGAACAACCCCGATTCCGACCCCGCGTGGCGCGGCGACTTTAAGGGACTTGCCGACAAGCTCGACTACATTAAGGCGCTCGGATTTTCGGCAATCTGGGTAACTCCGGTTGTAACAAACGCTTCCGGCTATGATTACCACGGCTATCACGCTATGGACTTTTCAACCGTTGACAAGCGTTACGAAAGCGACGACTTTGACTTTGACGACCTTATCCGCGCGGTTCACGAAAAGGGTATGAAGATTATTCAGGACGTTGTGTTCCAGCACACCGGAAACTTCGGCGAATCGCACTTTTGTCCTTTGTTCGAAAAGGATTATTCGAAGGACCTTTCCGATTTGGAAGCTTCAATGACTCCAACCGAGTACCTGCTCAGCAGCTACGGACTTAAATCGGCTGAGGAATACTGGAATCAAAAGCCCGAGGTTCAGTATCAGCAAAGACTGAACCTTATGAAGAACACCACTTTCTCGGGCTCGAACGGAAACTCCACCGGCAATATGCCGTCCTCAACCGACTACGGAATGAACAAGGTGTCAACCGACGCCAAGTACAACTCCAACAACTATTATCACACAGGTTATTTCCAGAGCCTTAACTGGGACGACTGGACCTGCAAGTTCTGTCAGATTGCCGGCGACTGTGTTGACCTCAACACCGAAAACCCGGCGGTTGCCGAGTATATTACCGATACATACGGCAATTACATTGAAAGAGGCGTGGACAGCTTCCGTGTTGACACCGTGCGCCACATCCCCAGACTTGTACTTAACCTGATGTTTAACAACCAGATTTATGACGCGGCAAAGGCGGCAGGAAAGCCAAACTTTATGATGTTCGGCGAAATCTGCACACGCTACACTCAAATTTGGTACCGCGACCACGCCGAGGAAAGTACTCCGTACTACACCTGGAAGGAAAGCAACAGCAAGTGGGCTGACAAATGGTCATGGGAATCCACTCCCGAGGCTGTTAACAGCAATATGAACGTTGTGTTTGACCACTATCTTGCCGAGGACAACACCTCCAACCAGCCTACCTCGACCAACGCGCTCTTAAACGGCGTAAGCTACCACACTCCCGACCGTTCAAAGGCTTCGGGAATGGAAGCAATCGACTTCCAGATGCACCGTATGTTCGGCAACGCCGGCAACGCGTTCGGCTTTGCCACAGGCACCGACAAGTATTACAACGATGCTACCTACAACGTTATGTATGTAGATTCGCACGACTACGCCCCTGAACAGCCCGACGAGAAAACACGCTTTACAGGCGGCACTCAGACATGGGCTGAAAACCTTGACCTTATGTTCACATTCCGCGGAATTCCGTGTGTTTACTACGGCTCTGAGGTTGAATTCAAGAAGGGCGCGAAAATTGACGAAGGTCCGAACATCTCGCTTGAAAGCTCGGGCAGAGCTTACTTCGGTAATTATCTTGAGGGCGATGTAAACGCTTCCGATTTCAGCGAATATACCGCAAGCGGTACGGTTAAGCAGACTCTTGAAAGTCCGCTCGCAAAGCACCTTTCAAAGCTTAACGCAATCAGACGCGCGATTCCCGCTCTTCAGAAGGGACAGTATACAACTAACTCCGCAAATGTTAGCGGAGGAAATATGGCGTTCATCCGCCGTTATACGGATGACACCACCGACAGTCTCGCGCTTGTCGCAATTTCGGGCGGAGCTACCTTTAAGGGCGTTCCGAACGGAAAGTATATTGACGCTGTAACAGGCGACGTCCAGAACGTTTCGGGCGGAACGCTCACGGTTCCCTCAATCGGAAAGGCAAATATGAGAGTTTACGTTTGCTGCGGTTCAGGCTTTACAGGCATAGACGGCGCAATCGGCGGCTCAAGCTCTTACATTAAATAATAACCGAAATTCACTGACAGCCCGGTTTATCCGGGCTGTTTTTCCGATTTTTCGTTTTGCTAAAATAAATAGCAAAAAATATTGACAACTATACCTGATTTTGCTATAATATGTAATGTAGAGTAATATATATCGTGTTATTGAGGTGTAAATTATGGGTAAAATTCCAACTAATGAACTACTTGATAATTTCTTTGCAAGCCCAGATGGAGCAAAATATGTAAAGCACAGAAAAATAATAAAAGAAACACAGCTTTACGCTTATGAGTTGAAGATAGGTAAGGCGTTGGTGGATATGGATGCCGATGATTTGATTGGGTTCTTTACCGAGGTGGACACCCGCCGGAATGGGGCTGATTCCAATATCATTTCCAGCAATTCGACACTTGACCAGATTGTTGTTATTTACCGTAAGATTTTTGATTATTATATTGACGAATACGAACTTATTAGGACTCCGTTTCGTGATAAGAAATTAAAAGGAATAGAATTTATAAAAAACATATCTAAAGGTAGAGAGCGATTAACTTGGGAGATGGTTGAAGATATTATCCGGAGACTTCATACCGATAGCGCTAATCACATTCGTGCAGATTATCTTGAATTGATTATTTTGCTTTACTACAATGGATTTGAAAATGCCACTGAAATTGTAGAAATGCAAGAGCGCGATATCAGCCACAAAACTAAAACCGTTCTTTTGCCTGGTAGAACTATTCATTTGTCTGATAGATGTTATACATTGCTTACAAAGTTTAATGCTATGACAGATGGGTGGAGAAATTATGTATTGGCAAGTTGGCACGGGAGTTATTTTAAATTTATTGTGAGAGCCAGCAATAAATACGATATTGATGATAGACCACTCAAAGCAATGCGTGAAAATATCAATGTATATTTGTGTAAGTATGTCAACAACGAGTATAATACACATATCAATTATAGCAATCTATATTTGCTTGGTTTTTACGATTTCCTGAAAACTAAGTTTGGTGAAGATAAGGTCAACGGAATGTTGTTATCGAACTACAATAGCGAAAGTGTTCAGCAACTTCAACAATCTGCACGCGAGTATGGATTTAGATTTGAAAATATATCTCATTTAAAGAGAAGATTAAGAATGTTCGTAAAAACAGATGATGAATAATAAGTAAACACAGTTTTTTAGCCCGGTTTATCCGGGCTGTTTTTGTGTTTTAAAAGAGCATTGATGAAACGTACATTTTGCTAAAACCTGTTAAGTAAGCATAAATTATAACTAAAGTTTTGTACAAATCTTCAAAATTTATTGTTTTATCAAAATAACACTTTACTTTGCTAAATTGTTATTGTATAATATACAAGGTTACGCGCCGATATAATCCGGCGCTCCATGAAAATAAATTACGGAGGAAAAATTATGAAAAAAATCATTGCTCTTTTAATGGCAGGTCTTATGACAGCGACAGCGTTCGCAGGCTGCGGCGCTAAGAAGGAGGAATCCGGTTCAAAGGCATCCGGTTCCGCATCAAGTTCAACAGCCGATTCAACATCGGATTCCGCTGTTTCTTCGGCAGACTGGGATGAAATCGCGAAGAAGGGTGAAATGACAATCGGTATCACCTACTTCCAGCCGATGAACTATAAGGATGACAACGGCGAACTGACAGGCTTTGAAACAGAGTTTGCTCAGGCGGTTTGCGCGGAGCTCGGCGTTAAGGCTAAGTTCCAGGAAATTGACTGGGATTCAAAGGAGATGGAGCTCAGCTCGAAGTCAATCGACTGCATCTGGAACGGTCTTACAATCACCGACGAAAGAAAGCAGAATATGGATATAACAACTCCCTACATGGAGAACAAGCAGGTTATGGTTGTTAAGGCTGAGAATGCCGAAAAGTTCACAAGCGCGGATGCTCTTAAGGGCGCTTCGGTTGTTGCGGAGCAGGGCTCGGCAGGCGAGGAAGTAGCAAAGGGCGACGAATTCTTTAAGAGCGCCGAATATGTTGCGGTTCAGTCACAGGCTTCGGCTCTTCTTGAAGTAAAGTCAGGCAACGCGGACGTTGCAATCATCGACTATGTAATGTCAATCGGTACACTCACCGGTGAGTCCGATTACGCTGACCTTAAAATGGTAGAGTCAAAGAGCTTTTCTCCCGAGCAGTACGGTATCGCGCTCAGAAAGAACAGCGGACTCACACTTGAAAAGGTTAACGCGGCTATGGACAGCGTCGCAAAATCCGGCAAGCTTGCTGAAATCGCAAAGAAATACAATCTTTCCGATCTTCTCCTTTTAAAATAATTAACTAAACGGCAATGGATCAATTTTCAACAGTAACAGGACAACTTCTTGAGGGCTTTTCGCAAAACTGTATAATTTTTGCGGTAACCCTCGTCGCGGCAATTCCGCTGGGTCTTATAATCTCGTTAGGCTCAATGTCGAAATTCGCTCCGCTAAAGGCTTTGACACGCACCTTTGTGTGGATTATCCGCGGCACACCGCTTATGCTTCAAATTTTTGTAGTATTCTATGTTCCGCCGCTTCTTTTCGGCGTTAGAATGAGAGAAAGAATTGCTGCGGCGATAATTGCGTTTATCATTAATTACGCGGCGTATTTTTCCGAAATCTTTCGCGGCGGAATTGAAGGAATTCCAAAGGGACAATACGAAGCAGGTCAGGTTTTAGGTATGAAGAAAAGTCAAATTTTCTTCAAGGTCGTGCTTATGCAGGTGTTTAAGCGCATCGTAGCGCCGATGAGCAACGAAATAATTACACTTGTTAAGGATACCTCGCTTGCGCGTGTTATCGCGATTCCCGAAATTCTAAAGGAAGCCGAAAACTTTTCTAAACAGGGTTTAATTTGGCCGCTGTTTTACACCGGCGCGTTCTTCCTGCTGTTCTGCGGTGTGCTTACGCTGCTTTTCCGCTTTATCGAGAAAAAGCTTGATTATTACAAGGGTTAGGGGGAAGCGCTGTGGCATTACTTGAAGTTAAAAACATTAAAAAGAGCTTCGGAAGAACCGAGGTTCTAAAGGACATAAGCTTCTCTCTTGAAAAAGGCGAGGTGCTTGCCATAATCGGTTCGTCCGGTTCGGGCAAAACCACTCTTTTGCGCTGCATCAATTTTTTGGAGACTCCGCAGGAGGGTGTTATATCGGTTAACGGCGAGGTTTTGTTTGACGGTGCCGATCCTTCAAAAAAGAGGGAAAGCGAAATCCGAAAAAACCGCCTGCACTTCGGAATGGTTTTTCAGCAGTTCAACCTTTTTCCGCAGTATACGGTTTTTGAGAACCTGATTTTGGCTCCCCAGCTTATGGCAAAGGAGCAAATTAAAGTAAAGGGCGAATATATGGGCGCCAAAACCTATAAGCAGGCGCAGGACGAAATTAAAAGCGAAGCCGAAAAGCTGCTGAAAAAGGTCGGTCTTACCGAAAAAAGCAAAAGCTATCCCTGCGACCTCAGCGGCGGTCAGCAGCAGCGTGTTGCAATCGCTCGCGCGCTCGCGCTGAATCCCGACGTGCTTTGCTTTGACGAACCCACGTCCGCGCTCGACCCCGAGCTTACAGGCGAGGTTCTGAACGTAATCAAGGGACTGAAGAGCACCGACAGCACAATGATAGTCGTTACCCACGAAATCGGTTTTGCGCGCGATGTCGCCGACAAAATCATTTTTATGGACAACGGCGTTATCGAGGAGGAGGGAACTCCGGCGCAGGTTATAGAAAATCCGAAAAGTCCGCGCACAAAGGAATTCCTTTCCAGATTCAACCAGTTCGGAGATTAATACATTTATAAAGGCAGTCTGTTCAAGGCTGCCTTTTTGTGTTTATTTGTACAACCTGACGAAAAATCTTGCTGCGCAATCCGCACACCTGAATTATGCGGTATTGCCTAAAAAAATGGGCGCGCGGTATTGAAAAAACGTCAGTAAAATGTTATAATAACTTTAATTATGTAAAATATTATGGGTAACTGCAATTTTTGGCAGAAAAGAGGATGATTATGGCTATAAAGGTAACCTTGCTCGCGCACACGCCGAATCCGGAGCAAACTGTAGCAATGGCGGCAAAGCTTTGCTATTCTCCGTCCGGCATCGAGGACATCCGAGAGGGGCTTACAGAGGAAAAAACAGCTTCGTTTATAAATATGCTTGCGGATTTAGGTCACGCGAGCCCCACCGAACACGCTTCCTTCACCTTTGGAATCGAGGGGATTTCACGTGCCTGCTCGCACCAGCTTGTGCGCCACAGAATCGCTTCCTACAGCCAGCAGTCGCAGAGGTATGTTGACGGCACAAGATTTGATTTTGTGACTCCGCCCGAAATCTCAAAAAATAAAAAGGCGCTTGACGCGTACAACAACGCGCTAAGGGTTCAGGCTCAGGCGTACAGGGAAATCCGCGACGCGCTTGTTGCCGGGTATATCAGCGATTATAAACAGCAGGAGCTGCAGGGCACCGACGAGGAAATAATGCAGGCGTTTAAAGAGGAAAACAAAAAGCAGTACTCGGCTTTTGTAAAAAAGGCGAACGAGGACGCGCGTTTTATTCTTCCGAACGCTTCGACCACAAAAATTGTGTGTACCTTTAACGCGCGCAGCCTGCAAAACTTTTTCGCGCACCGCTGCTGCAACCGCGCCCAGTGGGAAATCCGCGAGGTCGCGGAGCAAATGCTGCTGCAGTGTCTTGAGGTTGCCCCGAACTTATTTAAAAACTGCGGACCTTCGTGTATTTTCGGACCGTGTCCCGAGGGCAATATGTGCTGCGGAAAGCAAAAGGAAATGCGTGAAAAATACAAAAGACAGCCGGTGGAAAAGTGAAAAGTAAAATTATCGTAATCGAGGGACTTGACGGCAGCGGAAAAGCCACCCAAACCAAAATTCTTGCCGAAAAGCTAAGCTCGCGCGGCTTAAAGGTGAGAAGGCTTGAATTTCCCGACTACTCAAATCCGAGCTCGTCGCTTGTTAAAATGTACCTCGGCGGCGAATTCGGAAGCAATCCCGGCGACGTCAACGCCTACGCCGCTTCGGCGTTTTACGCGGTTGACCGGGTGGCAAGCTTTTTGCAGTTTTGGAAGGAGGACTACCGCGACGGCACGGTGATTCTCAGCGACCGCTACGCGACCTCCAACATTATTTACCAAATGGCAAAGGTCGGGGACAGCGAGCGCGACAGCTTCATTGAATGGGAGTCGGATTTTGAGTACAAAAAGCTCGGACTGCCGGAGGCCGACGCCGTAATTTATCTTGACGTTGACCCGGAAGTGTCGCAAAAGCTTATGGAAAAACGCTATATGGGCGATAACTCAAAAAAAGATTTGCACGAAAGCAATTTAAGCTTCCTGCTAAGCTGCCGCCGCAGCGCGCTTTACGCGGCTGAAAAATGCGGATGGCAGGTAATAAATTGCTGTAATAACGGCGAAATCCGCTCAATCGGGGAAATCGCCGCAGATATTGAAAAGGCAGTAGATGCTATTTTATGCTAAATTTCAGACGCTTGGAAAAATCCGATATTAAACTGTTGGATGAAGTATATAAAACACCCGGAGCGCTCGGCTGTGAGTGCAATGCCGTATCGGCGTACCTTTGGAACAGGGTATACGATTTAAGAATAGCCTGTTATGACGAGACCGTAATAAAGGCTTATTACAAAAGCGACGGCACCGTGTGGGGTTATTGCCTTCCGCACGGCAAAAACGTCAGGGGAGCTGTTGAGGAGGTAATCCGTTCGGAACGACAAAACGGCGGCACGGCGGCTTTTGAATATCTTTCCGCCGATGAACGCGGCGAGCTTGGCAGACTGTTTCCCGGCGGCTTTGAATTTGAGGAGCAGTTTGACACCTGCGATTATATCTACCTTACCGAAAACCTCGCTGAGCTTTCGGGAAAAAAATATCACGCCAAGCGCAACCATATCTCTAAATTTTTCCGAACCTACGGAAACACGGAGGTAAAATGCCTTGACAGCTCAACCGCTGCCGACGCGCTGAAGGTTGTGCGCGAGTGGTACAGGGAAAAGGAAATTGACTTTGAAAACTACGGCGAATACGGAGTAATCCAGGACGCGGTTATTAACCTTGAAGAATTTTCAATGAAGGGCGCGGTGCTGTATGTTGATTCTATCCCCGTTGCCATGACGCTCGGTTGTGAAATTTCGCCCGTGTGCTTTGACGTTATGTTTGAAAAGGCGCTGACCGGTTACGAGGGCAGTTACGCCGTAATCAACAATGAATTCGCTAAAATGCTCCGCGGTTACCGTTACCTAAACCGCGAGGAGGATATGGGAATTGAGGGCTTGCGAAAGGCAAAGCTTTCATACCATCCCGAAATTGTCTATCAAAGATTCAGGGCGGTGCCTAAAATATGAGTACAGTTTGCCGCAAGGCGCGAAATGCCGACTTGCCAAGCCTGAAAACGCTGTGGTCTGATGTTTTTGGCGAATCGGCTGAGGCGGTGGATTTATTCTTTAAAAGAAACTTATCTTGCCTTCATTCATATATTGCCGGGTATAACGGTCAGCCTGTTGCCGCCGTGCATCTGATTGACGGCACGGTGAACGGCAAAAAGGCGCATTACCTGTGCGGAGCGGCTACCAAGCCGGAATGGCGGCGGCGCGGCATAATGTCGCGGCTGATTGAATACGCGCTTGACGACGCGAAAAGCAGGGGCGATGTTTATTCGCTGCTTTACCCCGCGAACGAGGAGCTGTACGGCTTTTATTCCAAGCTCGGTTACGAACCGCGCTGTAAGGCTGCGGCGAGGTGTTTTTCAAGAAAAGAGCTTGAAGCCTGTGATTTTTCCGGCGTAATCAGTGAGGAAAAGCCTGATTTTGAAGCGCTTCAAGGTCAGTGCTATAAAAATAATTTTCTTTTGCAGAATAATGACTTTACGGCTTTCGCAATCGAATACTATAAGCTCTATGGCACAGGGGTTGTTTTTTCGCGGAACTGCCTTGCGTTTTATGAGGAGAGCCTTGGAACCGCTCAGGTGTTCTATTGCGTTTATAATGATATTAAAGAATTAAAAGCATTACTTCTAAAGGAATCCGGCGCGGAAGAATTTGTCTTTCACAGCAAACCCGGCGCACCCGGATTTAACGGCGGAATAAGCGAAAACGCCGGTATGGCAAGGCTGCTCAGTGACGGCGAAGCCCTGCCGGGCAATATATATATTGGAATAACTCTTAGTTAAGGAGGACGTTATGTTTTACCTGTTTTTAGCAGACGGATTTGAAGAAACCGAGGCGCTTGCCGCTCTGGATGTTATGCGCCGCGCGAAAATGGACGTGCTGACCGTAGGCGTTACCGGGGAATATGTTACCGGCTCGCACAAGGTTACGGTTAAAGCCGACACGACAATTGACAAAATTACAGCGGAGAACGCCGGGGGCGTTGTGCTTCCGGGAGGAATGCCCGGAACGCTCAACCTTGAAAAGTCGCCCGTGGTGCTCGAATGTGTAAAATACTGCAACGACAACAAAAAGCCCGTGTGCGCAATCTGTGCCGCGCCTTCAATTTTAGGTCATATGGGAATCCTTGACGGCAAAAACGCCACCTGCTTCCCCGGCTTTGAATCAGAGCTGAAGGGCGCCGATTGCACCGGAGCTCACGTTGAAACCGACGGCAACGTTGTTACCGCCAAGGGCGCGGGCTGCGCGGTTGAGTTCGGTCACGCGATTGTCAGTCTTGCCGTTTCAAAAGCTGACGCCGACAAGGTAATCAGTGATATGCAATGTCTTTGATTAACGTCAGGGAGAAAAAGCAGGCGCTGCGCGCGCGTTACAAAAAGCTGAGGCAAGCCTGTCCGCCCGAGGTTAAGCGGCGGCTTGACGAAAAGCTTACGGAAAGCTTCCTGTCGCTTGACGAATACAAAAGCTGCGAAGCGCTGTTCACCTTTGTTTCGTCGCCGATTGAATGCGACACACGGCAAATAATAGAGCGCGCTCTTGCCGGCGGAAAGAAAGTGGCTGTTCCGAAATGCGTAAGCCGTTCCGGAGATATGAGGTTTTATTACATAACCTCGCCCGGCGAGCTTTCCGCGGGAATGTACGGAATTCCCGAGCCGGACGAGAAGCGCTGTAAACCGGCGGACAGTTACGAAAACGCGCTTTGCATAGTTCCCGGGCTGTGCTTTGATTACCGCCATTACCGCGTAGGCTTCGGAAAGGGCTACTATGACAGGTTTCTGGAACAGTTCAGCGGTATAAGCGCCGGAATTTGCTACTCCAGGTACATTGAAAGCGAAATCCCGAGGGGAGCTTTTGACAGGAATACCGATATTCTCGTTACGGAGAAATTCATTGACCGCTTAGAGCGGTAAGGATGGTGTATATGAGCAACGATATTAACAGCTCAAACCTTGATGAGCAGAGACGCCGAAAGGCGGAAAACTTTAAGCTTAACATCCGTGAGGATGACAATGCGGATTATTCGCAGGCTGAACAGGCTGAGGAAATCAATTCCTACAGCGGTCAGGATGTTAAGGAGCAGATTGCCAAGGAAAGCAAGCGCTCGTTAAAAAAGAAGAAAAGGGCAGAAAAAAAGGAGCTTAAAAAACGCAACAGGCACAACAGAAGACTTTTTCGCTGGATGTGGATAATTTCGGTTCTTGTTGTCGGTTCCGCGGTGGGCGTTTTTGTGGTTACCGGTCTTAACGACCTGCTTGCCATTAACCGTACCGATTCGGCTGTTGTCAGCGTAAAAATTCCAAAAAATCCGTCGCTCGATACCGTGACAAGCGCACTTGCGAAGAGCGGCGTAATCAAGGAGCCTTCGTACTTCAAGATGTACGCGTCGCTAACAAAATCCGGCGACGACTTTTCGCAGGGAACCTATGAGCTTCGCAAAAATATGGATTATCAGGCGATAATAACCAACCTTGAGGGTAACTCCAACCGTACCGACAGCGTTGAGGTTACAATCATCGAAGGTCAAAGCGTGGTCGAAATTGCCGACACCCTTGAAAAGAAGGGTGCGCTCGGCGACAAGGACAAGTTCCTTGAGCTTTGCAACTCCGACAAGTTTGACGAGGACTTCGACTTTATCAAGGAGCAAAAGAACAAAACTAAGCGTTATTACAGGCTCGAGGGTTACCTTTACCCTGACAAATACGAGTTTTATGTTAACGACGACCCGACAAATATCATCTATAAATTCCTGAATAACTACGAAACCCGTCTGCACTCAAAGCAAGCGTATGACGGTTATGACAAGCTTTACACCATCAAGAAAATGATGGCGGAAACAAAAACAAGTCTCAGCCTTGATGAAATTATGACCATTGCTTCGATTGTTCAGGCGGAGGCGGCTAACGTTGAGGATATGTACTATGTTTCCTCAATCCTGCACAACCGTCTTGAAGCCGGCTCGAGCATGGGCGTTGAGCACCTGGGACTTGACTCGACCAAGTATTATCCGTACAGAAGCGCGGACAAGGTTCCGGCAAGCGCGGGCAAAAACTATAAGAGCCGTTACGACACTTACACAATTGAAGGTCTGCCTTACGGACCTATATGCAACCCGGGTATGGACGCAATCAAGGCGGCGCTTTGTCCGAACGACACAAGCTACTACTACTTCTGCCACGACAAGAGCGGAAACCCGTATTATGCTTCTACAATTTATGAGCACGAATCAAATTTGGAGAGAATCTCATGATAAAACCCGAAATACTTTCGCCTGCCGGCGATATGGAATGTCTTGAATCCGCGCTGAAATTCGGCGCGGACGCGGTTTACCTTGCCGGCAAGCTTTTCGGTATGCGTTCATCACCGAAAAATTTTGATAAAACCGATTTAAAAAAAGCGTGTGAGCTTGCACATTCAACGGGCAGGAAAATCCATATGACCTGCAACATTCTTCCTCACAACAGTGAGCTCGCGGCGCTGCCGGATTTTCTGAGCTACGCCCAGGAATGCGGAGTTGACGCGCTGATTATCGCCGACCTCGGAATATTTGAAGCGGCAAAAAAATACGCCCCGAAGGTCGCGCGGCACATATCGACCCAGGCGGGCGTAACAAATTACGCCGCCGCCAACGTGCTTTACAATATGGGCGCGTCAAGGGTTGTGCTCGCGCGTGAAATCCCGCTGAGCGAAATTGCCGAAATGCGCGCGAAAATCCCAAAGGAGCTTGAAATCGAGTGCTTTGTGCACGGCGCGATGTGCGTATCTTTTTCGGGCAGGTGTCTTATTTCAAGCTATATGACCGGACGCGACGCCAACCACGGCGACTGCGCCCAGCCCTGCCGCTGGAAGTACCATCTTTTTGAGGAAAACCGCCCGGGGCAGTATTTTCCGGTTGAGGAGGAAAACGGCGGCACTTACCTTTATAATTCGCGCGATTTGTGTATGATTGAGCACATTCCGGAAATGGTAAAGGCGGGAATATCGAGCTTTAAAATCGAGGGCAGGGCAAAGTCGGCTTATTACACCGCCGTAACAACCAACGCATACCGCCACGCGGTTGACGATTACGCCGCGGAGGGCGAAAGCTTTGTTTTGAAGCCGTGGATTAAAGAGGAGCTTGATAAAATAAGCCACCGTGAATACAACACCGGCTTTTACTTTGGAACCGAGCCGGGGCAGAACACGTCGGACGGCGGATATATCCGTCATTACGACGCCGTAGCGGTGTGCGTAAAAAGTGTTGACGAACACACCTCGGTTATTTCACAGCGCAACAAGTTTTTGGTTGGCGACACACTCGACGTGCTTCCGCCGAGCGGTATACCGTTCAACACAGTGTGCCAAAGGCTGGTGAACGCCGACGGCGAGGACGTTGACAGCGCGCCGCACCCGACCGAAATTTTGACAATGACCACCGATTTGCCGGTGCCCGAAGCCTCGGTAATCCGCAAACGGAAAATATAAAACACATCACATTATAAAACACATCACATAAAGGAGTAATCACAATGCAATGGACCGGTCTGAATGAGCTTAGGGAAAAATTCCTTTCTTTCTTTGAATCAAAGGGATGTCTCAGGCTTCCGAGCTTTTCTCTTGTTCCCAAGGACGACAACAGCCTTCTGCTGATTAACAGCGGTATGGCTCCTATGAAAAAATACTTTACCGGCGAGGTAACACCTCCGCGCAAGCGCGTTACCACCTGTCAAAAATGTATCCGCACGCCGGACATCGAGCGCGTCGGAATTACCGCGCGTCACGGCACGTTTTTTGAAATGCTCGGCAACTTTTCGTTCGGCGACTATTTCAAGCGCGAGGCAACAGCGTGGGCGTGGGAGTTTTTTACAAAAGTGCTCGAAATGCCCGAGGACAAGCTGTATGTTTCCATTTATCAGGACGACGACGAGGCTTTTGAAATCTGGACAAAGGAAGTCGGCGTTGACCCGTCGCATATGGTTCGTCTGGGCAAGGAGGACAACTTCTGGGAACACGGTTCAGGCCCCTGCGGTCCGTGCTCTGAAATTTACTTTGACCGCGGTCCCGAAAAAGGCTGCGGCAAGCCCGATTGCCACGTGGGCTGTGAATGTGACCGCTTTGTTGAGGTATGGAACCTTGTGTTTACACAGTTTGAAAACGACGGCAAGGGCAATTACACTCCGCTTGACCACCCCAACATTGACACCGGAATGGGACTCGAGCGCCTTGCGTGTGTAATTCAGGGCGTTGACAACCTGTTTTTGGTTGACACCGTTCAAAACATAATGAAGCATATTTCGGAAATCACCGGCGTAGAATACGGTAAGGACGAAAAAAGCGACGTTTCGCTGCGCGTTATCACCGACCACATCCGCAGCACCACCTTTATGATAGGCGACGGCGTAATGCCGTCTAACGAAGGCAAGGGCTATGTGCTTCGCAGGCTCCTCAGACGCGCGGCGCGCCACGGCAGACTGCTCGGCTACAACGAGCCGTTCCTTTACAAGGTGTGCGACACGGTAATCAGGGAAAACCTCACGGCTTATCCCGAGCTTAAAGAAAAACAGGAGTTTATCACCAAGGTGATCCGCGTTGAGGAGGAAAGCTTCGCGAAAACAATCGACCAGGGCTTTAAGATGCTCGAAAGCTTAATTGACCAAAAGTCAATGAAAATGATTTCCGGCGAGGACGCGTTTAAGCTTAACGATACCTACGGCTTCCCGATTGACCTCACACGTGAAATTCTCGGCGAAAGGGGAATCGGGGTTGACGTTGACCGCTTTCACGAGCTGATGAAGGAGCAGAAAAAGCGTTCGCGCAGCGCGAGAAAGAACGCCGGAGCCGACGCGTGGATAAGCGAAAGCACCGACCTTTCCGGCGTTGCCGCAACTGAATTTAAGGGCTACAACGAATACGAAACCGATTCAAGGGTTCTTGCGATAATCAGGGACGGCGAAACCGTTGAAACCGCCGGCGAGGGCGAAAGCGTAATCCTTGTGCTCGACCAAACTCCGTTTTATGCCGAAAGCGGCGGACAGGCAGGCGACGCCGGAGTTATCACCGCCGACGCTTTTAAGGCGGAGGTTGACAACACAACAAAGGATCCGTCCGGCAAGATTTTCCTGCACGCGGTTACTGTTGCCGAAGGCGGAATTACGGTTGGTTCGCAGGTTCACGCCGCAATTGACGTTGAACGCAGATACAGCACAATGCGCAACCACACCTCCGCCCACCTTTTGCAGAGCGCGCTCCGCGAGGTTCTCGGAAACCACGTTCAGCAGGCTGGCCAGCTTGTTAACGAGGATTATGTGCGTTTTGACTTTACCCACTTTGAGGCGCTGACAGCCGACGAGCTTACAAAAGTTGAAAATTTGGTCAATGAAAAAATCTTTGAGGCAATCGAGGTTCAAACCCGTGAAATGCCCATTGATGAAGCCAAAAAGCTGGGCGCGATGGCGCTGTTCGGTGAAAAATACGGCGACATTGTCCGCGTTGTAAGCGCCGGAGACTTCTCGATTGAATTCTGCGGCGGCACACACGTTGACAACACCTCAAAAATAGGATTGTTCAAAATCCGCCAGGAGGGTTCGGTTGCCGCGGGCGTAAGAAGAATAGAGGCAATCACCGGCAAAAACGTGCTTAATTACATCAACAGAGCGCAAACAATAATTATGCAGACCGCGCAGGCGCTTAAAATTACAAACCCGAAGGCTGTAATCGAGGCGGCTGTTAAGGCTGAAATGATGATTAAGGCACAGCAAAAGGAAATTGCCGAGCTGAATTCAAAGCTTGCCGGCTCAAAGCTTGACGAGTTTATTCAGAACGCGGTTGACGTTAATGGACTTAAGGTTGTTACCGGCAGCGTAAAAGGAGCCGGAGCCGATGTGCTTCGCGATATTTGCGAAAAGGCAAAGTCAAAGGTTCCCAACGCGGTAGTGGTTATGGCTGCCGCCAACGACGGCAAGGTGACCTTTGCGGCGGCTTGCGGCAAGGACGCGCTCGCGCTGAAGGCTAACGCCGGCAGGATTGTAAAGGCTGTTGCTCAGGCGGCAGGCGGCAACGGCGGCGGCAAGCCCGACATGGCGATGGCAGGCGCAAAGGACGAAAGCAAAATTGACTTTGCTCTTTCACAGGCGGCTCAGGTTGTTGAAGAAATGACAAAAGCGCAATAAAAAACATAATTGTAAAAATCAAACAAACTTGAATCTTTATAATTGTGTAAATCTACAGACAAAATTTTTTGAAAACTATTGAAGTTTTTAAGCGTTTATTGTATAATAATTTTACTGAGATAGTGAGATAGTAGCTAAATCTCGGAAAAGATAATTTTTTTAGGAGGCATAAAAATGTTCAAAAAATTTGCAAGCATTGCACTTGCGGCTTTGATGATTACCGGCACAGCCGCTGTTTCTGCAAGCGCTGCCGAAAACGAAGAGGCTGTTGCTGCTGCTGAGGACAGCAGTGCGGTTGCCGCAGCTGACGAAAGCGCTGTAGGCGCTGATGCCGAGTCGGACACAGGCGCTGACTCAAAGGTTTATTTTGAAGCGCCCAGCTTCTGGCAAAACTACAAGGACATCAGAATTTATCTTTACAATGCTGATACAGGCGATGTATCAATCCCCTGGAACTCAAAGAAGGGCTTAATGAAAGATGAAGGAAACGGAAAATGGTCATTTGATATTGCTGCCAAGGGTTATACCGTAAGCGGCGCGACATATGCTTGTATTTTCCTTACCAACACCGAAACACAGACCTGCGACGTATTTATCGGTGATGACTGTATCGGCGATACCGCTTACTGCACAGGTGAAAATAACAAGATTGAAAACACAGTAGACTCCACCAAAAAGAGCTATGAGGTTAAGTGGAGAAACGCTGACCCCAACAAGTACGGCGTTCCGCTTGCTATTACATCAATCGGTAACATTGTTGGTTCAGCTCTCAGACCCGGTCAGACAAAGTATGATTTGTTTGCCGCTTTCTTAGACAAGAACGCAGGCGCACAGGGTATTGATAACGCTAAGCAGTACAAAAAGGATAAAACCGACCAGCAGATTATTGATGAAACCGCAGAGGCTCTCGGTCTTGGCATAGAAGACGTTAAGAAGGCTATCAAAGAAAAAGGCAGATCTGACCTTAAGTGGGACGAAAGCAAGTCTTCACTTTCCGGAGGCTCATCAGGCGGCGGTTCAGGTTCAGATTCTGATTCCGGCTCAGGCTCAAGCTCAAACGGCGGTTCAAGCTCATCAAGCAAAAGCTCAAGCACAACAGGCGGCTCAAGCACAACAGGCGGCTCAAGCTCATCAGGCGGTTCAAGCTCATCGGGCGGCTCAAGCTCATCGGGCGGTTCAGGCTCAAGCGGTTCAGGTTCAACCGGTTCCGTAACCTCCGGTCAGGAAACAACAATCTTCTTTGTATTCGGCGGTGTAATGCTCGCGGCTGCAGGCGTAATTTTCCTTGCAAGAAAGAGAAGAGAATTCTAATTAAACACATTAATTCAGGGAGCGGTTTTCTGCTCCCTTTTTTTGTTGGATTTTTTGGACTCTCTGGCAAAAAAAAACCGGTGTAACAGCCGGTTTTTATTTTGCAAACAGCCTATATTATCTTGCTTACAAAATATATCAGATTGTTTAAAAACAGAATATTTTTAAAAATTCGGAGAAAAATTGCATATTCGTATGCAATTTTTTTCATTTTTACGGGTATAAGTGAAGGGGTTTTTAAAAATTTCAAAGCTTAATTACAAAACTTAATTATAAAACAGTATAAAACCCTTTCAGTTGGAGGTGGATTTAATATCAGTAAATTAACAGGCAAACAAATTGAGTTTTGCCGCAGCTTTGTTTGCACCGGCGACCCTGCAGCGGCGGCAAGAGCGGCAGGCTACACCAAAAATCCCGGCAGGGCAGGCGAAAAGCTGATGTCTTGCCCCGAGGTGACCGCGGAAATTACGCGAATGTGCGAACAGCGTGAAAAAATTTTCGCGCGGCTTGCGTCACTCGGGTATCAGCGGCTTGCGTTCGGCAACATTTCGGACGCGGTGTCGCTGCTGTTTTCGGAGCGCCCGACAGCCGAACAGCTCAGGGATATGGACTTGTTTATGGTGTCCGAAATCAAAAAGCCTAAGGACGGAATGCTGGAAATCAAGTTTTTCGACAGGCTAAAGGCGCTTGAAAAGCTCGGAACCGAAAAAGAATCCGCGACAGGCGTCAGCGATTTGTTCGACGCAATCGGCCGCGGCGCAAAGGCTGTGAGCGAAAATGAACAGCCTTAAGGCGTTTTCGCCGAAGCAGCTCAGAGTTATGAGCTGGTGGCACCAAAATTCGCCTGACTTTGAGAAGGACGCGATAATATGCGACGGCGCGGTAAGAAGCGGCAAAACGTTTTGTATGTCGCTGAGCTTCATAATTTGGAGCTTTTACGCCTTTAAGGACACTGACCTCGCGCTGTGCGGCAAAACAATCAGCTCTTTAAGGCGCAACATGGTTACCCCCGTTTTGCCTTTGCTTTCGTCGCTCGGGTTTCACTGTGAGGAAAAGCTCAGCAGAAATATTCTTGCTGTCAGCCTGGACGGTGTTACAAATAGGTTTTATCTGTTCGGCGGCAAGGACGAAGGCTCGGCTTCGCTTATTCAGGGTATGACTCTGGCAGGCGTGCTGTTCGACGAGGTTGCGCTTATGCCGAGGTCGTTTGTTGAGCAGGCAATGGCGCGGTGTTCGGTTCAGGGCTCGCGGTTTTGGTTTAACTGCAATCCCGAGCATCCCGAGCACTGGTTTTATAACGAGTGGATTAAAAACGCCGCCGCGAAAAACGCGCTTCACCTGCATTTTATGATGGACGACAATCCGTCGCTCAGCGAAAAGGTCAGGCGCAGATACGAACGGCTTTATTCGGGTGTGTTTTATGAAAGGTTTGTTTTGGGAAAATGGGTTGCGGTTTACGGCGCGGTTTATCCGTTTATGGCTCAGGAAAAAATGTACTGCAAAATTCCGCCGGGCGGCTTTGACCGCTATGTGATTTCGTGCGACTACGGAACTGTAAATCCCACCTCGGCAGGGCTTTGGGGCAGACAAAACGGCATTTGGTACAGAATTGACGAATATTACTTTGACTCGAGAAGCATGGGCTTTCAGCGTACAGACGAGGAGCACTACGAAGCCTTGTGCCGCCTTGCCGGAGACCGCAGGGTGGACGTTGTGGTAGCGGACCCTTCGGCGGCAAGCTTTATCGAGGTAATCAGGCGTCACAGGCGTTTTGCCGTAAAGCCCGCTGACAACAACGTTGTCAACGGAATACGCAGGGTGTCGCAGGCGCTGAAGGACGGCAGTGTGAAAATTTGCGAAAACTGCCGTGACGCGCGGCGTGAGTTTTCGCTGTACAAGTGGGACAGCGCACGGCGCGAGGACGCTCCGGTTAAGGAGCACGACCACGCTATGGACGACATAAGGTATTTTGTTACAACGGCAATGGACGGCGGCAGAACAACGGTTGCGATTGCCGCCGGCAGATAGGAGGAAGTTTATGTTTGGCAGAAAAAGACGCGGGGACGCCAAGAATAAAACGCTTGCGCAAACGGTGCCGAAAGGCAGGAACAAGACGGATTTTTTCAGCGTGACCGCCGTTGAGTACCAAAGCAGAACCGAGCGCGCGCTTTATGATTCAATGCGCGAGGCGGTGCCGATTATCGACGCGGCAATTGAAAAAATCATCCGTCTTATAGGCGGCTTTTCAATTGAAACCAACAGCCGCGAAAGCCGCGAAGCCGCCGGCAGCTTTGTAAAAAACGTGCAGTCAAACGGCACAGGATTAGGGCTGGGGGGCTTTGTGTTCGGTTATCTTAACAGTCTGCTGACCTACGGCGAGGCTGTGGGCGAAATGATTTTAAGCCGTAACCGGGACGGCGTGGCGGCGGTTTACAACGCAAGCCTTGACGACGTGGAAATCCGCCCGGGGACTTCTCCGCTTGACCCTGTGGTTTACCTTAACGGCGGCGACGGTTTAAAGCCCGTGAAAAACCAAAATCTGGTTATTTGCTCACTGCTGAACCAAAAACCCGGCACAGTCAGGGGAAAATCGCTTATAAGCGGACTTCCGTTTATGAGCGAAATACTGCTGAAAATCTTCGGTTCGGTAAAAAACAACTGGGAGCGCGTGGGCGACGTGCGATTTGCGGTTACCTACACACCCGAACAGGGCGACACATTCAGCGAGGAAAGCGCGCGTCAAATTGCGGACGAGTGGAAAAAGGCGATACGCAGCGACAGCGTTTGCGACTTTGTTTCGGTTGGAAACGTCAGCATCAGGGCAATCGGCGCGGAAGCGGAAATTCCCGACTGCGAGGTTCCGCTCAGGGCTGTGCTGGAGCAGATTTTAAGCAAGCTCGGAATACCGCCGTTCCTGCTTGGCATTTCGTGGTCAAGCACCGAGCGGATGAGCGAACAGCAGGCGGATATTTTGACCAGCGAGCTTGAATATTACCGCGCGGCGGTTGAGCCTGTAATACGCAAAATTGTTGAAACACACCTGCGCTTAAACGGCTTTTCCGGCGACGTCCGCGTTGTGTGGGACGACATCAACCTGCAGGACACCGTAGAGCTTTCACAGGCGCGTCTTAACAACGCTCACGCAATGCAAATTGAAAAGGAAATCGGTTTGGAGGAAGATAATGGCTGACAATCAAATTATAAAAAACGCTTCCGTCGCTTCGGATCGTATTAACACGGAAAGCGCCGCCGGGGACGAGCTTGTGCTTATCAACGCATACACGCGCAAGCCGCTCGCGGCGGATGAGGTTTATGTGTTCACCGTGACGCTGTGCGACAACGACGTTGACCGTGACGGAGAACGCTTCACCGTTGAATCGCTGTTTGCCCTTGAAAAGCTATTTGTGGGCAAAACCGGGATTTTTGACCACAACCCTACCGCCAAAAATCAGACCGCGCGCATTTTTTGGTGCGGAGTAGAGGCGGTTGAGGGCAGAAAAACAGCCACGGGCGACGATTATTTCAGGCTGAAGGCGAGGGCTTATATGCCCCGTTGTCCCGAGACCGAAAAGCTGATTCGCGGTATTGACTGCGGAATTTTGCGCGAGGTTAGCGTAGGCTGCGCGGTAAAATCGGTAAAATGCAGCATTTGCGGCGAGGAAATCGCTTTTTGTAATCACAACAAGGGCACCGAATATTCAGGCAAGCTTTGCTGCGGCGAGCTTACCTCGCCTTACGACGCGTACGAGTTCAGCTTTGTGGCTGTTCCGGCTCAAAGGGAAGCAGGCGTTGTAAAATCGGTTTACGGAAAGGAAGTTAATATGGAAGGTATTATGAAAAAGCTCGGCGGCGGCAGCGCAAGCTTAAGCCCTGCCGAGTGCGAAAGGCTAAAGGCTTATATTGAGGCGCTGAAGCAGAGCGCAAAGGACGGAGTTTATTACCGCGACAGCCTTACAAGCGAGGTGCTAAGGCTGTCGGCGGCGGTTCAGCCCGGTATTTCGCGCGATACTATGGAAGCTTTGGCAAAAACAATGAGCGTGGCGCAGCTTAACGAGTTCAAAAACGCTTTTGAGAAAAAGCTTGACGAAAGCTTTACGCCCGTTCCGCAGCTTTACGGAAAAAGAAAAGACGCCGTTTCAAACGGTCAGTTTACAATTTAACGGAGGTATAAATATGAATGTAAATTTTAACGGAGCAGGAGAAAATGTTTTAACCTTTATTGCCGATTCCTCACTTACCGAAACAGGCGTTCCCGTGAAAATCAGCGGTGACGGCACAGTGGCAGGCTGCGGTGAGGGCGACGCTTTTTGCGGCATTTGCGTAGGAATCCGCGACGGTTACGCGGCTGTTCAGATTTCGGGCTACGCTGTGTTTAAGGCGGCTTCAAAAATTACCGCGGGCTACAAAAAGCTTGCGGCGGCGGATGACGGCAATATTGCCGTAGACGAAAACGGCAGAGAGCTTCTTGTGGTAAATTCAACCGCGAACGAAGCCGGAGTAATTCTTTAATTAACGGAGGTAATAAAATGGCTGATTTTGAGAATATTACTATTGAAAAAGGTATGTATCAGGTAAAGGGAGGACTCACGCAGGCGCTTGAAGCCCTTGACCCTTCCGAAAACTACGCCGGAACCTCGCTTGAAGGTCTTGACGCGTTTTCAAGACAGCTCAAGCGCTTTGACATCAGGGTTAGCGGCAGAGGCAGCGACTGCGTGGAGAAATTTTTCCAGACCTCAAATTCCGCCGCGCTGTTCCCCGAATATGTAAGCAGAGCGGTTTACCAGGGAATGGAACGCGCCGATATCCTGCCCAACCTTGTAGCGACGGTTACCGACATCGAGGGTATGGACTACAGAAGCATTGTGTCCGACGCTTCCGGGGACGACAAGAGCCTTAAGGTGGTGGCTGAGGGAGCTTATATTCCTCAGACCGCTGTAAAAACAAGAGAAAACCTTGTTAAGCTTCACAAGCGCGGCAGAATGTTGGTGGCTTCCTATGAGGCTCTGCGCTTTCAGCGTCTTGACCTCTTCACGGTTACGCTTAACCAGATTGGCGCGTACATCGCAAGAGCGCAGCTAAAGGACGCAATCGGCGTTCTTACCGACGGCGACGGCAACAACAACGCCGCCGAAAATGTGGACGCTGCGACATCGGGCGCTGTTACTTATGACGACCTTGTTAAGCTTTGGGCAAATATGAGTCCGTATGAGCTTAATACAATCCTTGCGCCCACGGCTGAAATGCAGAAAATCCTCGCGCTCCCTCAGATGCAGGACGCGAACGCCGGACTTGATTTTCAGGGCACCGGCAAGATGATTACTCCGCTCGGCGCGGCGTTGCTTCACGCTCCCGAAATGGAGCCCGGAAGAATTATCGGTCTTGACAAAAACTGCGCCCTTGAAATGGTTCAGTCAGGCGGAGTAGTGACCGATTACGACAAGCTTATTGACCGTCAGCTTGAACGCGCGGCAATTACCTGCACCGCAGGCTTTGCGAAAATCTTCACCGAAGCCGCAAAAACACTTTCCTGATAACGGAGGCGGTTGTTTGAACATTGCAAATGTTATGGAGCGCTTTTCGCTGCTGTGCGGAATCGACATTAGCGAAGCGTCAAAATGGCGTTCCGTCATCGAGGATTCCGAGGCATACATAAACAGCCGTTTGATTGTGAAAAATCCCGGCGAGGAGCAGCTAAAGCGTATTGATATGCTTATCGCGGCATACGCTTACAAAACCTACTGCCTGTGCAATGAAAACAACGTTACCGCCTTTACCGCGGGCGAGGTGCACCTTACCTCGTCCGCGCGCCGCGGCGACGGAGCACAAAAGCTGTGGCAAAGGCTGGTTTCGCAGTCGGGTGATTTAATCAGCGGCGGCGAATTCTTGTTTGGCAGGGTGATATAATGAGTATTTTTAATACGGTAGGCGAAACAATTAAACAGTATGGTTCAAGGGTTACAATACGCCAAAACGGCGACACGGTTGACACAAACGCTTTTGTTGAGCCGCTGCGCTACCGCAACAGAATTTATATCGGCGGACAGTATCACGCGCTCGGTCACAACAGACGGCAAAAGTACCTGTATATCGGATGTGCCGACCACAGGCTGATTGAAAACAAGTCGGTTATTGAGGCGCAGGGCAGTAAATATATCGTGAAAAGAAGCGAAACCTATTACATTAAGGACTATCCGCTTTATGAATGGGCAATTTTAACACCGTTCGGCGACAAAACGGAGGATGATTATGGATTTGATTAAAGACGTAATCGACAGAATAATTACGCGAATCAGGCAAAACGAAGCGCTTGCAAACGTGCGGTTTGTAAGGGAGTATAATTCGACTCCGGTTGAGAGCCCAATCGGCGGTTACCTTGCCGCCGTGTGCGTAACCGGCGTTAACCTGAGCAGGCGGTTTGTGGGCGGTTATATGTCGTCATCCGTCAGGGGCGAGGTTTACTGCGCGGAAGCTGACATCAGGCTGTACGCTCCGCCGGGTGAAAACGGCAGCGGATTGTCCGCGCTTGCCGGCGAAATAATAAGATCGCTTAAAGGTATTGAAGCCGTGGAAAACATCGGTGAAATCAGTGCTTCGGCAATCGGCTTTGACCCCGACGCGGACTCAATTTACCGCACAATCAGCTTTAAAACCGAGGTGTGCGCGGAAAGCGGTGGGAATAATGAAGGTTGATTATATCAGAGGCAGCGATGTGACAATCCTGCTTGACGGCGAGGTGCTCGGAGGTGTGAGCTCGGCGGAAATTTCGGACGCGGGCAAGGTGATTAACATCGGGGAATACCTAAGCGGTATTCCTGTGGAGCAGCTCAAAACACCGGTGTATAAAATCAGGCTGAAGCTTGAAAGCTCCGCCGCGCCTCTTTTGGGCGTTGACGCCTGCACGCTGAGCTTTTTGTGCAGAGGAAAAACCGAGATTTTCACCGGGTGCCGCGTTACGGAACACACAGCGGAAATACCTTCAAACGGTAGGGTAACGCACACCGTAACAATTGAATCAAGCCAAAGGAGTGTTGAAGATGAATGAAATAAATCAGGACGCCGAAAGCTTCGGCTTTTTGGATTTTGAGGTTCTCAGCGAGGAGCTTGAGCAGGAGAGTATGCGCTACAGCCGCAGGCTTGCAGAAGAAGAGGAGGCGGTTTAGTTGAAGCTCGCTTCGATGAGGTTTAAGGGCGTAAGCTGGCTTCACAATCCGCGCGAGCTCAGCTTTAGCTGCGAAAAATACATAAACGAAAAGGGCTCGCCTCACGGCAAGTCCTATGTTTACGGCAACGGCAGAAAAAACCTGCGCATAAAAGGCAGGGGAGAGCTTTTCGGCGCGGACTGTCACGAACAGTTTGCCAAATTGTTCGACCTGTTCCGCGGCGGCGGAAGCGGAGTTTTGAGCATAGCCAGGCTGAGCCCGGTGTTTGCCGAGTTTGAAAGCCTTAAAATTACCGCCGAGCCCAAGCCCGACATACTCGAATACGAGTTTGTTTTCCGCGAGGTTATGGACAAAAAACACGGGGACAAGACCGTGACCTGCGTTTTGGAGGACGGCGAGTGCCTGTGGGACGTATCGTATAAATACGGCGTGGCAATTGAAGCTTTGCTTGAACTTAACCCGGAATTCAAGCGTCCCGACGAGACGATTACGGGAAAGACGGTGGTTTTATGCTGAGGTATTACGCCGAAGACCGAAGCGGCAAGCGCTTTGAGCTTAAGGAAATATACTCTGCCGTGATTGACTGCGACGTGTCTGTTCCGGCGGACAGCCTTAAAATTTTTATGGCGTACAACCGCCGCGCGGCTGAAAGCGCGTGCGAAATAGTAGCGGAGGACGACGGCAGGGTTGTTTTCAGAGGAAAAACCGACAGCATTGTAAGTGAAAAAAGCGCCGTGGCGCAAACAATGAAAATCAACGCCCGAAGCCTTGCGGCGCTGCTGCTTGACAACGAAGCCGAACCGCTTGACTACAACACGCCTTCCGTTCAGCTTATTTTCCGCCGCCACCTGACGCCGTTCGGAATCACGCTTGCCGACGGAGGAAGGTCGGCGATGAACGGCAGACTGCGTATAGCGAAGGGAATGTCGCACTGGCAGGTTGTTGAAAGCTTTTGCAGGTCAAAATACGGCAAATATCCGAAAATCACGGCTGACGGAAAAGCGTTTCTTCAGGGACTTCCCAAAAACGGAGTTACGCTTTTTGGCGACGGAGGAATCGCTTATTTTTCTATAAAGGAAAAGCGCAATCCTCACGCTCTTATCACCGGAGTGCGTTTTAAGAGCAGTAAAAACGGCAGGTACAATTCGGTTGTTACCAACACAAATCCCGAATGTGCTTCGCTTATCAGGCAAAGGTATGTTGACGTTACAGCCGAAAACCGCACAATGGATACCGTGTTTAAAATGGTAGAAAACAGTAACCGCAAAAGCTATTACCTGCAGCTTGGCTGTTTTGGGTGCCGTCTCGGGCTTTTGGGCAGAGGCGCGGCAGTCGCTGACAGCGCCGGGGATACACTTGATGGACTCATTGTAAGGGGCGTTAAGTTCAGCGAGGACAAAAACGGCGCGGTTTCGGTTATTACTCTCGAAAAGGAGTGGTCATAATGTGGCTTATGAGCTACATAACAAAAAATTCAATCGAAAAGCCTCTTGCGGTCAGGGGCAGCGTAAGCAACGGCGTTGAGGGCACGGCGGTTAATTCCTCGGGCGAACACAAGAAGCTGCTGCTGTGCCAGCCGTTCGGAGTTGTAAGTGTTCCGCCCGACCGTCACAGCACGGTTGTGCTTCCGCTTGAGGACGGCGAGGTTGTGCTCGGCGTTACCGATAACTCCGTCAAGGTAAACGCCGGCGAGGTCGCGCTGTTTTCGCAGGGCGGCGCTTCAATCGTTTTAAAAAACAACGGCGATGTTGTAATTAACGGGAAGGTGTTCGAACGTGAATGACGTGATGCTTGAAAACGGCGACGTTAAGCTTGATTCTGCCGGCGCGGCGGTTATTTTGGACGGCGTGGAAGCTAAAATCCAGCGCCTGCTGATATGCGCGGCGGCAAAAAAGGGCAGGTTTATTTACGACAGAACGCTCGGTTCGGAATATAACTTTGAAACAGATTTAAAAACTGCAGAGATGTTAATTAACGAGGCTGCCGCAAGCTATGACACAGGGTACATACGCGTGCTTGAATGCGGCGAAAGGCTTGTTTTGGGCATTGAAACAGACAACGGCATAACAGAAAGGGAGGTGCGTTTTTACGGAGAGCTATGATGAAATTTACAACAGAATGAAGGATAATTATATTCAGCGCAGCGGAATAGAGTTTGATGAGGCTTCCGACATCGCGGTAAGGTTAAAGGTGCTGGCAGGCGAGGTGTTTAACGTTTACTCAAGCTTTGAATGGCTGAAAAGGCAGATGTTCGCCTCAACCGCAAGCGGAGAATATCTTGATTACATAGCGGCGGAAAGGGGCATTACACGGCGTGAGGCAACAAAGGCTTCCGGAAGCCTTACGTTTTATGTTGAAGAATTCAGCTCGACGCCGATTTTGATTCCGCAGGGAACGGTTGTGGCAACCACAGGCAAAAATCCGGTAAGAATTTATACTGCAGAGGACGCTGTAATTCCCGATAACACCGGTTCGGTTACTGTGCGCGCCGAGGTTGAAACCGCGGGCTTCAGCGGAAACATACTTGTGCGGTCGGAGCTTTTGCCAATTAATGTTCCGCAGGAGATTTCAAGAATAGCAAATCTGAGCAGATTTACCGGCGGCGCCGACGCCGAAAGCGATGCTTCCCTGCGCGAACGGATTAAAGAATCCTACGTTTGTGTTCCCAACTGCGTAAACAAGGCTTATTATCAGAAGCTTGCGGAAAGCGTTGAAGGGGTTGACAAGGCAGGAGTTGTAACTTACGCGAGAGGCGCCGGAACAATAAATATTTATGTCAGCGCCTTTGACGGTGACGTTGACCCGGAAACGCTTGACGAGGTGGCGGAGGCTGTCAGCCGTGAACGTGAAATTAACCTTGACGTCCGCGTTGTTGACGCGGTAAGCCTGAGCTACGATATGACGGTGTCCGTTAAGGGAAAGGCAGGTTACACCGACGAGGAGATAACTGAGCTTTGCACCGAAGCGTTTGAAGGTTACATCAGTACGATTCCAATCGGCGGCAAGCTGTATCTCAGTATTCTCGGAAAACATCTTCTCAATACCGGTTGTATTGAAAACTACGAGTTTGATGTTTCAATGACTAACGCGGAGCTGCCTGGCTCACAGTATTTTGTGCAGGGCGACGTAATTGTTGAGGTGGTCTGATGACAAGCTTAGAATCAATGGTTACAAAGCTTGCTCCCTTAAGGCTTTATGACTTCAGCGAGGGCAGCGAAATTAACATCGAGCTTTCGGTGTTTGCCGCCGAGCTTGACACGGCGTTTGCCCGTCTTGATGAAATGACGCGCGAATGTTTTATTGAAACCGCGCAAAGCTGGGGAATAAGCGAGCGTGAAAAATTTACCGGCAAGGAAAAGGTCTCGCTAAGCCTTGAAAAAAGGCGCGAGCTGCTTAAAACCGCTCAGTATGTTACGGGAGCGGATTTCAGAACGCCGGGCTTTGAGGAATTTGTAAGAAGCTGCGGCGCGCAGGATTTTACATATATTGAAGCGCCTTCGGTTTCAAAAATAAACCTTACAATTAACGATGACCTCGACAGCGGCGCCAAAAAGCTGCTTGAAGAACGGCTGGACGCCTACTGTCCCGCTCACTGCAAAATGATAATCAGATACTCGTAATACTGCTTTTTTAAAAAGCAGACAACTTTCTATCATAGAAAAAGTGCAGCCCAAAGAAAAAGGGCTGCACAATTTTTTGTAATATTGCTTTAGGCAACACCGCACACCTGAATTATGCGGTATTGCCTTTAAAAAAGATTAAGCCTTGCCTACTGAGCCGAACAGCTCCATCTTTTCCTTAACAGTGTCCTTGATTGCCTGAGCGCCGGGAGCGAGGAGCTTTCTGGGGTCAAAGCCTTTGCCCTGAAGATCCTTGCCTGCCTCGATGTACTTTCTTGTGGCGGCGGCAAAAGCAAGCTGGCACTCTGTGTTAACGTTAATCTTTGAAACGCCGAGCTCGATAGCCTTCTTAATCATATCGGCAGGAATACCTGTGCCGCCGTGAAGTACGAGGGGCATATCGCCTGTAAGCTGCTGGATAGCGTCAAGAGTCTCAAAGCTGAGGCCTGCCCAGTTTTCGGGATACTTGCCGTGGATGTTTCCGATACCTGCAGCGAGCATTGTTACGCCGAGATCCGCAACCATCTTGCATTCCTGTGGATCGGCACATTCGCCGGCGCCGATAACGCCGTCTTCCTCGCCGCCGATTGAACCAACCTCAGCCTCAATTGAAAGACCGAGTTCGTTGCAGGTTGCCACGAGTTCCTTTGTTTTGGCAACGTTTTCGTCGATGGGATAATGTGAACCGTCGAACATAATTGAGCTGAAGCCTGCCTCGATGCAAGCCTTAGCGCCTTCATAAGTGCCGTGGTCAAGGTGAAGAGCTACGGGAACTGTGATGTTAAGCTCCTCAAGCATAGCGGTAACCATACCAACTACTGTTTTGTAGCCGCACATATATTTTCCCGCACCTTCGGAAACACCGAGAATTACAGGGGAGTTAAGCTCCTGAGCTGTGAGAAGAATGGACTTTGTCCACTCAAGATTGTTGATGTTGAACTGGCCTACAGCGTAGTGGCCTGCCTTTGCCTTTGTAAGCATTTCTTTTGCGTTTACTAACGGCATAATCATCTTCCTTTTTATTAAATTTCAGCAAAGGAACGTCTCCCTTTACCGAGTTATATTTATTGTAGCATAAAAAACATAATTTATAAAGTACTTTGCGGAAAAAAACGGTGTTTTTATATTTTTTTATTAAATTTTCAGATAACTTTCACATAGTTTACTCATTAGTCAGTTGCTTTTGTCCGCTTTTTGGTGTATACTATATCAGTAAAATAATGCGCGCGCGTAACGGCGCTTTGTACGCGTCAGCGCCGCTTGAAATCAGGAGTATATCATGGACAATAATTTTGAAAACGATTTTAACACCGCTCTGCCGCAGCGTCCTTTTACCGAAAAAGCCGAGCCTGCGGACGTCCCCGCACAAAATCCGCCGTTTGATTTTCAGCCTGAAAAACCTTTTATGCAAAACAGCGCGCCTGTCGGTCAGCAGCCTGCGCCTGAACCCGAATTTCAGCAGCCTGTGCCCGAACCGCAGCAGCCCTTTAACGCAATGCCGCCGCAGAACGAACAGAGCTTTAACTATGCTCCGCCCGTTAACGGCGCTAATACGCAGGCACCCGGACAGCAGGCGTTTAACCCGATAGAGCACACGGCTACATATGCCGGCAACCGTTTTGTAAACAGGCAGTATCCGCCTCAGCAAGCCACCCCGGCGCAAACGCCCGATATGCCCGGTTACGGTTATCCTCAGACCGGCGCTCAGGCTTACCCGGACACACGCGGCTTTGACGGCGCGCCCGGCAGACAGCCCGGGTACGGCAATTATCCCGGTTACAATATTGATTCCAATCCCTACCGGCAGAATATCCGTACAAATCCCGAACCGCCTAAAAAAAGCAAGGCTAACAAGGGACTTGTTATTGTTATTATAGTGCTCAGCATCCTGCTGGCGGCAAGTATGGTCGGAATAGCCGTGTTTGCGTTTAAAAACGGCGGAAAACAAAGCTCTTCCGATATCTCAAACGGTATTCCCGGAATAGACTATACACTTCCGTCCCCCGATGAATACGGAATACCGCAGCCCGATTCCAAACAAACTCCCGAGGAAAAGCACAGCGAGTCCGATTACAGCGACAAAACAAACGCTGATTTTAAGGGCATTTCGCTGGGTGAGCTTCCGTCAAACAAGGACGATTCAAAATACGGCTCGGAATACGTCTATTCAAATGTTTCCGACGCTGTTGTAGGCATTGAATGTTATCTTGACGACGAAAGCAGCGTGGATGCTCAGGGCACCGGCACGGTGATTACCTCCGACGGTTATGTGCTGACAAACGCACATGTTATCGGCAACAGCAAAAAGCTGTATTCAATCAAGGTTATTGACTCAAACAACAAGAAGTACAACGCGGGCGTTGTGGGCTTTGATACGCGCACAGACCTCGCGGTGCTCAAGCTTGACGGCGCAAAAGATCTTAAAACGGTTGAGTTCGGAAATTCCGACACTCTTAAGCTCGGCGAGGATATTTTCATCGTCGGCAACCCCGGCGGAATCGAGTTTAAAAACTCGCTCACCAAGGGTATTGTTTCGGCGCTTAACCGCGACGCTTCAAGCAAAAGCATAGTTAAGTATATCCAGACCGACGCGGCGATCAACCCGGGCAACTCCGGCGGCCCCGCGGTAAACAAATACGGTCAGGTTGTGGGAATTGCTTCCTCAAAAATCGTTGACGAAAAATACGAGGGTATGGCGTTTTGTATTCCTTCAACAACAGTAAAAACCATTGTTGACAGCCTTGTTAAGAACGGATATGTTCAGGGCAGGGTGAAAATAGGAATCAGCGGATACGCCGTAACGTCCGACACCGCGTCACAGTATGATGTTCCGACAGGAATTTGCGCCGAAACGGTAGCGAGCGACGGTCCCTGCGGCAAGGCAGGCGTTAAAGCAGGCGAAATCATCACCGAATTTGACGGAACAAAAATTTCCTCCTTTGCCGAAATTTACAACAAGCTTGAGGAACACAAAAGCGGCGACAAGGTGAAAATTAAAGTTTACAACACCGATACCAAACAGGAACGCGAGGTAGAAATTACCTTGCAGGAGGACAAATAATTTATTTTCAAAATCCAATAATAAGGCAGACGGATTACGCTCCGTTTGCCTTTGTTTGTGTTGAGGCAACACCGCACAATTCAAGGCGCACGGCTTGCTTGAATATTATTCCGTCAGCTTGCCCAAAAAATCTCGGCAAGGCGTCAGCCTTACCTTGATTTACCTTAAAAAACCGGCTTTTCGCGTGTTTATTAAGATTTTGTTAATTATCGAATGCTTTTCGAACAGAAAAACAGGTGCTTTTTTATTTCTTTTAGGAAAAAATAACAAAGGGTTAAACACATTGTTAATATTAAAAATAAATGTAACAGTTATTTAACAATTTGAGTACAACATTGCCAAAATTCGGTTACAATTTTAATATTGCGTTGACTTTACTACAACTTTGTAGTATCATTTTCTATAGGAGAATTGTAGTGTTACACTAACGTAACCACAATCTGTAGTGTCTTTTAATAAAAATGTAATATATTTTGTGGTTTGGCCTGTTTTTTGGCTAATTTCATTAGGTATTACGTTGACTATATTATGTATGCGGAGAAATTATCAATACGTATTGGAGTGTATACAAATTGGAAAAATTTGTAGTTACGGGCGGTAAGCCCCTCTTTGGAGAGATAAATATCAGCGGCGCGAAAAACGCGGCGGTGGCGATAATCCCTGCCGTTATTCTTTGCGACGAACCCTGTCAGATTGAAAATATACCCAACATCAGCGACGTTACACTTATCAGCAAAATCCTTGAGCAGATGGGCGCGAAGGTTAGAAAAATCAACAAAAGCTCGCTTTACATCGACCCCACGCAAATCAGAACCTTATCGGCTGTTACCGAGCTTGTTCGCGGAATGCGTGCGTCTTATTATCTTTTGGGCGCTCTTTTGGGAAAATACGGCAAGGCAAAGGTTGCCCTTCCCGGCGGCTGCAACTTCGGAGTTCGTCCGATTGACCAGCACTTAAAGGGCTTTGAGGCTTTGGGCGCTGACACAAGGCTTGTTGACGGCGCTATTATTGAAGCGGGCTGCGACGAGGGCTTGTGCGGAAGCCACATTTATCTTGACGTGGTTTCGGTCGGCGCGACAATGAACATTATGCTTGCCGCGTGCAGGGCAAAGGGACTTACAATAATCGAAAACGCCGCCAAGGAACCGCACATTGTTGATTTGGCAAACTTCCTTAACTCGATGGGCGCGGACATCAGAGGCGCCGGCACCGACGTAATCAAAATCAGAGGCGTGTCCTATATGCACGGCATCACATATTCAATTATCCCCGACCAGATTGAAGCCGGAACCTATATGTGCGCCGCGGCCGCGACACGCGGATGTATCACCATTAAAAATATCACTCCAAAGCATCTGGAATCTATTTCGGCTAAGTTCCGCGAAATGGGCGTAAAAATTACCGAATACGATGAAGCGCTTACGGTTGACGCGACCGTTAAGCCGCTTAAACGCTGCAATATTAAAACTATGCCGCACCCGGGCTTTCCGACGGACTGTCAGCCGCAGTTTACGGCTCTTTTAATGAGCGTTCCGGGCACAAGCATTGTTAACGAAAATGTATGGGACAACCGTTACCAGTACATCAGCGAGCTTATAAGAATGGGCGCGCACATTTCGGTTGAAGGCAGGCTCGCGATAATCGAGGGCGGCACACCGCTCACAGCGGCTCCCGTAAAGGCTACCGACCTGAGAGCAGGCGCGGCAATGATTATAGCCGCTCTTGAAGTTAAGGGTACAACCGAAATTTCAAACATCCAGTTTATCGAAAGAGGATACGAGGATGTTGTTGAAAAGTTCAAGTCTCTCGGCGCCGACATTAAAAAGGTGTATTACACCGGCGACATCGAGGAGCTCAGAGCATAAGCACGAATACACGGGGCAGTCGAAAGACTGCTCTTTTTCTATTGTAAAACACGGCATTTTATGTTATTATATTCAGAGAAAATTACCGGGAGTCATACTACCGGCAACACCGCACACCTGAATTATGCGGTATTGCCTACTCTTTCTGTTAGGTATTAGTATCAGTCCTGCGAAGCTTTTCGATAATAATTTGGGGTGATTGCGTGGCAAAGGCAGTACCGCTGTTCAGCGGAAGCAAGGGTAACAGCTATTACATAGGCAGCTCGGGCGAGGGCGTGCTGATTGACGCAGGCAGAAACTGCAAGCAAATTGAGCTTGCCATGGAGGCAAACAATTTGAGTATGAGCAGCGTGGGCGCGGTTTTTGTGACTCACGAACACATCGACCACTGCGCCGCGGTAAAGGTGCTTGTTAAAAAATACAGAATACCTGTTTACGCCAGCAGCGGCACAATGAACGCGCTGATTAACGGCGGCAAGCTTCCTCCGGACGCTGAGCTTCACATAATCGAGGACGAAGCGGAAATCGGCAGCCTGCTTGTAAAGCGCATTGACACTCCGCATGACGCCGCCGAAAGCTGTTGTTATCACGTAACGGCACCCGACGGAAAGCGCGCGCTTATAGCAACCGATATGGGTTATATGACAAGGCAGGTGCGCGAAGCCGCAATGAACAGCGACTTTGCCGTAATCGAGTCCAATCACGATATAGAAATGCTTAAAACGGGACCGTACCCTTATGTGCTAAAAAGAAGAATACTGTCCGACAAAGGCCACCTGTCAAACGAAGCGTGCGCCGCCGAGCTTAGCGAGCTTGTGCGCAGCGGAACGCTCAGGCTGATGCTCGGGCATTTAAGCGAGCAAAACAATACTCCCCAAATCGCGCTGAGAACCTCAGCGGCGGAGCTTGCAAGGGCAGGTATGAAGCTTAATTCGGACTTTACCCTTGACGTGGCGCCCGGTCAGCCCTCGGTAAAGAGTGTGATTTTTTAATGCTTAAAATTAATATAATTTGTATAGGAAAAATTAAAGAGAAATATTTTGCGGAGGCAATTGCCGAGTACAGCAAACGGCTTAAAGCGTTTTGCAAGCTTAGTGTTATCGAGCTTGCCGAGGAGAAAATCCGCGATAACAACCCGAACGGGGCGCAGATTGACGAGGTGCTCAGGGCAGAGGGCAGGCGGATTTTGTCAAAAATCCAAAACTCCGACTATGTTGCCGCAATGTGCATCGAAGGCAAACAGCTTTCAAGCGTTCAGCTTTCCGAAAAGCTCGACAGTATCGCGCTGTCAGGCAAAAGCACCGTGGATTTTGTTATCGGCGGAAGCTACGGACTGAGCGGCGAGGTTAAAGGCCGCGCCGATTTTAAGCTGAGTATGAGCAAAATGACGTTTCCGCATACAATGGCAAGAATGATTCTTTGCGAACAGATTTACAGGGCGTTTGAAATTTCATCAAACGGAAAATATCATAAGTAGTGATTAGCGGCTGTTTTTTGCGGCGGCGCACGTTGTATTACGCCGTTCAATGCGGCTGAAGCGTTTAGCGGAAAGTCAAATAAATGAAGCGCGTTATAGCATTTGGTATTCCTAAAATGTTTAGTGGTAAAACAAACCAAACACCGCTCATTTTGCCCTCACGGCTTTTGACATCTCTGTTTGCTGCGTATGAAACGTTTAGCGGAAAGTCAAATAAATGAAGCGCGTTATAGCATTTGGTATTCCTAAAATGTTTAGTGGTAAAACAAACCAAACGCCGCTCATTTTGCCCTCACGGTTTTTGACATCTCTGTTTGCTGCGGATGAAACGTTTAGCGAAAAGTCAAATAAATGAAGCGCGTTATAGCATTTGGTATTCCTAAAATGTTTAGTGGTAAAACAAACCAAACGCCGCTCATTTTGCCCTCACGGTTTTTTCTTTTTCTATTCTGTCTCGCGAAACACGAACATTAAAAATATAATAAGGACTAAGAACGCGAAGTAAAAAATATGGACGGTATCTTTTTAAGGCATATAGCCAGGGAAATTGAACAGGAGGCTCTCGGGGCAAGGGTAAACCAAATTTACCAGCCGAACCGCGACGAGCTTGTAATTGTATTCAGAACCTTTGGGGGCAGCAAAAAGCTTTTGCTTTCTTCAAGGGCTAATTCGGCGCGCGTGAATTTTTGCGCTAAAACTCCCGAAAACCCTGCCAAACCTCCTATGTTTTGTATGCTGCTCAGAAAAAGGCTGGGCGGCGGCAAGCTGACCGGAATAAGGCAGCAGGGCTGCGACAGAATTTTGTCGCTCGATTTTGAGTGTGTGAACGAGCTCGGCGACACGGTAAGGCTGTCCGTGGTTTGCGAAATTATGGGAATGTACAGCAATATCATAATCGTTAACAGGGACACTCAAATAATTGTTGACGCCCTTAAACGCGTGGACTTAACAAGCAGCAGCCAAAGATTTGTGCTGCCAAATATAAAATACGAGGTTCCCCCGGCTCAGGAAAAGCTCAACATACTCGAAGCAAATCCCGTGGAAATCGCTGAAAAAATAACCTCGCTTCCAGGCGAAATGCCGCTGAGCAAGGCTGTGCTTAACACGGTTCAGGGCGTGTCGCCGCTTATTTGCCGCGAGATTGAGTACAGAGTCGGCGAAGGCACGACAAACCGTTTGCCGGGGCTTGCCCGGGATAAGCTTGTGTCGGAGCTTGACAGGCTTAAAACGTTAACCGAAAATTGCTCAGGCACGCCGTACACGGTTTATAAGCCCGACGGCAGACCGATGGACACAGCGTTTTTCAATATTGAGCAGTACGGCGGTTTTACAAGGGTGGAGAAAAACGAAAGCTTTAATCAGGCGCTTGACGCCTTTTATGAGGAACGCGACAGCAAGGAAAGAATGAGGGTAAAAGCTCATTCGCTAAATAAGCTTCTTGCTACCCTGTGCGACCGCACCGCCAGAAAGCTCAGAAAACAGCACGCCGAGCTAAGCCGGTGCGCAGACAGGGAACAGCTTAGAATCCGCGGCGATTTGCTGCAGGCAAATCTTTACCGTATTGAACGCGGCTCGGCTGAGGCGGAGGTCGAAAATTATTATGATCCCGAAGGAAAAACAATTGTAATCAAGCTTAATCCGGCAATTTCTCCGGCGGCGAACGCCCAGAAGTATTACAAGGATTACCAAAAGGCGAAAAACGCCGAAACCGCGCTTGCTGAGCAAATCGAAAAGGGCAGGCAGGAGCTTGAATACCTTGAATCGGTACTCGATACCGTGGGCAGGGCAGAATCCGAAAAGGAGCTTGCGCAAATCCGCGAGGAGCTTTGCGAACAGGGTTATTTGCGAAAGCCGCGCGGAAAACAGCAAAAGCAGCAAAAGCTTCCGCCGATGGAGTACACATCAAGCGACGGCTTCAAGATATACGTGGGCAGGAACAACAGTCAAAACGATAAGCTCACGCTGAAAACCGCCGCGAAAACCGACGTTTGGCTCCATACAAAGGATATTCACGGCTCGCACGTAATTATTTCCGCCGAAGGGCAAAAGGTCAGCGAAACCGCGATAATCGAAGCCGCAAGGCTGGCGGCTTACCACAGCAAGGCGAGGGAAAGCACCAATGTTCCCGTAGATTACACGCTTGTTAAGTACGTCAGCAAGCCAAACGGCGCAAAGCCCGGTATGGTAATTTACGTCAATAACAAAACGGTTTTCGCGGACCCGAAAAACAGTGTATAGGCAATTAAAAATACAGCCTGCGGCTAAACAGGACTTAAAGCTATTACTATGATGAAACACACAACCTCCGGGCTTTCTGACGTGCGCGGCGAGCTGTTCGGCTTTTCCATAATCACAATTATCCTATTTCACTTTTGCGAGGATGCGGAAAAAGCAAGCTTCGGCGGCGCCGCAGAGGCAATGATTAAAATCTATAACTTCGTGCTGGGCAGCAGCGGTGTGGAAATTTTCCTGTTTCTTTCGGGAATGGGACTGTTCTATTCAATGTCGGGCAATCCGGGTCTAAGCGGTTTTTACCGAAAGCGCGTGAAGCGGGTATTGCCTGCCTATATGGTGATTGGCGGCGCGGGCTGGCTTGTTCTCGATATCCTGCTGCAAAAAACGGGCTTGACGCAGTTTTTGCTCGATTTCTCGACAATTTCCTTTTGGACTCAGGGCAAGCGGCTGGTATGGTATATCTCGCTTATTCTTATTCTCTACCTGCTTTTTCCGCTTCTATACCGCGTTGTTTCCATTCCTGACGGCAGGCTTGCCGGCGCGCTTACGGCAGTTCTGATTGCGGCGGCAGCGGCCGGCTGTCTTACGCTGCGTTTTTTATCTCCGGGCGTGTACGACAACATCGAAATCGCGCTGTGGCGCGTGATTCCGTTTATACTCGGAGCATGGTACGGCAGAAAGGCGCACAGCGGTCAGGGCTTCACCGCGGAAGCCGTAATCCTGTGTGCCGCGGGTGCGGCAGGCACGCTGTCGGCGGCGGTGACAAAAGTGTATCCGGGATTCTTGCAGGGCATATTTTCGCTGAGAACCGGCACGCTGTTTTATCCCTTTGTTGTGATGTTCATAGCGGCTGCCGTGCTGTTAAAATGCGGAGGAAGCCGTTTTCTGCGCTTTGCCGGCTCAATTTCGCTGGAGCTTTATCTAAGCCACGTTATTATCCGCGCCATAATGAATGAAACAGGGCTTAAAACCTGCTTCCCGCAGAATTACCTGCTCTGCATAGCCTTATCCGCCGCACTGTCCGTCGCGGTAAACAGGCTGTTTGCGCGGCGGTGATATACTGATAAGTCTGATACTATTATCTAAGGCAATACCGCATAATTCAGGTGTGCGGTATTGCCTTAAAAAAACCGCCAAGCCGGATCAGGCAAGGCGGTTTGAATTTTATTTAGCCGGGGCTTGCGCGGTTTTTACCGTGTATGTCCGGCGTTACAGGCAAAGCCTGTCGGCTTGCGGACTAATACTAATACCTAATAAAAAGTAGCCAATCTTTGCGGTCTATTTTCCGCAATACTGCGTTGTCGTCCTTGCAAGGCGCCAGCCTTGCCGCGTCCTACTTTCTATCAGGAATTAGTATAACGTTTTGCTTTTTTCAGCTTTTTTACAAGCGCGTAAATTCCGTATCCTATAATTACGCCGAGGGTGTTTAAGATTAAATCGTCAACATCCGAGGTTCTGGACGCGAACGGCAGCTGAAGAAGCTCGATACAAAGCGATATTGACGCGCCTGCCGCGACAACCTTGCCAAAGCTGTTCAGCTTTTTGTAAACAACAGGCAAAATAATTCCGGTGGGAATAAACATCGCCGTGTTTCCTGCCACGTTCCAAATAATATCGTTAACACTTTTGAAGTTGAACAAATTAACGAACGGAATAAGATTTACACGGAAAGGAAACGCCGATTCTGCTTCAAAAAACAAGGACCGGATATGTCCGTTAACCAAGCCCCTCGGGAAAAATACAAAGCGTATTATCACCGCAAGGTTAATAAACTTCAACAGCAGCAAGGCTTCGCGCTTCCAAAAAATTTTCTTTTGCCGGATCCACACAAATACTCTTACCGCCAGCCAAATAAGACTGAAAGCCGCTTCAGTCGCTAAAAAAGGTATTTCAATCATTTTTATCACTCGCTTTTCCTTATTGCTTTGTATATGATAACAGAAAAAACCGGTCATGTCCATAAATTTGCGCTGAAACAAACGGCAGATTTTCAAATTATTAAACCGGTATTGTGTATTAAGCAAAAACGTGTTATGATTAAATTGCTTAATAATAAAAACCGGGAGGTAACACACAATGAAATCAAATAAAATATACCAGGTTTCTACCCTGCAGGCGTTGGCGCTCGGCTATACAAGACCGGTTGTTACAGTCACTGAACTGATGCGGCACGGCGACACCGGGCTCGGAACTTTTGAAAACGTGGACGGCGAAATGATAGTGCTGGACGGAGTATGCTATCAGGCTAAGCCCGACGGCAGCATAGTAGAATCAAGCGGCTCGTCAGGCGTGCCGTTTGCGGTCGCGGGCTTTGTCAATGACGGAAGAAGATTTGCGATTGGAGAAATGACGGATATCGCGGCTGTAAAACAGGAGCTGACGCTGAAAATTGAAGAGGATTTTGGCTTGAACAGCATCCATATCGCGCGGATAGACGGCACGTTTAAGACGATACACGCACGCGCCGGAGCGCCTTACCGTTCACAGCATATTTCTTTGAAGGATATTTTGTCAAAAACGCAGAAGGATTTTTGCTTTGAACAGCTGCGCGGCACGCTGGTGTGCGTGTATTATCCCGATTATATGGACGGAATTAACGCTTCGGGTTGGCATATGCACTTTTTGTCAGAGGACAGAAAGCTCGGCGGCCATGTTTTTGAGGTGTCCGTCAGCTCGGGAGAATGTCACCTGCAAAAAATGGACAGAATTGAAATACAGCTTCCCAGAGAAGCGGCTTTCGATACCTACTCTCTTAAAGAAGCGTCGCAGGACGAAATTGAGGAAGTGGAGCAGGGCAAAGGCTGATTTCAGACGGCAGGAATCCCTGTGAGAGCTTCTGCGGCTTCTCATTCCGCAGAGAAGCTGAACGGTAATTTCGGTTGCACCGCCTGCGCGTGTGACAGAATTATACCACAAAGACGGAGGTGTTTTTATGCCTGTTCAAATTGTGAGAAATGATATTACTAAGATAAAATGCGACGCGATTGTCAACGCCGCCAACAATTCTCTGCTTGGCGGCGGAGGCGTTGACGGCGCTGTTCACCGCGCGGCAGGGCGCGGCTTGCTTGAGGAATGCCGCAGGCTCGGAGGCTGCAAAACCGGTGAAGCGAAGATTACCGGCGCGTATCATCTGCCCTGCAAATATGTAATTCACACGGTAGGCCCTGTTTGGCACGGCGGCGGTTACGGCGAGGAGCAGCTTTTGATTTCATGTTACCGCAACTCTCTGAAACTCGCGAAGGAATACAAATGCGAAACCGTAGCGTTTCCGCTGATTTCCGCAGGAGTGTACGGCTATCCAAAGGACGAGGCGCTGAGAGTTGCCGTTAATGAAATCAGCCGTTTTCTCCTTGAAAATGAGATGACAGTCACGATTGTTGTCTACGACAAGCAGAGCTTTCAAATCAGCAAAAAGCTGATTTCCGACATCCGTGAATATATTGACGAGCGATATATCGACGAGCATTTTGTCGCGCGCAGCAATATTCTTTATTCCGACGGGAGCTTACCGAAACAATCATCCGCTAATCTGCGCGATATTGTCGGCAGTGTTGACGAGAGCTTTTCGGAAATGCTCCTGCGCAAAATCGACGAAAAGGGAATGACCGACGCGCAGTGCTACAAAAAAGCCAACATCGACCGCAAGCTATTCTCCAAAATCCGCAACAATCCCGGCTATAAGCCGAGCAAAGCAACTGCGATAGCCTTTGCCGTCGCGCTCGAATTGCCGTTGGAGGAAGCGGCAGACTTGCTGCTAAAGGCAGGCTACGCGCTTTCGCCAAGCAGTAAGTTTGATGTGATTGTCGAGTACTTCATACGTCATCATCGCTATGATATTTTTGAAATCAACGAAGCGCTGTTTGAATTTGACCAGCCGTTGCTGGGTATGTAAATAAAACAGGAGAATTTTTTGTACAGAAAAGATCAGCTTCCGGTAAAAAATGCCGGAAGCTGTTTTGTATATTAGGCTTGTCAATCGAAAACTGTAATTAAATATTGCGAATATCAGTGGAGATTATAATGCTAAATTGCATTGTCCTTTAAATGATACAGCGCTTTTGAGATAATAATATATCGAAAGCGTAAATTGACGCTAAATTGATAAATTGAATCACATTTTTCAACAAACCTGTCAGCCCGGTTCTAAAGCGAGCAAACGATAATAATAATGGAGGTCTTATTATGCCGGATATCAATAAATTAACCGAACAATTAGAGATTGAGTGTTATAATTATCCGCCCGACCTTGAAAAGATGAAAAAGCTGGTGGAAATGGGCGCGGATGTTAATGCGGTTTATAACGATTATCAAACGCTGCTCGGTCATATTTTGAATGAGTATTTGGAACGGGTTATGAGTTTGAATTATAGCGAATATATTCAAATGGGGACGGCGCATATTTGTGATACGCTCTGCCGCGGAGAATTGATTAACGGCCGCGACGGAAGATATTTGGATTCAATCGTGCGTTTCTTTTTTGAAAACGGCTTTAATATGAGAATGAAATTTATGTGCGAAGGCAAAGAAAGACTTTACGCAAATGA
>ONLA01000061.1 GCA_900318495.1 uncultured Eubacteriales bacterium
AAGCCGCATACTGTGGGTTATAAGAAGTTCGTTGAATTCACCCATAGGTAGCGAGCCCAATGAAAAGGATTGAAAATATGTACGCAGTTATTCAGACAGGCGGCAAGCAGTACAAGGTAACAAACGACGAAGTTATCTTTATTGAAAAGCTTGACGCTGAAGCAAACGACACCGTAACATTTGACGTTGTTGCCGTAGGCACAGACGACGGCATCAAGGTTGGCACACCCTTTGTTGAGGGCGCCAAGGTTACAGGCGAAGTACTCAAGAACGGTAAGGGCAAGAAAATCAGAGTTGCCACTTACAAGCCTAAGAAGGGCGAAAAGAGAGTAAAAGGTCACAGACAGCCTTACACTCAGGTGAAGATCACTTCTATTGAAGCATAATGATCTCGGTTAAATTTACGGAGAAAAACGGCTTGATAACAGGCTTTGAAATCAGCGGACATTCGGATTATTCCGAACACGGCAGCGACATTGTCTGCGCCGCGGTAAGCTCCGCGGCATATATGGCGGCGAATACCGTCACCGAGGTTTTGCGAATTAAAGCCGGTGTAACCGTAAACGACGGATTTTTAAACCTGAATCTGTCACCACAGGACGCCGAGGCGGCAGGCGTTACGCTTGAAGGCTTAAGGCTCCATTTAACGGCTCTTTCACAAGAGTATCCAAAATTTATTAAAGTAAAAAATTCGGAGGTGTAAGGTAATGCTTAAAATAAACATCCAGTTATTCGCTCACAAAAAAGGTATGGGTTCAACAAAGAACGGCCGTGACAGCGAATCAAAGCGTCTCGGCGTAAAGCGCGCTGACGGACAGAAGGTTCTCGCGGGCAACATCCTTGTTAAGCAGAGAGGAACTCACATTCATCCCGGCGCTAACGTTGGCAGAGGCTCGGACGATACTCTGTTCGCAAAAATCGACGGCGTTCTCCGTTTTGAGCGTGTCGGCAAGGACAGAAAGCGCGCAAGCGTTTATCCTGTAGAGCAGTAATAAAGCTAAAAGGGTGAGTTGAATAAACTCGCCCTTATTTTTTCAGCAGCGGTTAGTGGATAGAAAGGAGGCAAAAATTATGTTTGTAGATAAAGCGCACATTAAAATAAAAGCAGGCGACGGAGGCGACGGCGCGGTGTCGTTTCACCGCGAAAAATACGTAGCGGCAGGAGGTCCCGACGGCGGCGACGGAGGACGCGGAGGCAACATTGTGTTCCTTGCGGATACTAACCTTTCCACACTCGCGGACTTTCGCTACAAGCGCAAATACGCCGCCCAAAAGGGCGAAAACGGCAGGGGAGGACGCTGCCGAGGCAAAAACGCCGAGGATTTAATCATCCGCGTTCCTTTGGGAACGGTCATTAAAGAGGAGAGCACCAACCGCGTTTTGGCTGATGTTTCCGACAAAGAGCCGCACGTTGTAGCGCGCGGCGGCAAGGGCGGCTGGGGCAACCCTCACTTTGCGACCCCGGTGCGGCAGGTTCCGAGATTCGCGAAGCCCGGACTTCCCGGCGAGGAATTCGACGTTGTGCTCGAGCTCAAGCTGCTTGCCGACGTGGGACTGGTCGGCTTCCCGAACGTGGGCAAAAGCACGCTGATATCGGTTGTTTCGCAGGCAAAGCCCGAAATCGCGGATTATCACTTCACCACAATAACACCTGTGCTCGGCGTGGTTTCAATGGGAGAAGGCTCGTCGTTTGTTATGGCGGACATCCCCGGGCTGATCGAGGGCGCGTGGCAGGGCACCGGACTGGGACATCAGTTTTTGCGCCACGTTGAGCGCTGCCGTATGCTGGTGCACGTGGTTGACGTTTCGGGCAGCGAGGGCAGAAATCCTGTTGAGGATTTTGAAACAATCAACGCCGAGCTTGTCAAGTTCAACCCCGGGCTTGCCGAACGTCCGATGATTGTCGCAGGCAATAAGTGCGATATGGCTGAGGATGAGCAAATCGAGGAGTTTAAAAATTACGTTAACTCAAAGGGCTATGAATTTTTCCCGATTATGGCGGCAATCCGTTACGGCGTTGACCCTCTGCTTCAAAAAATCCGGGAAATGCTGTCAAAGCTTCCGCCCGTTATCAGGTTTGAGCCTGAGCCCGCGCCGGTTATGACGGCTGAGGATTTTGACGACCACAGCGTTGAAATCCGCAACGTTAACGGAATCTACACCGTTGAGGCAGACTGGCTTTTGCAGGTTATGCGCGGCATAAATTTTGACGATTACGAAAGCCTTAACTACTTTCAAAAGGTGCTGGTGAACAGCGGAGTAATCGAGGCGCTGCGCCAAAAGGGCTGCCAAGACGGCGACACGGTTTCAATTTACGACCTCGAGTTCGACTTTATGGAATAAGGTGGGCAAATGAGCGATACAAAACGAACTGCAGCCGACGCGTATTCTCCGCTGACGCTCGCCTTTGTGGGCGACGGAGTGTACGACCTGCTGGTGCGCGACCACCTTGTGCGCCGCGCAAACCGTCCTGTGGGCGAGCTTAATAAAATCAAGGTTTCGCTTGTTAACTGCGAAAGCCAGGCGCGTTTTGCGCAAAAGCTTATGCCGTCGCTAACCGAAAAGGAGCAGGCGGTGTACAAACGCGGCCGCAACGCCGCGCCCAAGTGTACGCCAAAGCACGGAAGCGTGGCGGATTATCACAGCGCCACAGGGCTTGAGTGCCTGTTCGGCTACCTTCACATAAACGGCGAAACCGAAAGAATCAACCTTCTTTTTAGTCAAATAGTTGAAATGAGTTAAATTCCTGTTACAATTCTTGACATAAATTTATCCGATTATTATAATATATATGGACAAAATTAATTTATAAGGGGAATTATAAAATGAAAAAGATATTGTCAGTACTTATCGCAGGCGCTCTGGCGGCGGCAGTTTGTGTTTCAATGGCTTCCTGCGGCGGAAACAGCAGCAGTAGCAGCAAAGCGGCTACAACAGCGCCGACAAAGTCAACAACCGCTCCTGTGACAACCAAGGCGGCTGATCAGCAAAACAGCGTTTCAGACGGCACACAGTCAAGCGCCGTAACAAGCGGCGATGAGTTCCAAAGTAGTCTTGCGCAGCAGGGCAGCGAATATTTCCAGCCCGCGACAAACTATCAGGGCAACGCAATTCCCGACGATAAGATTTACGGCGGAGTTTGGGAACAGGTTGCAATTCTGAACGCAGTCGACGCGACAGGTGATTCCGGCGCGGTTGCCGTAGGCGACTACAAGGGCACTTCGCCCGACGGCTTTGACTGCTGGGTTGTTACCGTTAAGCTTTCCGACGGCTCCACGACCACTTATTATTCGGGCTACCAGTTCTGCTATCCCGATTCATCAAGCACTAACAGCGGCGAAAGCAGCGATAACGGCGCTGATAATAACGGAAACGACGCCAACAGCTACGACAACGGCAACGCAGGCAATGACAGCGGAAACAACGGCTACGAACAACGGCTACGACAACGGCGGCTCTCAGGACGACGGCGAGGACAACACCGTCAGAGTTTATCCGGAAAATTAAGGCAACACCGCACAATTCAAACACAAGGGTTCGGCTTCTGCCGGACTCTTTTTTTAGCGTTTAGCCAGACAGCGCCGTTTGTAAAAACGCTCCTGTTCCCGGCTGTATTACAGCGTACAGGTTAAGGCAATACCGCATAATTCAGGTGTGCGGATTGCGCAGCAAGATTTTTCGTCAGGTTGTACAAATAAATCAAGGTAAGGCTGACGCCTTGCCGAGAGTATTAAAGCGTTTTATTCGATAACAGTATTAATGTGTGCGCAAAGTAATATAATTCTCACCCTTTTGCCTGTTCGGAATAGAATGAGGTGAAGGGGGATTTTTTATGCAGGAAACAAATGTCAGTACCAAAAGCACGGGCGAAAGTCCGTTCAAGCCCGAATATGATGAGTATTTGGCGGAGTATCCCGGCAGGGGCTCGCTGAAAATTCAGGTAAGCGTGGCGCGCGACGCTTTCCCGGTTGAGGGCGTGTTTGTTGAGGTCTTTTCGGTGGTCAACGGAACGCGCTATTTGCTGTACAGCGACACAACCGACTCCTCGGGCATCGTCAATGAAATTGTGCTCCCGACGCTCCCGGCGTCGTCAAGCCAAAGCCCGGAAAACGCGGGAAAGGGAGAAGCGGAATATTTTGTGTCGGCGTTTCACCCGGCGTTCAAGGAGGTAACCGACTGCCCTGTTAAGGTGCTCGACCACATTGAAACGATTTTGCCGGTAACATTAACGCCGTCCGCAGGCAGCACGGAGGCGCAGTGATGGCAGAGGTAATCATTCCCGAAACAATCACCGTGCACCTTGGCAGACCTAACACGCCCGCCGAAAATGTGACGGTCGAATTCACCGAATACATCAAAAACGTGGCTTCAAACGAGATTTATCCCACGTGGCCGGAAAACGCAATACGCGCCAACATCACCGCGCAAATCAGCTTTGCGCTCAACCGCATTTACACCGAGTACTACCGCAGCCGGGGCTATGATTTTGACATAACCGACAACACCTCTATTGACCAAAATTATGTTCACGGCGGCGAGGTTTACGAAAATATCAGCCAAATCACGGACGAAATCTTCAACAATTATCTTGTGCGCACAGGCAGCGTTGAACCGCTGTACGCCCAGTTTTGCGACGGCTACCTTACAAGCTGCCGGGGACTTTCTCAGTGGGGCACGGTTGAGCTTGCCAACCGCGGCTTTTCTCCGCTTGACATCCTGCGTTACTATTACGGCGACAACATCACAATGGTGTACAACGCGCCTGTGGGCGAAAACACCCAATCTTACCCGGGAGTCGCGCTGCGCCGGGGCTCGTTTGGCGACGACGTGCTCACGATAAAGCGCGAGCTCAACAGAATTTCCCAAAACTATCCGGCAATCCCGAAAATCGGCAGCCTTACCGGTGTTTATGACCTTGAAACCGAAAACGCGGTAAAGAAGTTTCAGCAGATTTTCAGCCTTGACAGCGACGGAATTGTGGGAAAGGCGACGTGGTACAAAATCAAGATGATTTACGCTTCGGTAAAACGTCTCAGTGAAATCACCGGCGAAGGGCTTGCGCTGTCCGAAGTCGAAAAGCGTTACACGCGTGAGCTCAGCCTCGGCGCAAGGGGAGCCGACGTTGAGGCTTTGCAGTATTACCTTGCGTTTTTAGGCTATTTTTACCCCGATTTGCCGCCTATTCCCGTGACCGGCTACTTCGGCACGCTGACGCGTGACGCGGTGTATACCTTTCAGGCAAACCGGGGAATGCCTGTGACAGGAATTGTTGACGCTAATGTTTTTATGCGCATTGAGCAGGCGTATCAAAACGCGGTGCGCGACCTTCCGCCAAACTACCGCAGCGCAATCGGCGAGCCTTATCCCGGCAGATTCATTGTTGAAGGAGACAGGGGAGATGACGTGCGGCTGATTCAGCGTTATCTCAACGACGCGGCAAAGCTGTACCCGGATATCCCGGCGGTCACTGTTGACGGAATTTTCGGCGCAAAAACCAAAAACGCCGTCACGGTGTTCCAGCGTGTGCTCGGCATAGAGCAAAACGGCGCGGTCGGCCCCGTTGAGTGGGCAGAGCTCGTCAAAATCGGAAACAACCTGTGACGGGTTGGGATTGTTATTATTGTGAATAATCGCGAAAGCTAAGGCAACACCGCACAATTCAATGCGCACGCCGCAAATTGTGCGGTGTTGCCTTAAAGCGTTTGATTTGAAACCGGTATTAGTATCAGTCCTCGATTGCGCCGATTTCTCTCAGGCGCTTAACCGCTTCGGCTACGTCGGCTTTGATAACCTCGCGGTCGCCGTCAAAGCGCTCGCAGAGCGCGTCCGTAATTTCATCCTCGGTGACGTCGTTTTTCAGACAGTCCGCAATTGCGGCAAGGGTTTTGTTGCCCTGAATCAAACCGTGGAATTCAGCCTCCGAGGTGGGGACAATTACCGTTTCATTGTCAAGCTGATGATGAACAAAGCTGTTTTTTAATTTCATAAATATACTCCCTTTTATTGTGTATTTTAAGTTTAAACCGCTGACGGCGGTTGTTATTTTGCGGAGGACGGTTTAACTGCTATACTAATTCCTGATAGAAAGTAGACTTATATTTTGCGAGGATATTTTTCGCAAGACAAGGCGAAGGACGCGGCAAGGCCGGCGCCTTGCAAGGACGAGTATTAGCTTGGTTTTGTGGCTTGCGTATTGTAGGACGCGTAAAAAAGCTCCGAGTAAAAGCCGCCGAGTTTAAGCAGCTCGTCGTGGCTTCCCTGTTCAATGATGTTGCCGTCGCGCATAACAAGGATAACGTCGCTCTCGCGGATTGTGGAAAGGCGGTGCGCCACCACAAAGGCGGTTTTGCCCTTCATCATCCTTGCGAACGCCTTTTGCACGCGGATTTCGGTCAGGGTGTCGATCGAGCTTGTAGCCTCGTCCAAAATCAAAATTTCGGGTTCGGTCAGCATTGCCCTTGCTATGCACAAAAGCTGCTTTTGCCCTTGGCTGAGGTTGCCGCCGCCCTCGCTTATCACGGTTTGATAGCCCTGCGGCATCCTGCGGATAAAGCTGTGAGCATACGCCGCCTTTGCCGCCGCGATAACCTGTTTTTCGGTTGCGTTTTCGTTGCCGTAACGCAGGTTGTCCATTATTGTGCCCTCAAACAGCCAACTGTCCTGCAAAACCATTCCGAACCTTTTTCGAAGGTCGTTACGGCTTATGTCGCGAACGTCGGCGCCGTCAACCGTAATCCTGCCGCTGTTCACGTCGTAAAACCGCATAAGCAGGTTAATCAGCGTTGTTTTGCCGCAGCCTGTGGGTCCCACAATCGCGACGTGGCTGCCGCTTTTTACGTTAAGCGAAAAGTTTTTGATAAGCGGCTTTCCGGGGGTGTAGGAAAAACTGACGTTCTCAAAGCTTACGTCGCCTTTGCGCGTGCTTTGCGCGGATTTGGCGGCGTCGGGGGTTTCGCCGGGCGCTTCCAAAAGCTCAAAAACCCTGCCTGCCGCGGCAAGCGCGGTCTGGATTTGCGTAAGAACTCCCGTCACCTCGTTAAACGGCTTGGTATATTGATTGGCGTAGGTCAAAAAGCACGACAGCTGACCGACCGAAAGCCCTCCGCCGATTGCCGACAAAGCGCCGAAAATTCCCACGGCGGCGTATACCATAGCGTTTACAAACCGCGTAACAGGGTTTGCGAGCGCACCCGAAAACTGCGCCTTAAAGCCGGCGCCGTAAAGCCGGGTATTGTATTTGTCGAATTCGGCTTTTGCCCTTTCCTCATAGGAAAACGCCTGAACCAGCGGCATATTGCCGACGTGTTCCTCAACATAAGACGAAATTTCGCCCTGTAAAATCTGCTGCTCGGTAAAGCTTTTGTGCGTCAGCCTGCCGATAAAGCCTGCCGCGAACAGCGACAGCGGAGTGAGCACAACCACCGCCAGCGCGATTTTCCAGTCGATGCCAAGCATAAAAATCAGCGTTCCGGCAATTGTGATTACGCCCGAAAAAAGCTGTATAAAAAGCTGGGTAATTCCTTCGCCCACAGCGTCAACATCGTTGATTACACGGCTGATAAGGTCGCCGTGCGGATGACTGTCGATGTAGGACAGCGGCACCGAGTTAAGCTTGCGGAAGATTTCGCGTCTGAGGTCGCGCACGGTCTTGAAGCTGAGCGCGTTCACAAAGCAGTTCATCGTCCACTGGCACACGCTCACGCCCGCAATCGCGGCGGCGATGTAACCCAGTATTTTCGCCACGTCCTCAAAGTCAACCCTGCCCTCGGCGACAATTTCATCAAGCGCCGTTCCGATTAGCACAGGTATCAACAGCGTCAGGGATACGCTCACCACGGCGCTGAACAGCGCTCCCGCAAGCAGAAGTCCGTAGGGCTTAATTTTTTTAAGAAGCTTTATAATTATCGCGGACTGTTTCATTCTTCCACCTCCGCGCCTTGCTGTGAACGGAAAATTTCACGGTAGGTTTCGCAGCCTTCAAGCAAACCGGCGTGGGCGCCCTGTCCGGCAATTTTTCCGTCGTCCATACAAATTATAAGGTCGGAGTTCATAATTGACGAGCACCGCTGGGTAACGATGATTACCGTTGTTTGCTTCAGCGTGTCCCTCAGCGCCCGCCTTAACGCCGCGTCGGTCGCCATATCCAGCGCCGAAAAGCTGTCGTCAAGTATAAGCAGTTCGGGCTTGCCTGCAAGCGCACGCGCTATGCACAGCCTTTGGCGCTGACCTCCGCTGAAATTTTTGCCGCCCTGTTCAACGCGGCTGTCAAGACCGCCGCTTAGCTTGCTCACAAATTCATACGCCTGCGCGGTTTTAAGCGCTTCGATAATTTCGCTGTCGGTGGCTTGCGGATTGCTCCAGCGCATATTTTCGCGTATTGTGCCGCCGAAAAGCACGCTGTGCTGCGGAACAATTCCCATTTGTCCCCTCAGCTGCTCAAACGGATAATCGCGCACATCCTCGCCGTCAATCAGCACCCTGCCGCTTTTTACGTCGTAAAACCTCGGTATCAGGTTTACAAGGCTGGTTTTTCCGCAGCCTGTTCCGCCGATTATCCCGACGGTCTGACCGCGCTTAACCGAAAAGCTTATGCCGGTAAGAGTTTCTTCGCTGCCGCTGTAGCTGAAGCTTACGTTTTCAAAACGTATTTTTTCGGAATTATTTTCCTTAACAGAAATATAATCCCTGTTTTTTTCAACAACAGAGGGCTTTGTCTCAAAAACCTCGTTAATGCGCCTTGCGCTCGCGCCCGCGCCTGTCATCAGTATAACAAGGTTCGCGACAACTATCATCGCAAGCAGAATCTGCGTCATATAGCTTACAAGCGCCACGATTTCGCCTGTCCGCATATTGCCTGCGTTGACGTTGACCGCGCCGAACCACACAATCGCGATTATCGCCGCGTTGGTAACGGCGTAGGTCACGGGGCTGAGCAGCGCCGACAGCAGGCTGACGCGGATTGAAGCGCGCGCCAAATCGCCTGTGGCTTCGTCAACGCGTTTGTTTTCCGCAGCCTGTTTTGAAAACGCCCTGATAACCCTGTTGCCCGAAAGATTTTCACGGCTGATTAAGCCGATTTTGTCAAGCTTTTTCTGGATTGCCGCATACACCGGCACGCTCAGCTTCATCACCAAAAACAGCGTGAGCGCGATAAGCGCCGACGCGGCAAAGAAAACCAGCGACAGCTTCAGGTTGATTGTCATAGCCATAACCAGCGAACCGCCGATGATGAACGGCGCGCGTGTCAAAAGCCTGATCGACATCGCTATGCTTTGCTGAACACGGTTGACGTCGTTCGTCATTCGCGTAATCAGCGACGGAGTTGTCAGCCTGTCAAGCTCGGCATAGCTCAGCGTGCTTATGTGCGCGAACAGCTCGCGGCGGATTTTTGTGCCCGCGCCCTGTGACGCCTTCGACGCAAAATACTGGCAAAACAGAGCGCTGCACAGCCCGGTCGCTGCCAACAGCGCCATCAGTCCGCCCATACGCAATACATATCCGCCGTCGTGAAGGGTGTTGATTCCAACGTCGATGATGTCAGCCATAACCAGCGGCACAAGCAGCTCCAAAATTGCCTCGAAAAGCTTGCACAAAGGCCCGATTATAACCTCTTTTTTGTAATCCTTTAAAAATCTTCGCAGTTTAAACATTTGCTACTCCATAAAAAATTGTACGTTATTATTATAAACTATTTGGTTCTAAAGTTCAATTAATTTATACAACTGTACAAAGATAATAAAGGTTACAAAATTGTAATTTTAAAATTGCATATTTAACTGCAATTTTTTCCCTTTTTACGGGTATAAGTGAAAGGGGTTTTTAAATTTATGTCAAAACCAAAATATTTTCAGATATTTAACGACAATTATAAAATTGTAAAATACACGGTAATCACCGAACAGATAAAGCGTGATTACGAGGCATACTCAAAAAAGTGTGAGCAAAACAGAAAAAATATTAAAAAGAGATATTCTTCTACGACCGTATACGAACGTAACCAAGACAAAGACAAAAACAAAGACAAAGACAAAGACGAGGACAAGGACAAAGACAAAGACAAACACTCTAAGGGATTTGGCGGCACAGCCGCCGAAGAGTGTTCAACGGAATTTTGTGATAAAGTTATTAAAAGCTACAACGAGGTTTGCGGTAATCTTCCAAGGGTTAAGAAGCTGACAGACAAGCGCCGAAGGCTTATTTCAGGCGCGGACAGGCTGTTAAAGGAGTTTGGGTTTAATTCTTTCAAAGAATATTTTAAAAAGGCGGCGGAGTCCTGCTTCCTGAGCGGAGACAAGGGAGAATGGCAGGGCTGTTCGTTTGACTGGCTTCTTGAGGAAAACAACCTTGTGCGCGTCGCCGAGGGAGTGTTTGACAACGGACGCGCGGAACAGCACGCCGGGCGCTCCTATGACCTCAGCGACATAGACAGGATAAACACGCTTGATTGGATTACTTAGTAAGAAAATAACGCAAAAAACAGGGCACGGCAAAGCCGAACCCTGTGATTTATGAAGTAGGTTTTAAATGATTATGGAAGTACCCGTCATTTCCTCGGGCTGGGGAAGTCCCATAATTTTGAGCATTGTCGGCGCGATGTCCGCAAGCACGCCGCCCTCGCGGAGCTTGCAGTCGTAACCGATAACGCAGAACGGAACGGGATTTGTGGTGTGCGCGGTGAACGGCTTGCCGTCCTCCTCGAACATCTTGTCGGCGTTGCCGTGGTCGGCGGTGATGATAGCCGCGCCGCCCATTTTCAGGATAGCGTCAACAACCTGTCCCACGCAGTCGTCAACCGCCTCAACCGCCTTTACAGCCGCGTCAAAAACGCCTGTGTGTCCAACCATATCGCAGTTGGCAAAGTTGAGGATAATCATATCGTATTTTCCGCTTTCAATCGCGGGCACGATTTTTTCGGTCACCTTGTAGGCGCTCATTTCGGGCTGGAGGTCGTAGGTCGCAACCGACGGAGATTTAACAAGGATTCTGTCCTCGCCGTCGTAAACCTTTTCGACGCCGCCGTTAAAGAAGAAGGTTACGTGAGCGTACTTTTCGGTTTCGGCAATTCTGAGCTGGTTCATACCAAGGCTCGAAATATATTCGCCCATGGTGTTTTTCAGGGTCTGCGGCTTAAACGCAATCTCAACGTTGGGCATAGTCGCGTCGTACTGTGTCATACAAACGTAGGTGAGAGGGAAGAAGCCGTTTCTGCGCTCAAAGCCGCTGAAGTCCGGGTCAACAAGCGTGCGTGTGATTTCGCGCGCGCGGTCGGGACGGAAGTTGTAGAAAATTACGCTGTCGTTGGGCTTGATTGTCGCGCCGCCCTTAACAACACAGGGCACAACAAACTCGTCGGTAACGCCCTGCTCATAGCTGTTCTTAACCGCGCAAACAGGACACTCAGCCTCAACGCCCTCGCCGTAAACCAGCGCGGCGTAAGCCTTTTCAACGCGTTCCCAGCGGTTGTCTCTGTCCATTGCGTAGTAACGTCCCATAACTGTAGCGATTTTGCCTACGCCGATTTCGTCAAGCTTTTTCATTGCGTCGGCAATGTATTCGGCGGCAGACGACGGCGGAACGTCACGGCCGTCAAGAAAAGCGTGAATGTAAACGTTTTTAAGCCCCTTTGCCTTGCACAGCTCCACAATGCCGTAAAGGTGGGTGATGTGGCTGTGAACGCCGCCGGGCGAAAGCAAGCCCATAAGGTGAAGGTCGGTGCCGTTTTTAAGCGCGTTGTCAATGGCGTTAACAATCGGCTCGTTGTCCTTGAGCTTGTCGTCGTTAATTGTTTTTGTGATTCTGGTTAGCTCCTGATAAACAATGCGGCCTGCGCCGATGTTGGTGTGGCCGACCTCGCTGTTGCCCATTTGACCGTCGGGAAGTCCTACGTCCATTCCCGACGCGCCGATTTGGGTGAGCGCGTTTTCACGGAACAGCCTGTCAATGTTCGGAGTTTTCGCCGCGATAATAGCGCTGGCGTTCTCCTCGCCCTTTTTGGCGATTCCAAAGCCGTCCAGAATCATTAGTATTAAAGGCTTTTTCATATGTAAAGTCCTTTCGTGTGGATTAGTTTGTGCGTTTTATTTAGATTTAGCCGGCGGCTTTAACTATAGCGGCGAATTTTTCGGCAACAAGAGAAGCGCCGCCGATGAGACCGCCGTCAACGTCAGCCTTGCCGAGAAGCTCGTCGGCGTTGCCGTCGTTCATACTTCCGCCGTACTGAATTGTAACAGCGTCGGCAGCTTCCTGATTGTAAAGCTTAGCAAGCTGAGCGCGGATAAACGCGCAAACCTCCTCTGCCTGGTCGGCTGTGGCGGTCTTGCCTGTGCCGATAGCCCAAACAGGCTCGTAAGCGATAACAACGTTTTTGAGCTCGTCTTCGGTAACGTCCCAAAGGTCAAGCTTAATCTGGCGCGCGATAACCTCCTCGGTGATGTCGCACTCGCGCTCCCAAAGCAGCTCGCCGACGCAAACAATGGGCTTTAAGCCTGCCGCGAGAGCAGCCTTGGTTCTCTTGTTAACGGTTTCGTCGGTTTCGCCGAAGTACTGTCTGCGCTCGGAGTGACCGAGAACTACATACTCAACGCCGATTTCCTTGAGCATACCTGTTGAAATTTCGCCTGTGAAGGCTCCCTTTTCTTCCCAGTGAACGTTTTCGGCGCCGATTTTAACGTTTGAGCCCTTTACGGCTTCAACGGCAACCGCCAAATCAACGTAAGGTACGCACGCGATAACCTCGCAGTCAGCGTCCGCTACCAGCGGCTTGATTTCCTCAAGCAGAGCCTTTGCCTCTGACGGAGTTTTGTTCATTTTCCAGTTGCCCGCGATGATTGCTTTTCTTTTTGATTTATCCATAACTTTTCAGTCCTTTCGGTAATGATTTGCGGAGCAAATAATAGAATTTTGCTCCGCAAAAACAGTTCTTTAAATTCGGATTATTTGTCGGCGATTACAGCAATGCCGGGAAGTGTTTTGCCTTCAAGATATTCAAGCGAAGCGCCGCCGCCTGTTGAAATGTGGCTCATCTTGTCGGCAAAGCCAAGCTGAATAACAGCAGCCGCGCTGTCGCCGCCGCCGATGATTGTTGTAGCGTCGGTTTCGGCAAGAGCCTTTGCGACAGCGATTGTGCCCGCGGCAAGAGTCGGGTTCTCGAATACGCCCATAGGACCGTTCCAAACCACGGTCTTTGCGCTCTTAACAGCGTCCGCGAAGAGCTCCTGAGTCTTTGTGCCGATGTCAAGACCTTCCATATCTGCGGGAATAGCGTCAACGTCAACAACCTTAACGTCGATGGGACCGTCGATGGGGTTCGGGAATTCAGCCGCGATGGTGGTGTCAACGGGGAGGAGAAGCTTTTTGCCGAGCTGCTCAGCCTTTGCAATCATTTCCTTGCAGTAGTCAAGCTTTGAATCGTCAACCAGCGACTTGCCGACCTCTTTGCCCTGAGCCTTGAGGAAGGTGTAAGCCATACCGCCGCCGATGATAAGCGTGTCGCACTTTTCGAGGAGGTTTGAGATAACGTTGAGCTTGTCGGCAACCTTTGCGCCGCCCAGAATTGCAACGAAGGGACGCACGGGAGTTTCAACGGCGTTGCCGAGGTAGTTGATTTCCTTCTGCATAAGGTAACCAACGGCGGTGTCCTTGATGTGGTCTGTAACGCCCGCGGTTGAGCAGTGGGCGCGGTGAGCGGAACCGAAAGCGTCCATTACGAATACTTCGGCAAGTGAAGCAAGCTCCTCTGAGAAGGGCTCAAGGTTTTTGGTTTCTTCTTTTCTGAAACGTGTGTTCTGAAGAAGTACAACGTCGCCGTCTTTCATTTCGGCAACAGCCTTCTTTGCGTTTTCGCCCACAACCTCGTCGTCATTGGCAAAAACAACGTCCTGACCGAGAAGCTCGGAAAGGCGAACAGCTACGGGCGCGAGGCTGAACTTTTCCTCGGGACCGTTCTTGGGCTTGCCGAGGTGAGAGCAAAGAATAACCTTGCCGCCGTCGGCGATTAACTTTTTAATGGTGGGCAATGCCGCCTGAATACGGTTGTCGTTGGTGATAACGCCTTCCTTGAGGGGCACGTTGAAGTCAACGCGAACCAAAACTTTTTTTCCTTTTACATTGATGTCGTCAACTGTAACTTTGTTTAGCTGCATAGTAAAAACATCCTTTCTTTATATAATAATTTTGAAATGCAGTAATTTTACATTCATAAATATTATACAACAATTTGTTATTTTTTACAATAGCAAATACAAATTAATTTCAATAAATGTGTAGTTTTGTGAGCGGAGTTTGCGTGGCCGCCGGATTGTGTCCTGCGCTTTTTTTGCAATTTGTATTGTATTTTGTGTTCTTGTGTGATATACTGTTATCAATAGTAACACAACATCAGAAAAATGTTTGTAATTAGTGTGTAAAATCACAATAGTTTTATCGTGATTACATATATAATGAGAAAAAATAAGGAGTGAATTGTAATGGCAAATGAATCACGCGCGTTCAGAATGAATCCCGACATGGAGCTTGAGGATTTGGTAACTTATGTGTCAAACTTTCTTCAGGTTGAAAAATCAATGGAAACCCAGTCGTCGCGAACGACCGACGGATATGTTCTTCAGGCAAGCCAGAGGGCTGACGGCTGGAAAACAATAAGCGGTACGCGCCTTGCGATAACCGTGCACTTTATGCTGATAAACGACGTTTTAAACGTTACTGTCGGCGAAGGACAGTGGTCGGACAAAATCGGCGCGGGCGCTGTGGGCTGGTTTATCGCTTGGCCTCTGGCGGTCAGCGCGGGCTTCGGCGCTATCCGTCAAAAAAAGCTTCCGTCCGAAATTTTCGCGACTGTTGAAAAGGGGATAATTCTGGGCGGCAGACAGGTAGCCATCAGCGGCTCGGGAGCTAAGGTCGGCGTCGGTCAGGCGGTTTGCCCGGGCTGCAGGATGATAAACTCAAACACCGCGAAGTTCTGTAAAAAATGCGGAACGCCGCTTAAAAACATTTGTCCGCACTGCGGCGCCAATATTGAACAGAACAGTAAGTTCTGCACAATCTGCGGTAAGCAGATTTAACGGTTAAATAAGACGGATAATTAAAATTTTATTTACAGGAGGATAAACACAGGAGGTTAAACTATGAAAGTACAATTCAAAAAACCGCTTGCGGTAATTTTAGCGGCGCTTTTTCTGCTCACGGCTTTTCCGTTTGCGGCTTCGGCGGCTGTGGCGGCGGAACAGGTCGTTGCAAGCAGCGGCACAACAGGAGACTGCACATGGACACTTGACGACGAAGGCACGCTGACGATCAGCGGCAACGGCGCGATGGGGAATTATTCTTCATCCACACTTCCGTGGGGAAATAGCATAACAAGTGTTGTCATTGAATACGGCGTTACAAGTGTAGGAAGCTCTGTGTTTAGCGGCTGCACCGGGCTTGAAAGCATAACCATTCCCAACAGCGTTACAAGTATCGGAAGCTATGCGTTTTACGGCTGCACCGGACTGGAAGGTGTGTATATTACAGACATAGCGGCATGGTGCAATATTAAATTTGACAGTTATAGTTCTAATCCGTTATATTATGCACATAATCTTTACCTCAATAATCAACTTGTCACAGACCTTGAAATTCCCGACAGCGTTACAAGTATCGGAGATTTTGCGTTTGAGTACTGCACCGGGCTTACAAGCGTAACCATTCCCGACAGCGTTACAAGTATCGGGGTCGATGCGTTTTACGACTGCACCGGGCTTGCAAGCGTAACCATCCCCGACAGCGTTACAAGTATCGGAAGCTCTGCGTTTTACGGCTGCACCGGGCTTGAAAGCGTAACCATCCCCGACAGCGTTACAAGTATCGGAAGCTCTGCGCTTTCCGGCTGCACCGGGCTTACAAGCGTAACTATTCCCGACAGCGTTACAATTATCGGAGATTCTGCGTTTAAGAACTGCACCGGGCTTACAAGCGTAACCATTCCCGACAGCGTTACAAAGTATTGGAGAGCAAACGTTTATGGGTTGCACAGGTCTTACAGACATTACCATTCCCGGCAGCGTTACAAGTATCGAATACCATGCTTTTTCCGGCTGCACCGGGCTTAAAAGCGTTACAATTGGCAACAGCGTTACAAGTATCAGAAACTTTGCGTTTTACGGCTGCACCGGGCTTACAAGCGTAACCATTCCGGGCAGCGTTACAAGTATCGGGGTCGGTACGTTTTCCGGCTGCACCGGGCTTGAAAGCATAACCATTCCCGACAGCGTTACAAGTATCGGATACGATGCGTTTGACAATACCGCATGGTACAACAACCAACCTGATGGTATTATCTATATTGATAAGTTCGCTTATGATTATAAAGGAGAAATGCCCGAAAACACAAGCATTGAAATTAAAGACGGAACTAAGG
>ONLA01000009.1 GCA_900318495.1 uncultured Eubacteriales bacterium
ACCACATCGGCTTTTATGAGCGATACGGCTGGGAATTCTTTTGTATGATTCAAGGCAGTGATCCCGAGCCGTCAAGAATGTATGTACACTATTAAATGAAAGGATAACACTATGTTCAAAATAGAAACAGATAGATTGATGATTACAGAATTTACGCCGGATATGGCGCAGGCGGTTCACGAAAACTCACTTGACGAGGATAACCGCCGTTTTGTTCCCGACGAGGTTTTTGAAACCGTCGAGGACGCTTCGGAAACAATTGAATTTCTTATGTCGCGGTACGGCGGCTGCGAGGGGCCGTTTGTATATCCCGTGTTGCGTAAGGATAAAACCAACATAGGTTATGTGCAGGCTGTTCCGCTTGATGGCGGCATATGGGAGATCGGTTATCATATCGGCGCTAAATATACAAAGCACGGTTACGCTACAGAAGCCGTAAGTGCTTTTCTGCCTGTCATTATGGAAAGAATCGGTGTTACAAAAATGGCGGGAATCTGCCTTGCCGACAACATCGCTTCGCAACCAAGGCGAGCAAAAAGAGATCTGCCGCTATTGGTATGAAAGATAGTTTTTAAACCGGTAACGCCGTCAAGTGGGATAATCTCCTGCTTGGCGGTGTTTTCTATTGCTGAAAATCTGGTTTTGTGGTAAGATTATATTGAATAGAAAAATTGGGAGGAAAAAATGATTATTAGACGTTTTAAAGAAAACGACGCAGAAAAAGTTTCACAGATGATTATCCGAACAGAAAGAATAACAAACAGTAAGGATTATTCCGAAGAATGGATCAACGCTCTCGAAAAACGAGCACAGCCATCACATATATTAGAGCGCACCGCTTGGACTCATTTTTATGTTGTTGAAGAAAATGATACCATCATTGGCTGCGGTGCAATCGGACCTTACTGGGACAGCGAAACCGAGAGCAGTCTGTTTAGTATATTTGTCTTACCTGAATATCAAGGCAAAGGCATAGGCAGAAAAATCATCGAAACACTTGAACAGGATGAGTATTTCCTCAGAGCAAAACGTGTGGAAGTTCCTGCGTCAATCACGGCTGCCAATTTCTATCGAAAGTTAGGATATGATTATAAAAACGGAGTTGACCGTCCAGATAAGGAACAAATTTATCGGTTGGAAAAATTCAGGTAATTGTCTGGTAGCGCCTCAACTCGCAAAGTAACGAAATAATATACCAATCTATTTTTTGCTTTTCAGAGAGTGCATAAACAGTGCCTTTTGAAGCCCAAAAGCGTGACACTTTTTCGATACGGATTAGTAGATATACTTAACTGTAATTTATCGCTTTAAAGTGTTGATTTTATCACATTCTTCTGCTATAATAATCTTGTATCGTGGCAACAAACCGGCAACAGAATTTTGGTTAGCCTGTGTTTTATATACAATACAAATAATTGAAATACTCCGTGCTAAAATCCTTTAACAAATACTGTTAAGATTATTTTGCAGGGAGCGAGTGGGAATAAAATTCTAATAAAGAAATAAAATTACAGCCGCCAAGCGGGATATTCTCCTGCATGGTGGCGTTTTCTATTATCCTATTATTTTGTACTAAAATGATTTTAAAAAATTATGCAACCAAATTTGATTTTTGGGTGGTAGTATAGTGTAAGGGCTCTTAACACAAGAAAAGGAGGCGGAATAGTGGAAGATAAAGAAATTGTTGATTTATACTGGCAGCGGGATGAAAAGGCGATTTCGGAAACCGCTGAGAAGTACGGCAGTTATTGCTACTCGATTGCTCATAATATTCTCGCGGATAACGAAGACGCTGAGGAGAGCGTAAATGATACATACTTAAACGCATGGAACAGTATGCCCCCTCACCGTCCCGCGGTGCTTTCAACTTTTATCGGAAAAATAACCCGCTATATCAGCTTGAAAAAATGGCGTGATAAACGCGCACAAAAACGCGGCGGAGGAAACATTGACCTTGTATATGAAGAATTATCTGATTGTGTTATATCAAAATCGACCATTGATGAAGAGCTTGAAAATAAGGAGCTCTCAAAACTGATAGATAGTTTTTTAGATACGCTCCCTTCGTGCGAACAGAGTGTTTTTGTTTGCAGATATTGGTATTTTGACAGTATTTCCGACATTGCAAAACAATTCGGGTTCAGTGAGAGCAAAGTAAAATCCATGTTGCACCGGACCCGAAAGAAGCTTAAAACAAAATTATCACAAGAAGGTGTATTAAATGAATACTGATCTGTTAATTGACGCTATCGGCGAGATAGACGAAGATAAAATAAGAAGCGCCAAAATGGTTTCGGTGAAAACAAAAAAGAAATCCATAAAGCATTTTATAATTATCGCAGCAGCGATCCTGCTGTGTATCACGATCACTGTTACCACGCTTGCCGCAACGGTAAATCCGGTATATGATTTAGTGTATCAGATATCTCCCGGTCTGGCGCAAATGATGAAGCCTGTTCAAATGTCATGTGAGGATAACGGGATCAGGATGGAAGTGGAATCGGCTTCCGTATATGAAAATGAAGCGGCGGTATATATATCGTTAGAAGATTTGACTGATCAGAACAGAATTGATGAAACTACCGATTTGTTTGACAGCTATAGTATCAATCAAGGTTTTGATTCTTACTCGACGTGCAGTTACGTTTCCTTCGACAAAGAAACAAGCAAAGCGACATTCCTGATCAATATTACCCGTGCGGATGGCAATAAAATCGAAGGAAACAAAATCACATTTGATTTTACCACATTTATCAGCAAAAAAAGCTATTATAACGGCAGGCTGTGGGAGCTTGATTTAAGCAAAGCAGTCGAGGCGAAAGATACATTTACACCGGAGTTTCACGGAGCAAGCAGCGGAAAAGATACCGATTTTGTATCGGAGTGGTTCTGCGGAGAAAACGGAATAGAATTTGATATCGATTATTTTGCCGGTACAAAGTGTTTGGTTCCTGTGGACGGAGGCATTGCTTCTCCAACTGACGGTGTAAAAATTTCAAATATCGGCTTTATTGACAATAAGCTTCATGTTCAAGTTTATTATGAAGATACAAAAAATTTTGATGATCACGGTTTTATTGACATTCGTGATAAATACGGAAAAGCTGCCGAGTGTTTTGATTTGTCATTTGATGATGATAATGAAATCGGCACTTATTATGAGTATATTTATAATATCAATCCGGACGAAGCCGAAAAATACATTCCGTTTGGAAATTTCGTCACCTGCAAGAACAGAACAGAAGGATTTTGGCAGGTAACATTCCCATTGGAGAACAAATAATATAATTTGAGAATAGTTTAAGGCAATACCGCACACCTGAATTATGCGGTGTTGCCTTTAGTTTTGACTTTGGCGAGAACAGGTACTCACAGCGATTTATTTGGGAAATAATCAATTAAGCTTTAAGGTAGTAGGATTTTTCTTATTGCCTTATTATTTTGTCAACTAATATGGGATATAAAATACCCTTATTTACAACTTGTAACACAATTGTAAATAAAAGTAACTTGTGTTTTATCTATATATTGTGGTATAATTTTTTTAGAGAATTATTTAACAGAATTATTATACAATCAGTGTGTGGGGTGTTAAAATGAAATGTCCTTATTGCAGTTATGAGGAAAGCAAGGTTATAGATTCGCGCTCGGCTGATGACGGCGAAAGAATCCGCCGCCGCAGGGAATGCTTGCACTGCGGAAAACGCTTTACTACTCACGAGGTTATTGAAACAGTGCCGATAATTGTTGTTAAGCGCGACAAGAGCCGCGAGGTTTTTGACCGAAACAAGCTTACGGCGGGAATTTTGCGCGCCTGCGAAAAACGCCCCGTTTCCATTAAACAGATTGAGGAAATGGTAAGCTCGATTGAAGCGAAAATCCAGAGCAGCCTTGACCGCGAGATAACCACTATGCAAATAGGCGAGCTTGCGATGGACGAGTTAAAGCGCGTGGACGAGGTTTCTTATGTTCGCTTTGCTTCGGTTTACCGCCAGTTTAAAGACATCAACACCTTTATGGAGGAGCTTAACAAGCTGCTTACCGAAAAACAATAATTTTGTATGTGATTGTGTGTTTATTTCACATAACCTGAACGGACTGCCCATGGTTTGGACAGTCCGCTCTTTTATGCGCGTATTATGGACTAAACTCCGCAGTGACCTTCCCCGCATTCGGGGATAATGCCGACAATCGGTTCGGGGTCAATGCCCTTGTTTTTGTAATAATCGGAAACAGCCGCCTTGATTGCCTGCTCGGCGAGCACGCTGCAGTGAACCTTAACGGGCGGAAGTCCGTCCAAAGCTTCCATAACCGCCTTGTTTGTGAGCTGCAAGGCGTCGTCAATCTTTTTGCCTTTAATCAGCTCGGTCGCCATACTGCTTGTGGCTATTGCCGCGCCGCAGCCGAAGGTCTTAAACTTTACGTCGCTGATTGTGTCGTCGTCAACCTTAATATACATCTTCATAATGTCGCCGCATTTTGAATTGCCTACCTCGCCGATGCCGTCGGCGTTTTCGATTTCGCCGACATTTCGGGGATTGGCAAAGTGATCCATAACCTTTTCAGAATATACCATTATATTACACTGTCCTTTCCTGTTTTTTGATTTTTTCCCACAAGGGTGACATACTTCTGAGATAGTCAACAATTTCGGGAACTATTTTTGCTATATAATCAATGTCTTCTTCGGTGGTTTCCTCGGAAAATGTCATACGTGTGCTGCCGTGAGCGATTTCATGGGGGAGGCCGATTGACAGCAAAACGTGGCTTGGGTCAAGGCTGCCCGAGGTGCACGCGGAGCCCGAGGAAGCGGACACGCCGTTTAAGTCGAGCTTTAGCAGCAGGCTTTCGCCCTCGATTCCCTCAAAACACATATTGACGTTGTTCGGAAGGCGTTTTATTCTGTCGCCGTTTACTCTTGAACGCTCAATTTTTAACAATTCGTCAATCAGTTTGTCGCGAAGAACGGCGAGCTTTTCGCAGCGCTCGTCCATTGTATCAACGGCAAGCTGCAAAGCCGCGTCGAGTCCGACTATTCCGGCGACGTTTTCGGTGCCTGCGCGCCTGCCGCGCTCCTGCGCTCCGCCTTCAATCAGGTTTTCAAGCTTGACGCCCTGTCTGACATACAGCAGTCCGCAGCCCTTCGGACCGTGAATTTTGTGGGCAGTCATCGACAGCAGGTCAATGTTTTGTTCCTCAACATTGATTTTTACATATCCTGCCGCCTGAACCGCGTCTGTGTGGAACAGAACCTTGTGCCTGCGGCATATCGCGCCGATTTCGGAAACAGGCTGTATTGTACCGATTTCATTGTTTGCGTACATCACGCTTACAATCGCTGTTGTGTCCTTTATGGCGTTTTCAACGTCCTCCGGGTGCACAATTCCGTTTTCGTAAACGTCAAGATAAGTTACCTTAAAGCCTTCCTTTTCCAACGCTTCACAGGTGTGAAGAATCGCGTGATGCTCAAACGTGGTGGTAATTATGTGGTTTTTGCCTTTGGCTTTGAGCGCGTGCGCGGCGCCCTTTAACGCCCAGTTGTCGGATTCACTGCCGCCTGAGGTAAAATAAATTTCCCCGGGACGCTTGGCGCCGAGGTTTTTGGCGATGTTTTCTCTTGCGGCCTCTACTGCTTCCTTGGCTTTTCCGCCGATGCGGTAAAGGCTTGAAGGGTTGCCGTACACTTCGGTTAGGTATGGCATCATTTTTTCAAGTACAACCGGCGAAAGCTTTGTTGTTGCCGAATTGTCAGCGTAAATCTGTCTCAATTTTATCTTCCTTTCATATTACTTATAATATATATCTTTTACATAGGAAATATATCAAACAAAACGGCGGCGGTTGTCCGGAGCAGGGCATAGCCGCCGCTGAAATTGTTAATGATGTAAAAAGCGCGTTCCGGCTTAAAAAAAAGCCGTGGCGTTGCCTTAACTGTATTGCTGTGCCGCCGCGACAGCCAGACGGTCGCAGCGTTCGTTTTCGGGATGTCCCGCGTGACCTTTAACCCAGTTAACCTCAACCTCATGTACGTCGCAAAGCTGCAGCAGCCTGTCCCAAAGCTCGGGATTAAGCGCTTTGTCCTTTTTGTTGCGCATCCAGCCCTGAGCCTTCCATTTTTTTGCCCAGCCGAGCTTTAGCGCGTTGCAAACATACTGGGAATCGCTGTAGAGCATAACGCGGCAGGGTTCCTTTAGCGCTTCAAGCGCGAAAATAACTGCCGATAGCTCCATACGGTTGTTGGTGGTGTTTGCTTCGCCGCCCGAAAGCTCTTTTTCGCGTCCGTTATATCGCAAAACAGCTCCCCAGCCGCCCGGACCGGGATTTCCGCTGCACGCTCCGTCGGTAAAAATTTCAACTTGCTTCAAACTAATTCTCCTTTGACATTACCTATTATAATACTAAGTTTTTAAGATTGCAATACTTTTTACTATATTTTGCCACAAAATGCTTATAATAACAATACCTAATCCGAAAATTATCGGTTTAATTCTTTTATCTTATTGACAGACAGCCTGTTTTAGAGGTACAATATACTAAATATGTATGATAGGATAGGTATATATGCCTTAATTCAATCTTTAATTATGCGGGGTCTGCGCATATATAATAAAATGAACGGAAAAATTTTAAGAATTACGGAGGTTAATATTTGTGAGTACAAAAAAACAGCACAATAATTACAAATTAAAAAACAACAGGTACTCAGCTAACAGGTTCAATAATCATAATACACGTCAGAGTTATGATAAAATAACCAAAAACAAGGGAAAGAATAACCAGCCGAGACAATTTAAAAAGCCGTCTGTAAAAATTTCTTTTCTGGGCGGCCTTAACGAAATCGGCAAGAACATAACCGTTGTGGAGTGCGAGGGCGACATTGTTTTGATTGACTGCGGTATGGCGTTTCCGGACGGCGATATGCTCGGCGTTGACCTTGTTATCCCCGATTTCAGTTATGTTGAGCAGAATCAGGACAGGGTTCGCGGAATTGTTCTTACCCACGGACACGAGGATCACATCGGCGGACTGCCGTTTTTGCTCTCAAAGGTAAACGTTCCGCTGTACGGAACGCCGCTGACTCTCGGACTTGTCGAAAACAAGCTGCGCGAGCACAGCCTTATAAACAAGGCGAAGCTTAATGTTGTTAACGCGGGCAGCTCGATTAAGCTGGGCTGTATGGAGATTAAGTTTATCCACGTTAACCATTCGATTCCGGATTCGGTAGCGTTCGCTATTAAAACTCCGGGCGGAACCATTGTACATTCGGGCGACTTTAAAATTGACTGCACTCCGATTTCGGGCGATATGATTGACCTGTCAAGCTTTGCGAGGGTAGGCGACGAGGGAGTTTTGGCGCTTCTTGCCGAAAGCACAAACGCCGAAAGACCGGGCTACACCCCGACCGAGAGAATGGTTTCGGAAAGCCTTGACAATCTATTCAAAAAGGCTGAAAAATACCGCATAATTATCGCGACCTTCGCGTCTAACGTTAACAGGGTGCAGCAGATTATTAACTGCGCCGAAAAATACGGCCGCAAGGTGGCGTTTTCGGGCAGAAGTATGGTCAATTATATGGATGTTGCCAAAAGGCTCGGCTACCTCAGCGTGCCCGAAAATATACTGATAGATATTGATATGCTCGGAAAATACCTTCCCGAACAGGTTGTGCTTGTTACCACAGGCAGCCAGGGCGAGCCGATGAGCGCGCTGTCGCGCATGGCGTATTCCGACCACCGCAAGGTTATGGTAGGTGAGGGCGACTTTATTATTATCTCGGCAAATCCGATTCCCGGAAACGAAAAAACCGTCGGAAATGTTGTTGACGAGCTGCTTAAACGCGGATGCAAGGTTATTTACGAGAGTATGTACGACGTTCACGTTTCGGGACACGCGTGTCAGGAGGAGCTTAAAATTTTGCACAGGCTTGTAAAACCAAAGTTCTTTATTCCTGTTCACGGCGAGCAAAAGCACCTTCGCAAGCACGCTGAGCTTGCAGAGTTTTTGGGTATGGAAAAGAAGAATATCTTTATCGGCGACATCGGAAGCACCGTGGAGATAACCGAGGACAGCCTCAAGGAGGTTGCCAAGGTTCCTGCGGGAAAGGTGTTTGTTGACGGCTTGGGTGTAGGCGACGTCGGAAGCATAGTGCTTCGCGACAGAAAACACCTTGGACAGGACGGACTTATTATTATTGTCGCGTCGCTTGACGTGTATGACGGTCATGTTATCAGCGGTCCGGATATTGTGTCACGCGGTTTTGTGTATGTGCGCGAAAGCGAGGGCTTGCTTGACGAGGTTCGAAACCTCGCGCTTGAAATTCTTGAGGACTGCGCCGAAAACAACATTCACGAATGGGGCGTAATTAAAAACCGTATCAAGGACGAAATTTCAAAGCTTATTGCGCAGCGCACAAGAAGAACCCCGATGATTCTTCCGATTTTACAGGAGGTTTAAGGCATTGCCGGGCGCCGGCAAAGCCTGACTTCGTATATTATATGTTTTTGCTGTACGAAAACGGTATTGCGATAATCCGTTGAGTATGCTGCACGGAGTAAATTATGAGAAAAAAACACTGGATACTGACTCCCTGGTTTTCAATTTTTTGCGTTGTAATGCTGCTTATGACAACCTTTATGAGCAACTACAGCACAACACTGTTTTATGTTGACCTCGGTTTAACGGTGGCTTCGTTCGCGGTTGTGCTGATTCTTACTCTGACCTTCCGCAACTACATAAAGCGCACTGTCCGGGGCACTGCCGAGAGAATCAAGGACTTTAATTCGGAATATCTTGAAAAATACAAATATCCCGTGGCAATAGCCGGTGAAGAGGGCGACATCATTTGGTGCAACGCGAGGTTCCGCAAGCGCCTGTGTAACAGCCGCAGCCCCGAGGGCGACGATATGAACGCGTACCTGTCGGGTAATGATGTGTTTCAAATCGCGGACGGCGAGGGCGTGGAAATAGCCGTTGACGGCAAGGAATTTACCGCGTACTGCATATCTACGGGCGACGGCTCGGTTGTGGTGTGCCATTTTATTGAGAACACTTATTACAAAAATATGGTTCGCGAATATCACGCCGGACTTCCGTGCGTCGCGCTTGTTACCTTTGACAACGCCGAGGAGTTTTACGCAGGCTCCGACGAATCGTTTTCGACGGTACTTATCTCGGTTGAAGCGCATTTGCAGCGCTGGGCTTTGGATTATCAGGCTCTTTACAAAAAGATTAACAACAACCGTTTTATGATTATTTTCCGCGACGCCGACGTTGACAAGATGATCGCACTTAAATTTCCTATACTGAAGGATATACGCTCAATCAATTCAACAAGGCTGATTCCCACAATATCCGTCGGACTCAGCCGCGGAAGCAAGACGGTCAAGGAGAGCGAGTCAAACGCGCGAAAGGCGCTTGAAATGGCGCTTGGCAGAGGCGGCGACCAGGTTGCCATAATCAAGGATAACGGATATGAGTTCTTTGGCGGAACCGCGGCGGCGACAGAAAAAATCAGTAAGGTCAGAATGAGAGTTATCGCCAACGCGATAAGCCGTGCCGTAAACGATTCGGACAAGGTTTATATTATGGGACACAGGTTTTCCGACCTTGACTGCGTAGGTGCGGCAATCGGTTTGCAAAGCATAATGGAGAAATCCTTTAAGCGGTACAGCAAGGTTGTTGTTGACAGGCTGAGCTCAATGTCAAAACAGCTTATAGAATATACCGAAAGCCGCCTTGAAAACAATATTTTTATCTCGCCCGAGGAAGCGCTCAGGGGAGTTACTTCAAGGTCGCTGCTTATTATTGTTGACACACACCTCAAAAATTCACTTGAAAGCCCGGAGCTTTTTGAAAAATGCAAGCGCTGTGTAGTAATCGACCATCACCGGAAATCGGTAAATCACATTCAGTCCGCGCTTGTGTTTTGTCATGAGCCGTCGGCTTCGTCAGCCTGCGAAATGTGTTCCGAAATCATCAGCTATATGGACGATTCGCCGCTCGGTTATGTTCAGGCGGACGCGCTTTTAAGCGGTATTATGCTTGACACAAAGAATTTTGTGCTGAAAACAGGCGTGCGCACCTTTGAAGCCGCCGCTTATCTGAGAAGGAAGGGCGCGAACACCCTTACCGTAAAGGAAATGTTTTCGGGCAGTATTGATACATACCGCGAAAAGGTTGAAATTGTGTGCCGCAGTGAAATGCACAGGGGCTGCGCAATTTCCAAAACAACAATAATCGCTGAGGATATACGCCTTGCGGCGGCTCAGGCGGCTGACGAAATGCTGACCTTGCAGGGAGTAAGCGCGTCGTTTGTAATTTTTACAAACAACAATCAGATTAACATATCCGCGCGAAGCTACGGCAGGGTAAACGTTCAGCTTATTATGGAAAAATTAGAGGGCGGCGGTCACCAGACAATGGCTGCCACTCAGCTTAAAAATACAACTCAGGAAAAGGCTTACGCGCGTCTTATTCAGGCTATAAACGAGGCGCTTGATGAAGCCGAGGCGGAAAATACGGAGAAATAAACGCAGCCGCCTAAAACGGAAGGGAGTAATAAAAATGAAGGTTATTTTATTGCAGGACATCAAATCGCTTGGTAAAAAGGGCGAGCTTTGCGAGGTGTCCGAAGGTTACGGAAGAAATTATCTTTTGCCTAAAAAGCTTGCCAAAGAAGCGAACGCCCAGGCGATGAACGAATATAAGAACGCCGAGAATTCCAAGAATTTTAAAATCGCTTCGGCGAAATCACAGGCGGAAGGATACAAAAAACAGCTTGAGGGAAAAACCTTTAAAATGACCGCGAAAGCCGGCAAGGGCGGCAAGCTGTTCGGCAGCATAACCTCAAAGCAGGTAGCCGACGAAATCAAAAAGCAGTATAATATCGTTGTTGACAAGCGCAAGGTAGTGCTTGAGCGCGACATCAAGGAATTTGGTACATACAGCGCGGAGGTAAAGCTTTACACAGGTATCTCCGCAAAAATCGACATTCAGGTCAGCGAGGGTTAAGGCAACACCGCACAATTCAAGGAGCACGGCTTGCTTGAATATTATTCCGTCAGCTTGCCCAAAAAATCTCGGCAAGGCGTCAGCCTTACCTTGATTTAGCCTTAATTCGCTTAACACAGGTAAGCTATGGACAACAATAATCCCGGCGAGTTCGTCTCGTCAACAATGCCCTACAGTCCGGAGGCGGAGCAGGCGGTGCTCGGCGCCATTATCAGGGACAACGACGTCTTTGACAAGGTGCTTGACCACGTAAAAACGCCCGACTTCTTCTATGTGGGTTTGCACAGGCAAATCTACGCCAAAATGCAGGACATGATGAATTATGGGCAGGCAATCGACTATGTAACCCTGCTCGACCAGTTACAAAAAAATAATACCTTTGACGAAGCAACCGGCAAAACCTACCTTTTTGATTTGGTAGAAAACTGTCCGTCGGTTTCAAACGCCGAGTCTTACGCCAAGATTATCAAGGATAAATACCGTTTGCGCCGGCTTATTCAGGCAGCGCGCGAGATGATTGATGACGCGACCTCGGACGCGGACGAGCCTTCGGTTCTTATTGACGCCGCCGAGCAAAAGCTTTTTGATATTCGCGACGGCAGCGAAAAAGGCGGTCTTGAACGGCTGAGCTCGGTTATTTTGCAGACCTTTGACCGTCTTGATTCGCTTAACCGTGAGGCTGACGACAGCATTAAGCCTGTTTCAACCGGTATCGGCGACCTTGACAGGGTAATTACCGGACTAAACCGCAGCGACCTTATTATTTTGGCTGCGCGTCCCGGTATGGGAAAGACCAGCTTCGCGCTCAATATTGCGCGAAACGTGGCTGTTACCGGTAAAAAAACCGTCGCGTTTTTCTCGCTTGAAATGTCGCGCGAACAGCTTGCAAGCCGTCTTTTGTCCTCCGAGGCTATGGTAGGCGGTACAAAGCTCAGAACAGGCAGGCTTAACGACGACGAATGGAACCGTCTTATTCCTGCCAGCGACGTGCTTAAAAACGCCGAGATTTTTATTGACGATACGCCGGGAATGACAATCACCGAGATGAAGTCAAAGCTGAGAAGGCTGCGAAGCGTTGATTTGGTTGTTGTCGATTATCTTCAGCTTATGTCGAGCACCAGAAGAATTGACAGCCGTGTAAACGAAATTTCCGAGATAACACGAAACCTCAAAATTTTGGCGAAGGAACTGAATGTTCCCGTCATTACGCTTTCTCAGCTTTCGCGTGCGTCCGAGCAGCGTCCCGACCACCGTCCGCAGCTTTCCGACCTGCGTGACTCCGGTTCAATCGAGCAGGACGCGGACATCGTGCTTTTCCTTTACCGAGAGGGATACTACGACAAGGACAGCGGCGACGACGCGGCGGCTCCGCAGGCGGACGTGAATTCCGGCGAATGTATCGTAGCAAAAAACAGACACGGCGAAATGAGCACGGTAAAGCTGCACTGGCAGGGCGAATTTATGCGCTTTACCAACGTGGAGAACCGTTATGGTTAACCGTGTGCTGCTTACGAACGAAAGGTATTCGCTGTTTGAATACGGCGACAAAATTATTGTCGCGCTTTCGGGCGGAGCGGATTCGGTTTGCCTGCTTCATATTCTTTGTTCTTTAAAAGAAAAATTTAATCTTACAATATACGCCGCTCACCTAAACCACGGTATTCGCGGAGAGGAAGCGGAGCGTGATGAACAATTTTGCAAAATTCTTTGTAAGAATTATAATGTCAGGCTTTTCACCGAAAAAAAGGATATTCCAAAGCTTGCCAAAGCCCGTGGAAAGAGTGAGGAGCTTTGCGGCAGGCTTGAACGATACGCGTTTTTTGACAGGGTTTCGGCAAGCGCCGGCGCGAAAATCGCTACGGCTCACAACGCGAGCGACAACGCCGAAACGCTGATTTTTAATATTGCCCGCGGCGCGTCGGTGTCGGGCGCATCCGCTATTCCGCCCAGGCGCGGAAATATTATCCGTCCGCTTATTGAGCAAACCGGTGAACAAATCAGGGAATACTGCCGCGTTAACGGACTTGAATTTGTTACCGACAGCACGAATTTGAGCGACGGTTACACCCGCAATAAAATCCGTCACAGGATTATTCCCTTGCTTAAGGAACTGAACCCGGGCTTTGACGCCGCTGCTATGCGGTTTACCCAAAGCGCGGCGGAATCAAGGGAATTCATTGAAATGTGCGCGGAAAAAGCGCTGGAGGAAAGTAAAACTCCATACGGATACAACGCTGATATTCTTAAATCGAATTATAAAGCTGTGCTGTACGCCGCGATAGCCAAAATATGCGGCAAAAGCGCACAGCGTATACATATCGAGGAAATCGCGCGTAAGCTCGCTACCGGCGGTTCTGTCAGTCTTTCGGACGGTAAAACCGCAATATGCCGGCAGGGTATATTGAGAATTACGCGAAAAACCGATGAAAAATTTTTTTTGGAAATTCCGCTTAACGGTGAAATTTCTTTTAAATTTGGCGACACTATTGTGTGTGCTTCGGTAAATTCAAAACACAGGGATGATTTTGTCTTTCGCACGCGAAAAAGCGGAGACAGATTTACATATTCAAAACGCGGGGTTACAAAGCCTCTGCGCAAAATGATGAACGAGCAGAAAATTCCGGCGGAGCAGCGCGGAAAAACCCTTTTGCTTTGCAGCCAAAGCACGGTAATCTGGTGTATGGGTGTTGGTTTTTCCGCTCAGGGCGAACAGCTGCGGAAAACGGCGGAGCTGAAAATAGAAACTTCTAAAGCCACAGGAGGTAATTATGAACAAGAACATTGAGTCTGTACTTATATCGGAACAGAAACTTGAAAAAATTGTGAATTCGCTTGCAAAACAAATTGAAAAAGATTATAATGACAAAGAGTTTATTATGCTTGGACTTTTAAAGGGAAGCATAGCCTTTATGGCGGACTTGATGAAAAATATCGACCTTGATTTCCGCATTGACTTTATGGTTGCCTCAAGCTACGGCAGCGGCACCGAAAGCTCGGGCAAGGTCAAGATAAAAAAAGACACCGAATTTGAGGTTAAGGACAAAAATATTCTTATCGTTGAGGATATTGTTGACTCCGGCAACACCCTAAACTTTGTGTGCAATTACCTTATGACACGCGGCGCGGCGGATGTTAAGGTTGTTACGCTTTGCGACAAGCCCACGCGGCGTAAGGTTCCGTTTGAGCCGGATTATGTAGGTCAGGTTATTCCCGACGAGTTTATTGTCGGCTACGGACTTGACTATGACGAGTTGTACCGCAATTTGCCGTATATCGGCGTGCTTAAACGCTCGGTTTACGAAAACTAATAATCATAATATATTATCATCAGCCAAAGGAGTGATAACGATTGGATAACAAAAAAAGAGCACGCAATCTTGTGCTTTATCTGGGTATTCCTATCTTACTGATTATTATTGCCGCTGTGTTTTTAAGCACGCGTCAGTCAGAACCGCCCAAAACCTCAACCCTTGTCAAGTATTTTGAGGAGGGAAAGGTAGAAAGCTATACAATCAATTACGGTTCGGGAGTGGTTGAGCTTACCCTTAAAAAGGGTGAAAAGGCTTATCCTGCCGACAACAAGAACGAAACGGGCGCGGTTAATCCGCTGGTTCCTTCGTCGCAGAACCGTAACACGTCGTCAACCGAAGCCAACGGCAAGGTTGTTGTAAAGGGACAGCTTGCCGATATAAGCCGTTTTATTGACGACATTAAGCCGTATCAGGCAAAGGCGACAGGCGACGAGGCAATAAGTTATAACTATATCAGGGCAAGCGACAATTCGCTTTTGCTCGATTTAATTCCTACCTTTATTCTTATTGTAATTTTCATCGGCGCGTGGGTGTTCTTTATGAAGCGCCTCGGAGGCGGCGGCCTCGGCGGCCGTGAAATGAACTTCGGCAAGGCGAAAATCAAAAACACCAACGACGAAAAGCGCAAAACTACGTTTGACGACGTTGCGGGAGCCGACGAGGAAAAGGAAGAGCTTGAAGAAGTTGTTGAATTCCTGAAATCACCTGAAAAGTTCAATAAGCTCGGCGCGAGAATCCCCAAGGGCGTGTTGCTTGTGGGACCTCCCGGTACAGGTAAAACTCTGCTTGCAAGGGCAGTTGCCGGTGAAGCAGGCGTTCCGTTCTTCTCAATTTCGGGTTCTGATTTTGTGGAAATGTTTGTCGGCGTCGGCGCGTCGCGTGTGCGCGACCTGTTCGACCAGGCAAAGAAGAATTCGCCCTGTATTATTTTCATCGACGAAATCGACGCTGTAGGCCGTCAAAGAGGCGCGGGCCTGGGCGGCGGCAACGACGAGCGCGAGCAGACTCTTAACCAGCTTCTTGTTGAAATGGACGGCTTCGGTGTAAACGAGGGAGTAATCCTTATTGCCGCTACCAACCGTCCCGACGTTCTTGACCCTGCGCTTTTGCGTCCCGGCAGATTTGACCGCCAGGTGGTTGTAAGCTATCCCGACGTAAACGGCCGTGAAGCCATTCTTAAGGTGCACGCGCGCAAAAAGCCGCTTGCTCCCGACGTTAAGCTTAAAACAATCGCAAAGACCACAGCCGGCTTTACGGGCGCGGATTTGGAAAATCTTCTTAATGAAGCGGCGCTTCTTGCCGCAAGGGCTGACAAAAAAGCTATTACAATGAAGGAGATTGAGGAAGCCACAATCAAGGTTGTAGTCGGAGCCGAAAAGAAGTCGAAGGTTATGAGCGACAAGGAAAAGAAGCTGACCGCTTATCACGAGGCAGGCCACGCAATTCTCTTTGACGTCCTTGAAACTCAGGATCCGGTTCACGAAATTTCGATTATTCCGCGCGGAATGGCAGGCGGTTACACAATGCCGCTTCCCACGGAGGATAAGTCATATAACAGCCGCAACGAAATGCTCGAGGATATTGTGGTATCGCTCGGCGGACGTGTTGCCGAAGCGCTTATTATGGACGATATATCCACAGGCGCTTCAAACGATATTGAAAAGGCAACCAAGACCGCGCGCGATATGGTAACAAAATACGGTATGACAAAGGAACTCGGCTGTGTAAATTACGGCAATGAAAGCGGAAGCGTATTCCTCGGCCGTGACTACGGCAGAACACAGGATTACAGCGAAGCTACCGCCGCCAAAATTGACGAGCTTGTACTTCAGATTGTAAACGACGCTTACGCAAGAGCGGAAAAGCTGCTCAGCGAAAACATCGACAAGCTCCACGAAATCGCCGCTTATCTTATTAAGCACGAAAAGATGGGCAGCGCCGACTTTGAGGCTGTTATGAACGGCACCTATGTTGAGCCTGTTGAGGTTGAAGAAGAGGAAGCCGAAGATACAGAATTGAATAATTCTACAGAAGAATAATAATTAAAAATACGGCGGAGGAATCCGTCGTATTTTTTCGAACTTATTTTCGAGAAAATGTTGATATTTTAATAACTATGTGGTAAAATAAACTTATATCAAATAAAAGGACTAAGACTATGGCACAGGATAAAATCATTGTAAAAGGCGCTAAAGAACACAATCTTAAAAATATTGACGTTGAAATTCCGCGCAATGAGCTTGTGGTAATTACCGGGCTTTCCGGCTCGGGTAAAAGCTCGCTTGCCTTTGACACAATTTATGCCGAGGGACAGCGCCGCTATGTTGAAAGCCTTTCAAGCTACGCAAGGATGTTTTTGGGGCAAATGGACAAGCCCGCCGTGGACAGCATCGACGGCTTGTCGCCCGCAATTTCAATCGATCAAAAAACAACATCAAAAAACCCGCGTTCAACAGTGGGCACTGTAACCGAGATTTACGATTACCTCCGCCTGTTGTACGCGCGAATCGGCATACCGCACTGCCCGGTTTGCGGCCGCGAAATACGCCAGCAGACGGTCGATCAAATCGTGGATAAAATAATGAGCTATGAACAGGGAACCAGGATTCAGGTTATGGCACCCGTTGTTCGCGGAAGAAAAGGCGAACACGTTAAGGTTCTTGAAAAGGCTTCAAAGTCGGGCTTCGTGCGTGTTCGCGCAGACGGAATCGTTTATGATCTATCAGAAAAAATTCCTTTAGAGAAAAATAAAAAGCATAATATCGAGGTCATTGTAGACCGTCTTGTAATTAAGCCCGAAATAACCTCGCGCCTTGCCGACAGCATTGAAACTGCGTCAAAGCTGGGCGGCGGATTGATTATGGTTAACTTCGGCGACGAGGATGTTGTTTTTTCGCAAAAATACGCCTGTCCCGACCACGGCGTAAGCATAGAGGATTTGTCGCCGAGAATGTTTTCCTTTAACAATCCCTTCGGAGCCTGCCCCAAGTGCACCGGACTCGGCGTTTTTCTTAAAATCGACGAGAATAAAATTATCCCGAACCGTCAAAAAAGCATACGAGACGGCGCGATTAAGGGAAGCGGCTGGGCTATGGAAGGCAGTCAGATTGCCGCGATGTATTTTGAAGCGCTCGCAAAAAAATACAAATTCTCTCTGACGGAGCCTGTGGAAAATATTCCCGGGGATGTCATTCAAAAAATCCTATACGGCACGGGTGATGACAGCCTGACAATTCACCGCAAGTCCGTTTACGGAAGCGGAACTTATCAGCATAAATTCGAAGGTATTATAACCAACCTTGACCGCCGTTACCGCGAAAGCAACAGCAACTGGGTTAAGGATGAAATCCGTTCCTATATGGCGGAGATTCCGTGCGACGAATGCGGCGGAGAACGTTTATCGAAGGAGAGCCTTGCCGTTACCGTCGGCGGTATTAACATTGCGGAGCTTTGCAGGATGTCGGTGGTTGCCGCTCTTGATTTTATTTCTTCATTAGAATTAACCGAGAAGGAAGCAATAATCGGCGAGGAAATAATCAAGGAGATTAAGGAAAGGCTGAACTTTCTCAAAAGCGTCGGACTGGGCTATCTTACTCTTTCGCGCAGCTCGGGAACACTCAGCGGCGGTGAAAGCCAGCGAATCCGCCTTGCTACGCAAATCGGCAGCTCGCTTATGGGCGTGCTTTACATTCTTGACGAGCCGAGTATCGGACTTCACCAGCGTGATAACGAAAAGCTTCTTGCCACTCTTAAACGTCTGCGCGACCTCGGAAACACCGTTATTGTGGTTGAGCATGACGAGGAGACGATGTACGCCGCGGACTGCATTGTTGACGTTGGTCCCGGCGCCGGAATTCACGGCGGCGAGATTGTCTGCACCGGCAGCGTGGAAAAAATTAAAGCCTGTGAGCAAAGTGTAACCGGGCAGTATCTAAGCGGCAAACGCGCCGTTCCCGTACCCGAAAAAAGGCGGAAGGGAACAGGCAAAAGCCTTGAAATTATCGGCGCGTCGCAAAACAATCTTAAAAATATCAACGTCAAAATTCCGCTCGGAAAGCTTGTGTGTGTTACCGGCGTTTCGGGCTCGGGCAAAAGCTCGCTGATTAACGAGATTTTGTACAAAACTCTCGCGCGTGAGCTCAACCGCGCAAAAACAGTCTCGGGCGCGCACAGGGAAATTCGCGGAATCGAGAACCTTGACAAGGTAATTGAAATTGACCAAAGCCCGATCGGACGCACTCCGCGTTCAAATCCGGCGACGTACACCGGCTTGTTTACCGATATACGCTCGCTTTTTGCCACCACAAACGACGCGAAAATGCGCGGTTACACTCAAAGCCGTTTTTCGTTTAACGTAAAGGGCGGCAGATGCGAGGCGTGCCAGGGCGACGGTATTATAAAGATAGAGATGCACTTTTTGTCCGATGTTTATGTGCCCTGCGAGGTTTGCAAGGGCAAGCGCTACAACCGCGAAACCCTTGAGGTTAGATACAAGGGCAAAAATATCAGCGATGTTCTCGATATGAGCGTAGAGGAGGCTATGGAGTTTTTCAAAAATCATGAAAAGCTGCACCGCAAGCTCAAAACGCTGTATGATGTCGGTTTGGGTTATATTAAGCTCGGTCAGCCTGCCACAACACTTTCGGGCGGCGAGGCTCAGCGCGTTAAGCTTGCCACCGAGCTAAGCAAACGCAGCACGGGCAAGACCATATACATCCTTGACGAACCTACAACCGGACTGCACATCGCGGACGTCCACAGGCTTACCGAGGTGCTGCAGCTGCTTGTCGAGGGCGGCAACACCGTTGTTGTAATCGAGCATAACCTTGACTTAATCAAAACCGCCGACCATATTATCGACCTTGGTCCCGAGGGCGGCGATATGGGCGGAAAGGTTATTGCGCAGGGCACTCCCGAGCAGGTCGCGAAGAATGAAAAATCATTTACCGGACAGTATTTAAAACCGCTTTTGTCTGTATGATATTATAGCATATTACGGTATTCCTGTTTTGATTTGGTGAAAAATATGAAAAGACATTTTAAAATAATCATAATCGCGGTTGTTATCGCGGCTTTAGCGGCAGTTACAGTTGTGATTATTAATGCGAATATTAATCCGGATGTTAAAGTTTCCGGGAAAGGTGAAATTTTGACAAAGGATGATTCCGCTGATGAAACCGACTCAGCGGTAAGCGTAAGCGAAGATAAATCAAACGAGGGCAATGAGGTTGATTTAAAGCTTGAAAAAATTGAGAAAATGGAGAAGCTTTATGAAGATAACGTCAAAAAAGCGGCTGTTATTCTAAAAAAACACGGAATCACGGAAGAGCCGGACAAAGACCTTGATACCGAAATTAAAATTGCCCTCACTGCCTGTGATAAGCTCGAAAATAATGAGTTCAGCAATGAGGAAAAGCCTGTTATCGAGATGTACCTTGAATACAGATATTTCATCCTCGATGAATATAACGAGAGTTTAAAGGATACTCACGGAAAGCTTGCCGAAAGAATCCGCGGGCTGCTGGACAAGGATAAGCTTATGGCTGTTCGTATGGGACTCAACGTAGTTTACGATGAGTATTACGCAAATAAATAAAATAACAAACGCGTACAAAGCGGTTATGCCTTGTACGCGTTAATTCTTTTTCAGAATTTTGTGAATCTTTTGATTTGCCTGCCGTCGTGCCAAATTGTTTCCTTAAACATTTCGTAAGGTCTTGCCCATACCTCATCCTTGTTTTTAAGGCTTCTGTAAATGACGAGCCTTTCGCCGCTTTCGCTGTGCTTCGCAAAGCCTGTTACCTCGTATTCGCCGCCCTTAAAGTGACGGTATTTTCCGGGAGTTATTTCCTCATCCTCCGGCTTTGCTTCATTAACGGGAACGGTTTTGGATTTTGGACTTTCGTCAAGCTTAAAGCTTCCGTCGTTTACAACCAGAATTCTCGCGGAATAGGGAGGAACTGGCAATTCGCACCAGCCGTTGCAGTCAAATACCTCGTTGCCGCCCAATACATCGGTCAGCTTTGCGCTGCAGCGGGAGTCAAAGCCGACGCGCTCCGCGCGGTCTGTAAGGTTAAACACAACAAACACGGTTTGATTGTCTGTGAAGCGCTTGTAAACAAGCTTTTCGTTCATTATGTTAACGTTTTCAAACTTGCCGTATTTTAACGCCTCAAGCGCGAGCCTTACCTTGCCGAGCCTTGAAATGTGTTCGCAAAGCTGACGGTTGGCGTTGGGAACGTTGTTTAAATCAAGGCACGGACGCAGGTCGTAATCGCTGTTGTGCGTGCGCCTGCCCTCAATTCCGAACTCGCTGCCGTAATAAACCGACGGCACGCCGGGCATTGTGTAAAGCATTGTGTAAACGTTGTAAAGGTGGTTTTTGTCGCGGAGGTCGCTTGCAATGCGGTTAACGTCGTGGTTGTCAACAAAATTGTAGGTGTAGATGTTTTGATAAATGCCGCCGTTTTGGAACTGTCTTTGCAGCGAATGGGCAATCTCAAAATAATTGTGGTCGTTGTGGCTGGAGTAAATACCCTTGTAGCATTCGTAATTTGTTACCGAATCAAGCATTTCGTCGTTAGCCCAGCGGCTGTAATCACCGCCTACAACCTCGCCGTAAAGCCAAAATTCGGGCTTTTTGCTTTTGCAAAGGGCTTTAAGCTTTTTGAAGAAGTCAAAATCAATGACGTTTGCGGCGTCAAGCCTCAGTCCGTCAATGTCGAATTCATCTATCCAGAAGTTCACGGCGTCAAGCAGATAATTTACAACGTCGGGGTTTTTGAGGTTGAGCTTAACAAGGTCGTAGTGTCCCGACCAGCCTTCGTACCAAAACGGATCGCCGTAGGGACTGCTTCCGTTGAAGTTAAGGTTTTGGAACCATCCGCAGTAGGGGGAGTCCCACTTTTTTTCCTGAACGTCTTTAAAAGCCCAAAAATCGCGTCCGACATGATTAAACACACCGTCAAGCATAACGCGGATTCCGTTTTTCCTCAGTGTGCGGCAAAGCTTTTTAAAGCTTTCGTTGTCTCCGAGTCTGCTGTCAACCTTTTTGTAGTCGATTGTATCGTAACCGTGCCTGCTGCTTTCGAAAAGCGGATTAAATAATATAACGTTTACGTTAAGGCTTTTTAAGTGGTCAATAACGTCATAAAGCTTGTCAAGGCGGTAGCTCTGAACAAAATCATTTTCCTTTGGAGCGCCGCAGTAGCCGAGCGGATATATATTGTAAATTACCGATTCATTTATAAAACTCATATTATTATACTCCTTTGAATAAAAATGGGTGCTGAAAAAAGGCACTTGCATATTGTATCATAAAATTATGTATTGTGCAAATAGGATTTTTGTGGTAGAATAGATTCAGCATTTAAACGGAGGATTATAATGAGAAAATTACCTGAGAATAAACAAAGAAAAAGATTGCGTCTTACAATGTGTTTTATGTACCTTTTCCAGATTTTTCTGTGTACCTCGCCGTTTGTGTTGCTGAGAAGCTCCGACGGCGCAACCCTCAAGGATGAATCTGTGTTTTCGGTAATCTACAAGATTTTCAATTCGCTTGGGGATGTTGATAAGGTCGGCGGAATAGTAAGGTTTGTTCCTTATTTTCTGCTTGTTATTATTCCCGTTGCGGGGTTTTTCCTTTGCGCGCTCGACACTCAGCGCAATCTGAAAAACGTTTGCTCACTGTTTTTAAACTTTGCGGCGATTTTGTCAATTTTGATGGTTGTACCGGTAAGCGTTTTGCAAATCGGTTCAGTGCTTCAGTTGATTCTTTATGTAGTGCTTTCGTTCCTTGCGAGTATGGCGATGGTTATGAGGCTGAACAAAACCGAAGAACCCGAGCCCGTAAAGAAAAAAATTCCCAAAGAGGAAAGGGAATATTAATATTACCATAAAACGGCACAGCTCAAAACCCAAACGGTTTAGGCTGTGCCGTTATTTTATATTACATAATCGTTGGCGTAGAGCTCTTTTTGGTTGTCCAGAATATCCTGGAGGGTGATGTTGTCAAGATAATCGGTTATTACCTTGTACAGACCTTTCCAAATCGGCAGCGTAACGCAGTCGCTGCTGCGTTCACACTCAATCGGATCGTAATCAAGGCAGGCAACGGGAGCAAGGCTGCCTTCGGTTAGACGCAAAATGTCGCCCACGGAATACTTGTCCGGGCTTTTGGCAAGCCTGTATCCGCCCTGGTAGCCGCGGTTGGCGTTGAGAATGTCGGATTTATTGAGAACGGGAATTATCTGTTCAAGATATTTTTTTGAGATATTCTGCCTTGCCGCAATATCCTTTAGAGCGATGTAACCGTCGTTTTTGTGTTCAGCCAAATCGAGCAGCATTCTTAAAGCGTAACGTCCCTTAGTTGATATTTTCATACAAATCCCACCAAATCAGTAAGTATAGTATATATTATATCACAGTTTTTGTTACAGTTCAAGATGTTTTTCGCTGATTTTAAAATTCCGCGAAAACAAGGTGAGCCTGAGCGTTGTCAAGAGCAAGCCGCTGACCGCCGGGTAAATCAATATAGCCGAACAGCCTGCCGAAAATCACCTCGCTTTTGTCCATAACCGCGTTCATCGGTTTTCCGCTTAGGGTAAAGGGCTTAAAGGTGATGTCGATTTTTTCATCCTCTCCGGTAAAATAAAACGGTCTGCCTTCCCTCTGCGTAGTACCCTTTACGGTGATTTGCGGAAGCTTGATTATGCTTCGCTCGATAAACAGGCTGTTTTCGTTTCCGTAACGGTTGTCGCCTACACGGCTTGCAAGGTTAAGGGAAACCCTGTTTCCGGCGATTACGGTGTCGCAGCAAAGCCTTTGATAATTATGCTTGCGCGGCTTGTAAAAACGCGCGCTGTCAAAATACGCGAAACAGCTATTTTCTTCTAAAGAATATTCCAAACCGCCTACGCGTATTACCCCTTCGGCGCGAAACCTCGGGTCAAAGCTTTTCATATAAAAATACTTGCGGTTGCGCTCAAACGGAGCCAGTATATTAAGGCTGTCTCCTTTTTGCCGGGTAAGCCTGATGTTTACATAAAGGTTTTTGATTGCCCCGAAGTCTATAAAGTCACATTTCAGAATACGGCTGTCCACGCTGTGAGTAATTTGAAGCTGAATCATCCTGTCGGTGTAAAGCAGCTCGCCTTTGTGGGGTGCCTCCGGGAGCACGATTTTCTTCAGATTGAATTTTTTTATAATACAGTCGTGAATAACTCCGCCCCGCTTCAGGTCGGCAATCGCGATTTTTACGGCAAACTCAAAGCCGTAGTTTTCAACCGAAATGTACAGCGAAACCTCGCCGTTGTTAATAAAATAACAGTCGCGCTCACAATGGTTTTGCGATTTGCTTCTGCTTTTATTGTAGGCGAACATCGGGCGCCGCGCCCAGCCTGCCTGCATAACCTCGCCCGAGCTTTCAAAAACGTAACAAGGCTTTGTAATTTCACGCTGCAAAAGTATCACTCCAAAAACTCCAGTCAAAAATAATATATCAGAACTTTTTTTGCTTTTCAAGAATATTAACAAAACTGTAAATCTTTATGTCATACATTAAAAATTCCGGGAATAAGTTTTACCGAAATATATAATACCGTGACGGGACTGATTATTTTGAAAAAAATTGTCATTTCACTATTCATTTTTTTATTATTGACAGCTGCGCTTTTAAGCGGCTGCGAAACCGAGCCGGACGGAACCGCGTATGAGCTGACCGGTTATTCGTGGCAGACAACGCTTAAATCCGGAGCGGTTGTAACGCTTGATTTTGAGGGGGATAACGCCTGTCTTGGCATAAAAAGCGGAGAAGATGCAGTGAAAATTTCGGGAAAATACCTTGCCGGCGAAAGTGAGCTTGTGATTTTTATGCCGGAAATATGTCAGAATTACGGCTTTAATTACACGCCGCGCGGAAAATTTCTCGACCTGAGTTACGAAGGTAAGACAATCACACTGAAAAAGCGTTAAAAAATGTTGCGTAACGCTGGTGTTTGTGCTATAATCATATAGAATGTATCATTATGCGGTTTTATACCCTTTTTAATTACGGAGGAATTTTTTTGGTAGTCTTTGGAATCGACCCCGGTTACGCTATTGTGGGTTGGGGGGCTGTAAGCTTTCAGGCAAACACCTATAAGGCTTTGGGCTTCGGCTCGGTTGAAACTCAGGCACACGAGGATTTTAATCAGAGGCTTGAGTATATTTACAACGAGCTTTACGCAATACTAAAGCGTTGCCGTCCCGACGCGCTCGCGATTGAGCGGCTGTATTTTCAGACCAACCAAAAGACCGCCATCAAGGTCGCGCAGGCAAGGGGAGTTACCCTGCTTGCCGCGCAGCAGCTTAAAATTCCTATTTTTGAATATACTCCGCTTCAGGTAAAAACAGCGGTAACCGGTTACGGCAAGGCAAAAAAACCGCAGGTTATGGAAATGACGCGCAGGCTTTTGAAGCTTGGCGAGGTTCCAAAGCCCGACGATACCGCCGACGCTCTCGCAATCGCTATTTGCCACGCGCAGGCGGCAGGCTCCGAGCTGAGGCGGAGGATATACCAAAGCGGAACGCACTATCAGTAAATTTAAGGGAGAAAAAATGTTTTACTCAGTAAGAGGAAGGTTAATTCATACAACGCCCTCTACCGCCGTGGTTGAATGCGGCGGAGTGGGCTATAACTGCCAGACTACAATAAACACGCTTAAACAGATTAAACCTAACACAGAGGTTACGCTTTATACTTACCTTAATGTCCGCGAGGACGCTATGGAGCTGTTCGGTTTTGCAACCGCCACCGAGCTTGAAACCTTTAAAACGCTTATCAGCGTAAGCGGAGTAGGCCCCAAGGCGGGACTTGCGGTGTTGTCGGAATTAAGCCCCGAGCAGGTCGCGATGGCTATCGCCTCAAACGACGTAAAAACAATCACACGCGCTCAGGGCGTCGGCAAAAAAACAGCCCAGCGAATTATACTTGAGCTAAAGGACAAGCTTGCTAAGTCTATGAGCGGTTCCGGCAGTATGGAAGCCGTAACAGGCTCGGCAGCGGCAGTCGCCTCCGGCAATGTTCCAAAGGCAATCGAGGCTTTGGGAGTTCTCGGTTACGAGCCTTCCGAGGTAACGCCTGTGCTGTCTCAGCTTGACAGCAGCCTGCCGGTTGAACAGTTAATAGCTATGACTTTGCGTGAAATGGGACGTAAATAAGGGATAATAATATGAATAATATGCAATTTTCGGATGAATTTGATTTTGAAAACCGAATAATGGACGCTGCCGAAATCCCCGAGGACGCCGCCGAGGGCGATAATCCGCTCAGACCGAAAAACCTTGACGAATATATCGGTCAGGACAAGGCTAAGGAGAATCTCAGGGTGTTTATTGAAGCGGCAAAAATCAGAAACGAAACCCTTGACCACGTTTTGCTTTACGGCCCTCCGGGACTCGGCAAAACCACGCTCGCCGGAATTATCGCCAACGAGCTCGGCGTTTCCTGCCGCATTACATCGGGACCGGCTATTGAAAAGCCCGGCGACCTCGCGGCTTTGCTGACGAATCTGAACGAGGGCGACGTGCTGTTTATTGATGAAATACACCGTATGAGCCGTGCCGTTGAGGAGGTTTTATACCCCTCAATGGAGGACTTCGCGATTGATATAATCACGGGCAAGGGACAAATGGCGGCTTCTTACCACCTGCCTCTGCCGCATTTTACGCTTGTGGGAGCAACCACAAGGGCAGGTCAGCTCACCGCTCCGCTGCGAGACCGCTTCGGCGTTGTTTTGCGCCTTGAGCTGTACACCCCCGAGGAGCTCGGACAAATCGTCACCCGAAGCGCCGGAATCCTCGGAATCGAGATTGACAACGACGGCGCGCTCGAAATTGCCTCGCGTTCACGCGGAACACCGCGAATCGCGAACCGTATGCTAAAGCGTGTGCGCGACTTCGCTCAGGTTATGAGCGACGGAGTAATAACCTGCGAGACAGCCCGCACGGCGCTTGACAGGCTCGAAATCGACGAGCTCGGACTCGACCAAAACGACAGGCGTATGCTTGAGGCGATAGTGAAATTCTATAACGGAGGTCCCGTTGGACTTGAAACACTTGCCGCGGCAATCGGCGAGGAGGCGGTCACAATTGAGGACGTTTACGAGCCTTATCTGCTGCAAATCGGCTTTTTAAGCCGAACACCGCGCGGCAGGTGCATAACCGCCGAGGGCTGCAGACATTTGGGCTACGACTTCCCGAAGGGCGCGGTAATAGGCGCCGCGACTCAGCCGAATTTGTTCGGCAACTAAGATTAAAAGGACGATATTAAATGCGTTTAACAGAATATTGGAAGGATTACGAGCTGATTGACACTTCTGACGGCGAACGGCTTGAACGCTGGGGCGATATTATCCTTATCCGTCCCGACCCTCAGATAATTTGGTCAACAGGAAAGAATAATCCCCTGTGGCGGCAGGCGCACGCGCGCTATCACCGTTCAAACAAGGGAGGCGGTCACTGGGAGACTTACAAAAACATCCCCGACCGCTGGACAGTAAAATACCGCGGTTTAACCTTCAATATCAAGCCTATGGGCTTTAAGCACACGGGAGTATTCCCCGAGCAGGCGGTAAACTGGGATTTTGCCGCGAAAAAAATTAAAGAGGAAAACCGTCCGCTTAAAATCCTGAACCTTTTCGGATATACCGGCTGCGCCACGCTTGCGTGTATGAAGGCAGGTGCGGCGGTGTGTCACGTTGACGCGTCTAAGGGTATGGTTCAGTGGGCAAAGGAAAACGCCCGTTCAAGCGGAATTGACGGTTTGCCGGTAAGGTGGCTGGTTGACGACTGCGTAAAGTTTGTGCAGCGTGAAATCCGCCGCGGCAACCGTTACGACGGAATTATTATGGATCCGCCTTCTTACGGCAGAGGCCCCGGCGGCGAGGTTTGGAAGCTTGAGGAACAGCTTTTTTCGCTTGTTACGCTGTGCAAACAGGCTTTAAGCGCCGAACCGGTATTCTTTATATTAAATTCATACACCACCGGGCTTTCACCGGCGGTAATGGAGTATCTTTTGAGCGTGCTGCTGAAAAAGAATTTCGGCGGCAGGGTATCAAGCGATGAAATAGGACTCAGGGTGACCGACACGGGACTTGTATTGCCCTGCGGCACAACCGCAATCTGGGAGAAATCATAAATGGCTTTTATTACAATTAAAAACTTGTGTTTTTCGTATGCCGAAGAAACCGACCCCCAACCGCATATCAACGCGGTTGACGATGTATCGCTCGAAATTAACGAGGGTGAGTTCGCGGCGGTAATCGGTCACAACGGCTGCGGAAAATCCACACTTGCCAAGCATCTCAACGCAATGCTATTGCCGGACAGCGGCAAAGTGTATGTAGACGGAGATGACACGGCTGACGAAGAAAAAACATGGGATATCCGTGAAAAGGTGGGACTTGTGCTGCAAAACCCGGACAACCAGCTTGTCGCGAGCATTGTTGAGGAGGACGTTGCCTTCGGTCCCGAGAACCTCGGAGTTGATCCCAAGGAAATAAGACAGCGCGTTGACAGCGCCTTAAAGGCGGTGGATATGTATGAATACCGTATGCACGCGCCGGACAAGCTTTCGGGCGGTCAAAAGCAAAGGGTGGCAATAGCAGGAATCCTCGCTATTCAGCCGAAGTGCATTGTGCTTGACGAACCAACCGCAATGCTCGACCCGAGCGGAAGAAACGAGGTTATGTCAACGCTGCTAAAGCTCAACAAAGAAAAAGGGATAACCATTGTGCTTATAACCCATTATATGGACGAGGCGGTGCTTGCCGACAGAGTGGTTGTAATGGACAGCGCCGGGGTACTGACCGAGGGAACTCCCGGCGAGGTGTTTTCGCAGGTTGAGCTGCTGAAAAAACACAGACTTGACGTGCCGCAGGCGGCGGAGCTTGCTCACAGGCTCAGAGGCTGCGGCGTGAAAATAAATCACATTCCGCTTACAAGAGAGGACTGCGTAAAAATGCTTGAGGAGGCAATGAAATGAGTTGTATTCTTGAGCTGAAAAACCTCGGCTTCACCTACGGCAAGGACACGCCGTTCGAAAAGCGCGCGGTCAACAATGTTAATTTAAAAATCAACAAGGGCGAATTTATCGGCATTATCGGTCACACCGGCTCGGGAAAATCCACGCTTGTGCAAATGCTTAACGGGCTTATAAGACCAACCGACGGTCAGGTGCTGCTCGACGGCAGTGATATTTGGAAGGAGCCCAAGAAAATACGCAATGTGCGTTTTCGCGTGGGAATGGTTTTCCAGTACCCGGAATATCAGCTTTTTGAGGAAACCGTTTACAAGGATATTGCGTTCGGAGCGGTAAACAAGGGCATGACCGGCGATGAGCTTGACAAAGCGGTGCGCAAAGCGGCTGAGTTTGCCGGAGTTAAGGAAAGCCAGCTTGAAAAGTCGCCGTTTGATTTGTCGGGCGGCGAAAAGCGCAGGGCGGCAATTGCCGGAGTAATCGCGATGGAACCCGATGTGCTGGTGCTTGACGAGCCGACTGCCGGGCTTGACCCGATGGGACGCGAAATTTTGCTTTCACAGATTGTTAACTACCACAAAACGCGCGGCAACACCGTAATTTTGGTGTCGCACACAATGGAGGATATCGCTCGCGTAGCGGATAAAATCATAGTTATGAGCAAATCGGAGCTTGTTGCCTTTGACGAAACAAAAAATATTTTTGCTCAGGGCGATATGCTGTCAAAAATAGGCTTGCAGGTTCCGCAGATTACAAAAATTATGCAGGATTTAAAGCAAAAGGGCTTTGACGTGCCCGACGGCGTGCTGACTGTTGACGAGGCTTTGTCGGTGCTTTCTCCTCTGCTGAAAAAGGAGGGAGCTTAATGGTTAGGGACGTTTCGTTCGGACAGTATTTTCCCGGGGGCAGCATTATTCACAAGCTGGATCCGCGCGGAAAAATACTTATGTTTATCGCTTATATAGTAATAATTTTCTGCGCGTTTAATTATGCCGCGCTCGCCGTAACAACGGCTTTCATCGCTTTTGTTTTGGTTCTTACAAGAATTCCTTTTAAGTTTTATCTTAAAAGCTTAAAGGTGATAATATTTATTGTTATCTTCACCTCGGTTCTGAATCTGTTTTACGGAACAGGCGAACCGCTTTGGCAGTGGGGTATACTTAAGATTACGTGGGACGGAATAAACCGCGCGGTGTTTGTTTCCGTAAGGATTACCTGCCTGATAATCGCAAGCTCCTGCCTTACCTTTACAACCTCACCCACAGAGCTTACCGACGCGATTGAACGGCTTATGAAGCCGCTGAAGGCAATTCATTTTCCCGTTCATGAGGTCGCGATGATGATGTCGCTCGCGCTGAGATTTATACCGACCCTGCTTGAGGAAACCGATAAAATAATGTCGGCGCAAAAGGCAAGGGGAGCTAATATGGATTCCGGAAATATAATTAATCGGGTCAAGGCTCTTGTGCCTATTCTTATACCGCTTTTTGTGTCCGCGTTCAGACGCGCTTACGACATAGCGACCGCCATGGAGTGCCGCTGTTACCGCGGAGGCGCCGGAAGAACAAGGATGAAATCCATTCATATGGGCGCGCGCGATGCTGTTTCGTTTATCGTGACAGCGCTTATAATTGCAGGAGTAATTGTATGCAATATACTGATTCGGGCTGTGGTTTAAGAAACCTTCTTTTGACCATAACCTATGACGGAAAGGCTTTTCACGGCTGGCAGATTCAGCAAAACGCCTTTACCGTTCAGGAAGCGTTTCAAAACGCTCTGACAAAAATTATCGGCAGCGGCTTTGATATTAAGGGCTGCAGCCGGACCGACAGCGGAGTACACGCCAATATGTACTGCGTAAGCCTGAAAACAACACATAAAATTCCGCCGCAGCGGCTCAAGGCGGCGCTTAACCGCTGGCTTCCTTCTTCGGTTGCCGTTCTTGACTGCGCCGAAGTGCCGGATGATTTTCACGCACGGTACAGCTGTAAAAGCAAGGAATATATTTACAAGATTTGGAACAGCGAGGTTCGAAATCCGTTCCTTGAAGGCTATGCTTTGCATTACCGCTACCCGGTTGACGAAAAGCTGCTTAACGAATCGGCTCAGGACTTTGTGGGACGTCACGATTTTACGTCATTTTGTACTCAGGATAACCGTGAAAAGGGCGATTTTACCCGTAACGTAAAGGCGTTTTCGGTTACACGTGACGGAAATATGGTTGTTATGAGGGTTGAAGCCGACGGCTTTTTATATAATATGGTAAGAATAATGGTGGGAACCTTGCTGAGAATTCAGCAGGGCAAGATTCCGCCGGACGGAATACCGTCAATCATAGAAAAAGAGGACAGGCAGTTTGCCGGACCTACCGCGCCTGCCTGCGGATTATACCTTAATCAAGTTAATTATGAGTAACGGTTCATTTGGGAGTGAACAAATGTTTAACAAGATAAAAGGAAACTATAAGGATAAAAAGAAAAAAATAAAGGGACGCTACGAGGAACGCAAAAAGCAGAGCGACCGCAAAGTTTTAAGCTATGAGGATGTTCCGCTTGACGATTACGAGCAGGAAAAAACCAACCTTTCGCCAAAGGCGAAAAAAAAGATTGTGCTCGGAATTTGCGCGGTGCTGCTTGCCGGTTTGGTTGTTTTGGCTTTTTCAAACAGAGACAAGCTTTCATGGGATAACATCAGCGTTTGGTGGAATTATGATGTTCTCGGCAACGCGGGCAAGGGTTATCCCGTTAACATAATCGGCTCCGAGGTTGAAGCGCGGAATTTCAGCGTTAACCAGGGCAGAGTAGCCTATGCCTCCGACACCTCGTTTATTACTCTGAACAGCTCCGGCAGCGAGGTCGCCAACGTTCAGCTAAGGTTTTCAATGCCCGTAATGAAATACGCCGACAATAAGTATTTAACCTACGGAATAGGTGAAAAAAGCTATCAGATTCACGATTATGACAAAAACCTGTTCTCGGGTGACGCCGAAGGAATAATTTATACCGGCGACATTGCGTCCAACGGCGTATACTGCATTGTAAGCGAGGGCAACGGTTTTTTCAGCCAGCTTTGTGCTTATGACAAAAACAATAACAGGATATATAAATATTCTTTTTCGGAATTTTACATTACTTCCGTAGCGCTTAACAGCGACGGAACAAGATGTGTTGCCTGCGGAATGACGTCCGATAACGGCGCGGTAAAAACGGGTATTTATGTTCTTGATTTTAAGCAGGAAAAACCGGTTTCGCAGTACAGTATTGCCGACGACGCGGTTATGGACTGCAAATACATAGGCGGCAACCGTTCGGTATTTATCGGTGAAAAGTCGGCTTATGTTATTACCGACGGAAGCAAGGATTACAAAACAGTCAGCTACAGCGACAAGCTGCTTGTAAATTACTGTTTCAGTCCTTCCGAAAATTCGTTTGTGCTCGCGCTTTCAAAAAGCGGTGACGGAAGAAGCTGTACTTTGGTTCGGTACAATAACAGCGGGGATGAAACCCTGACGGTTGATAACCCGTACGGCGCCGAATCGCTTTCGGTGTTCAAGGGAACAATCGCGGTGCTTGACGGCAATAATATTTATTCATATAATAGCGAGGGAAGGCTTGCCTTTACGGGCGACGCCGGAACAGGCGCAAGGTCGCTGATTATGACTGCGGACAACAAAGCGTATGTTTTAAGCGTTAACCAGATCAGGCTTATTTCGCTTGACAGATATTCGCCGGACGCTTCCGGGGATTCCGCCTGAATAAAATTAATCCGCAATTGATTGGCGGAGTATAGGAGAAAAAATGGTTTCTGATATAATTATAATTCTGCTGATAATATTTTTTGCGTTTTTAGGCTATAAGCGCGGGCTTGCCGCAACGCTGTTGAATTTTGCGGCTGTGATTGCCTCGTCGGTGCTTTCGCGCCTGATGTCGAACGGCTTGGCGCAGTTTATTTATGACAGCTTTATTAAGCAAAGCGTAATCAAAAGCCTGCAGACTACCGTTGATACTTACGGTGTTGATACGGCTGTAAACACAAGCCTTAAAAGCGCGCCCGACTGGGTTACGGGGCTGATAAAGCAGATTACCGGCTGGTTCGGTTTGACGATAAATGATGTTCAAAATGGAATAAAGCTTCCCGAGGACAAAACACTTTCGGTGATTCAAAGAATTGAACAGCCGGTCGGCGAGCTTACAACAGGTCTTATTTCCCTGCTGCTGTCAACAGTTCTTTTTATCATTATTTTGCTGCTGTTAAAGATATTGGTTCGCAAGGCTTTAAGAGTTTTTGAAATTCCTGTTATCAGTCAGGTTAATCATATTCTCGGAACTATTACCGGTCTTATCGAAGGTATTGTAATAGTTTTAATAGTTGTGAATGTGATTTATGTTGTTGTTATCACCGCAAATCCAAACGCGTTCGGCAACACCAACGTCTACGGCAGTTTGTTTAACTTTCTTTGTTTTTTTAAGTAGTTTAATCAGGGGGTAGAATAATGGAAAAAAATGAGTGGAGCTTCAAACCTGCGGATTTGGTAACAATACCGAATTTGCTGACATATTTGCGGTTTTTGCTTGTGGCTCCGTTTGTGTATTTTTTTCTTAATAAGAATTATATAGCCGCCGCAGTTTGTATAGGCGCTTCCGGACTGAGCGATTGCCTTGACGGTTTTTTGGCAAGAAAGCTCGGACAGGTTACTTCGCTCGGAAAAATACTCGATCCTATCGCGGACAAGGTTACTCTTGTAAGCGTTGCGGTTTGTATGCTTATTTATTTGCCGTCGCTGCTGCCGATTATGCTTGTGATGATCGGCAAGGAGTTTTTGATGCTTCTGGGCGGACTCATACTCTTGATTATGAAGGTTACTCCGCCGCCTGCCAAATGGTACGGCAAGGTTGCCACGCTGATTTTTTATATTTCCGTTTGCGTTATTATTTTCTTAAAGGCAGCGTTTGACATTCAAAATGAAGCGTTAATTATGTTTACATTTTTTGTAACCGCCGCCGCGATGGTTTTTGCGCTTGTGATGTATGCTCTGCTGATTATAAAACAAATAAAGGCAGAAAAAGCAAGTAAACAATCTTGATGAATACATTAAAAACGCGGGCTGATTTCTCGAAACGCGTAAGGAAAATATTAATTAACGTAAAGAACGCGAACCGAAAAGCGGACTTTTTAAATGATTCAAGCCTTTCTCGCGAAACGCGTAAGGAAAAATAATAATTAACGTAAAGAACGCGAACTAAAAATATTGCAAAAATGTATTGATTAGGTTATAATATAAAGGCTAAATATTGTGTATGACCTTGGGTGATACAGATAGGAGGAATATATGCTTTGCTCAAGATGCGGAAAACGGCAGGCAGTCGTTTTCGTTTCGAATAACACACAACAGGACGCTCCCACAGCAGGCTATTGCCTGACCTGCGCGAAGGAGCTTAGAATAAAGCCCGTCGAGGATTTAATCAGCAAGATGGGAATTACGGACGAGGATCTTGAAACTGTTCAGGATCAAATGAATACTCTGATGCAGGGGATGGGCGAGGACGGCGATATGTCTCAGCTTATGGAGCAGCTCGGAGCCGACAACCTTGCCGAGCAGATGGAACAGTTTAAGGAGGAGGCTCCCGGCAGCGATGATGATGATTTTTCACACGGCGCTCCGGCATTCCCGAACTTTTTCAGGAACTTTCTCGGCGGAAACGGTCAGAACAACCAGAATACCGTCGGACAGCAGTCCGGCAAAAAAGAAAAAAAGGACAAAAAAAGAAAACACATCAGTCTTTATTGCGAGGATTTAACACGAAAAGCACGCGAGGGTAAAATTGACCGGATTGTCGGCAGAGATGTTGAGATCGCGCGTATTATTCAGATTCTTTCGCGCCGTACCAAGAACAATCCCTGTCTTATCGGCGAACCCGGTGTTGGTAAAACCGCGATTGCCGAAGGACTCGCGCTGCGCATTGCAAACGGTGATGTTCCGCAAAGGCTTAAGCATAAAGAGATTCAGCTTTTAGACCTTACGTCGCTTGTTGCCGGAACTCAGTTCCGCGGACAGTTTGAAAGCCGCATAAAAGGTCTTGTTTCCGAAATCAAGGAAAGCGGAAATATTATTCTGTTTATCGACGAGGTACATTCTCTTGTAGGAACCGGCGACAGCGAAGGAACTATGAACGCGGCTAATATTCTTAAGCCTGCGCTCTCAAGAGGCGAGGTTCAGGTTATCGGCGCTACTACCTTTAACGAGTACCGCAAGTATATCGAAAAGGATTCGGCGCTTGAACGCCGTTTTCAGCCTGTTAAAGTCGGTGAGCCTTCAATCGCTCAGAGCATTGAAGTGATCGCCGGAGTAAAAAGCTATTATGAAAACCACCACCGCGTTGTTGTGGACGACGATATTGTAAGAAAAACAGTTGTATTGTCCGAACGCTATATTACCGACAGGTTTTTGCCCGACAAGGCGATTGACCTTTTGGACGAAAGCTGCGCCTGTGCCGCTTTGAGAAACAAAAAGCTTGAACGCTGCGATAAGCTCAGAGAGGAAAAGGGCGAGCTGCTCAGACGCAAGGATGAACTTTCGAGTGCCGAGCAGGTTGATTACGAGAAGCTTGCCGAGGTTAATACCGGCATTGCCAAGATTGATTCGGAGCTTGAAACGTTTAACCCGGACGACCTTACAGCGCACGTTACCGAGGAGGATATCGCCAAGGTTATTGAGCTTTGGACAGGTATTCCGGCTTCGAGAATACGTGAAAACGAGCTTGCCAAGCTTGCCGATTTGGAAAGCGTGCTAAAGAAAAAAATCATCGGTCAGGATGAGGCTGTCGAAAAGCTCGCAAGCGCGATTAAACGCAGCCGCTGCCAGATTTCTCCGCGCCGCCGCCCGGCTTCGTTTATATTTGTCGGTCCCACCGGCGTCGGCAAAACCGAGCTTGTTAAGGTGCTCAGCCGGGAGCTCTTTGATTCACCCGAAACGCTTATCCGCCTTGATATGTCCGAGTTTATGGAGAAGCACAGCGTGTCAAAAATCATCGGTTCACCGCCCGGTTACGTAGGCTATGATGAGGCAGGACAGGTGACAGAAAAGGTTCGCCGCCGTCCGTATTCGGTACTGCTTTTTGACGAGATTGAAAAGGCTCATCCCGACGTGCTCAATATTCTGCTCCAGATTCTTGACGAGGGTAAGGTTACTGACGCTCACGGCAGAGCGGTAAATTTTGAAAACACCGTTATTGTAATGACTTCAAATGCCGGCTCGGCAGGCAGAGATTCCGCTCTCGGCTTCGGTAAAACCGCCGAAGAGGCTTCAAAGGAAAAGGTTATGAAGGCACTTGCGGATTTCCTGCGCCCCGAGTTTTTGGCGCGTGTGGACGAGGTTATTGTGTTTAACCACCTGACCGAAGAAAACTTTGACGAAATCGCCGGACTTATGCTCAGCGAGTATGTTCCGACGCTTGAGGAAAAGAAAATTCAGTTTACATACGACGACAAAGCGTGCAAATACCTTTCAAAGAAATCCTGCGGAGGCAAGAGCGGCGCGCGTGACCTCAGAAATACTATACGCCGTGAGGTTGAGGAAAAAATCGCCAACGCTATGATTGAAAACGGCGAGGGCGGCTTGACAGCAATCAACGTTACCTCAGACGGCGAACAGATTATTTTACAGATAATATAAAGGCAACACCGCCCAATTCAAGGCGCACGGCTTGCTTGAATCTTGCTGCGCAATCCGCACACCTGAATTATGCGGTATTGCTTTCAGATTCGAAAAAATCCGGCTCGGTTACAGAGCCGGATTTTTTGTTCATATTTGATGAATTTTTCTCAGAATAATCATAAAAGAAAGGCCAGAACGCTGTAAATAAATACAATCATAAGCAGGAAAGCCAAATGTCTCCAGCGCTCCGAGTACAGCAGCCCTATAAACTCGCGTACAAAGGCGTTGGGAAAGAAGTAAAGCTTTGTTTTTGCCGAAAGTCCCTTTGCGGTCATTTTTACTCTTTTGGCAAGAGTGTAGCCTCTGAATACATGGTAGTTTGTGGTTGAAAACGCGATGTTTACATCGTCTAAGCTTTCAGCCTGCTTTTCGATTAAATGTTTTGAAAACAGCATATTTTGATAAGTGTTTACGCTTTTGTCCTCGGGCAAAATTTGTTCTTCTGGGATTCCCTGTGAAATAAGGTACTGCTTCATACATTCCGCTTCCGAAACCACTTCGTCGCTGCCCTGACCTCCCGACGGAACAAATACCGCGTGTTTGCCCGTTATTTCAAACTGCTTGCGTTCAAATTCAATCGCGCGGTCGATTCTGCCGCGAAGAATCGGGGTAGGTGTGCCGTCTTTGCGAATAGCGCAGCCTAAAATAATTATGTAGTCAATATTATACGGTACATTGTAGCCGACAGAAAAAACCGAGCATATTATTGTAGAAAACAGCATGTTTACAAAGTAACAGAAAATATAAGTTGCCGCTATTATAAAGGCAGAGTAGACTTTTATTTGAGTTTCGTCGCCTTCAAAATCGATGAAAAACATTCTCATTATCAGAAAGAATCCAACAATAATCGTTACTCCGAGAAAGACTCCAAGCAAATTAAGCGGTCTGAAGCCCTCGTGCTTTACCAGCCAGATGTTACTTACGCCTAACGCAAGGGACAATAATAATAAAGCAGGAAAAACCAATGCGGAATAAAATAAACCGTTAAGCATGACAATAGAAATAAGGTCAAAGAAGTTATAAAGATGAAAGCTGTTATAAAATAATAACATAAATGCGAAAAACGACATAATTGTTCCTATGTTATACAGTATAATTCCGCCTAATGCTACGCTTGAATAGGAGTATGTTCCTTTTCTTGTGTGCTCAAAGAAGGTCATTCCGAAAACGACTAAGCACGATATCATAATAACAAATATGCTTGGGGACAGTACCTCAAATCCGGAAAAGTTTTCGATAATTCTGTCATATATAATGTTAAACGGAAGAACGGTAAATTCGAGCGTCTCGTCAAAAATATCTTCACCGGAATACGGATATGTGCATTGTACTTCCGCGTCCCCGGTTTTTTGTGCTTTTAACGTAAGATAAATAAAGACGTTCTCGTCAGTATTTTTTAATTCCAGGTCTTCAATTTTTATAATATCCTCATTTTTGTTAACTATTTTTATGTCACTTAAATTTATGCTTGAGTTCCGGCATATCATTTTGGCAGTATAGGTATGTCCTTTAGCAATAATGTAACCAAAGGAAAAAATAAATGTAACTAACACAATTGCTATAAGTATAAAATATCTTTTTTTCTTGTTCTTTAATCTCTCTCTCATAAATTTACTCATCCCGGTATCTTAGTATAATAATAAAAATATTTTATACTAATTTAAGGGAAAATGCAATTGTTTTTATAATTATTTATTGAGGAAGTGTACGTGATTGTTTCGGTTGTTGACAACGGCTGTTTAGCGTATTAAAATAATATAAGGCAATACCGCGCACCTTAATTGTGCGGTATTATAAAAGAAAGGGAAAGACCATGCTGCGACAGTTTGGCAGAAAAAACAAAACAACTCAATATGACAAAATGACAAAAATGCCTGTTTCGCGGCTTGTACTTGTTTTGTCGTTGCCTGCGATTGTGTCAATGTTGATAACAAATGTGTATAATCTTGCTGACACTGCCTTTGTTGGACAGCTTGGGACAAGCGCAAGCGGAGCCGTGGGTATAGTTTTCGGCTTTATGTCTGTAATCCAGGCTGTCGGTTTTATGTTCGGGAACGGTGCAGGCAGTATATTGTCAAGGGCATTGGGTGCCAACGATAAGGAAAGCGCGTCAATTCACGCTTCGGTCGGCTTTTTCTCGTCCTTTTTGTGCGGAATTCTGATTAGTGTCACCGGTTTTGTTTGGCTCGACAATATTGTAATGTTCCTCGGCAGTACACAAACAATCGCTCCGTACGCCAAAACATACATTTTTTACATATTAATTTCAACGCCGTTTATGAGCTCAAGCCTTACGTTAAATAACATTTTACGCTATGAAGGCAAGGCTTTTCTCGGAATGGTAGGGCTTATGGCAGGCGCTGTTCTGAATATGCTCGGCGACCCGGTTTTAATGTTCGGTTTGGGACTGAATATCGCCGGAGCCGGGTTATCCACCGCAATCAGCCAGTTTATAAGCTGGGGAGTTTTGTTTATGATGTTCCTCAGCGGAAAAACCGAAACAAAAATCAGCTTTGGTTTCGCTTCAAAGGTAACACCGAAAATATTCGGCAACATTGTAGCAACGGGTTTTCCAAGTATGCTCAGGCAGGGCTTAAACAGCCTTGCAACCGTGCTTCTCAACGCCGAGTGCGCGGTTTACGGCGACGCGGCGGTTGCGGCAATGAGCATTGTGTCGCGCGTTATTTTCTTCGCATTTTCAATATCATTGGGAATCGGTCAGGGCTTTCAGCCTGTTGCTGCGTTTAATTTCGGTGCCGGTAAATATTCACGAATCAGAAAAGGTTATTGCTTTACCGCGCTGATGTCGGAGACTATAATTGTAATAGGCTGCGCTTTGCTGATTGTTTTTTCCGGAAGCTTAATTGCTTTGTTCCGCGACGACCGCGAGGTTATCGAAATCGGCACAAGAGCTCTTATTTTACAGTCTTTGGCTATGCTTGTATTGCCGCCGTGTATGACAACCGAAATGTTGCTTCAAAGCACAGGTAAAAAGCTCGGCGCGTCACTGCTTTCGGCAATAAGAAGCGGACTTTTGTTTATTCCGGGTTTATTGATTTTGTCGGCAGTAAGGGGACTTAACGGAATTCAGGAGGCTCAGCCGGTTTCGCTTTTGCTGTCGGTTCCGTTAACAATCGCCTTTGCGGCGGCTTTTTTCAAAAAGCTGCCTAAGCAGGATAAATAAAAAATATCGGATATTTTTGTGGTTTTTGCTAATAGAAAATTACTATATATGTGCTACAATAATTATGATAATATATTTAAGCAGGTGCATATATAATGTTTAAAAAAGCTTATATACTTTTTCTGAGTATAGCTGTAAACGACGGTGCGGATGTAAACGGTGAGGCAGTCGGTGAAAAAGTGTTTTCCGAGATTTCGCCGAACGACAGAAATTTAATTTCGCTTTGTACGGTAAGCAATAATGCGGATGATATTGCGGTGTATTTGCTTAAAAACGGAGCAAGTCCCAATTACAGCGAAGGCAGAGCCACCCTTCTAATGTCCGAAGCTTCCATTAAAAATACCGTTGTGTGCAGGGAACTGATAGCCTGCGGAGCGGACGTAAACGCGGAATACGGAACACAAAACGTACTTTCTTATCTGCTCAAGAGCGGAGATTTAAAGGGAACAATAGATATCGCAGACTTGCTTTATGACAACAAATTCAGTGATAAAGCACACAGTCTTTTGTCGTTTTTGAAGCAATGCGGAAATGATTCAGTTCTGAGCTTTGACAGTATCCCGAGGTTATCTACCGTCTTTCTCAGGGTGAAAACGAAAAGGCGGCAGAGCTTTTAGCCGCCGGCGGAGATGAAGTAAAGTCCGTTTTGGACAGCGCCGTTATTTTTGCCTGCGCTTTTTGCAAACCCGATACCATAAGGGCGGCGTTTGAAAATATAAGGTATTTTAAAGGCATAACTCTCGGTAATTATTCGGGAGACGCTACCCTTGTTGACGTAGCGGCGGCATATAATTCTTGGGAAGCTGTTGAATATCTGATGAGTATCGGGTTTAAAAACGCGGACAAAAATTCGCTTATTAAGATGTCGCTTATCAATAAAAATCACCCCGAAGTGTTAACAAAAGCGCTGAGTAACAGAAAAGGCGTAACGCTAAAAGAGCTTTGCGCTTACGAAGGCGTTTTTGATTATGCATTTCTTTAAGGCTTTTAAAAATCAGATTTCAGGTATTGATTCGACAACACGAAAAGATTTGCTTGTAAAAGCCGCTGATAACGGCTTTGCGGAATTATCCTGTTTTTTGGCTGACAACGGTTGTTCGGATTTATGTCTTGAAGCAATTTGTGAATCGAATTGTGATTTAGATATGTTTAAGAAGCTTTGCTCTTATGTGAAAGATATAAACGCTCTGTCCGGCGGCGGAAACACAGCGCTGCATTGGGCTTCGGCTCAGGGAGAAAAGGATAAGGCTGAATACCTACTCGGAACAGGCGCGGACGTGAACAAAAAAGATGATTCCGGCAATACGGCGCTGCATTCAGCGTCTGAAAAGGGAGAGCTTGAAATAATAAAGCTTCTTACAACGATGGTTTAACAGCTAAAAAAATTGCTGAGGAATGTCAGATTTGCTCACAAATAAATAAAATGAAATTTTGAATATAATACTAATACCTAATAAAAAGTAGCCAATCTTTGCGGTCTATTTTCCGCAATACTGCGTTGTCGTCCTTGCAAGGCGCCAGCCTTGCCGCGTCCAAGGCGGCTTCAAAATAAAGCCGCCTTAAATGATTTATCTTATAAAATGCGTCGGAATCCACGGTTCTTTTTCGGGGAGACCGAATTTTTCTTTTCCGAGCTCAATGCTTTTCATCAGGAACGTCATATTGTCCGCCAGCGCGCGCATAGTTTGCAAGCCTTCGGCGTCCTGCTTTGCTTCGCCCGGAGCTCTGCCGTGAACGCTGTTCCAGTATTGACTTGAAGCCAAGGGCATTCCGCAAATCGTAAAATACTTGTTCAGCTCGTCAAAGGTCGCTGAAAGGCCTCCGCGTCTTGCGACCACAACCGACGCTCCAACCTTCATCCTTTTGTCAAAGTGGGTTGAATAGAACAGTCTGTCCAAAAACGCCACAAGAGTAGCGTTGGCGGACGCGTAGTATACTGGAGACGCGACAACCAAACCGTCTGTCTGTTCAAACTTTGGCGCGGCAAGATTAACCTCGTCGTCAAACACGCACTTGCCCTTTTCATAGCAGCTTCCGCAGGCTATACAGCCGCGAACCGCTTTGTTGCCGATGTGCAGTGTTTCAACCTCAACTCCGTTTTTTGTAAAAACCTTTTCCATTTCGTTCAGCGCAACAGCGGTATTGCCTTTTTTGTGCGGAGAACCGTTAATCATCATTACCTTCATAATCCACCTCTGTAATTTAACTGATAAAACAGTTTTGGTTATTTAACGTATTTTTCAAAGGCTTGCTTTACCTTGTCCTTTTGACCGCATATTATAAGCGCGGTATAGTTACCCTTTGAGGTTATCTCGGTATTGTTTTCCCGGGCGCCTATGGCTTTTGCGTGAGCACTCAGCGACTCTTTAAGAGCTTCGGTATCGGACTCGTTTTTCAGCTCGATAACGGCAATTTCATACGGCTTTCCGGTTTCTTCATATGACCAAAAATAGCTTTTTACCTTTGAATAGTCAAAATCGCTTTGCCTTTTGAACTTTTGACCGGCGTTATCCTCATCACTGCTTACTGTCATCATTATGGGGAGAGTTTCGTCTGCGGAAAGCATTTTTTGGCTTAATTCAAACATATCGGCAACGGCTGTGCCGGAATTATTGTTGGCGCACGACGCAAAAGCTAACGCGCCGGCAAGTAAAAGCGCTATGGCTATAATCTTTTTCATTATGTATTACCTCCTGATTTTATGATACCATATTTGCCGCGATAAATCAATCTGATAAATCGGGCAGGTACCATTTTAACGCGTCTTTTTTGCTGAATCCGTTTTTGCACAAATAATCAATTCCGTCGGTACTTACGCCCTCGCATTTGTTATCGCTGCTGTAATTTTCCGAAAAGCAGTCCCAAGGCGAAGCGGCTGAGTTTAAATATTTGTATTTGCCGGAATTTTGCGTCGAGCCGTTTGAGCATTTACAAACGGGAATGTATAAAATCTTGCTGTTTGTACACAATATTTCTGAATTGGAATTATAAATTTTTAGAATTCTCTCATATAATTCTTTATCGGAAATTTGACTTTTTTTATATGTATGTCCCGCTTTTATATTTGTGTAAATAATATCGGTCACAGCGTGTATCGCGTCGTCGCAGTAAGTGCCCGCGCAAAAGGAATACGCCGCGTTGCAAACGGCTTCGGCGGTGTCGTTTCCGCTTTTTTGAGTACCTGCGGCGCTGTTGAAGTTCAGCGACACAATAGGGAATAGAGCCATTGCCGCAAAAAAGCAAATTAAAAGAAAAATCCTGCGTTTCATCTAAAATACCACCTTTTAAACAATAAAAAATCCTATATATTCGTTTTATTATTCAGTATTTCTTCTTGACAATACGGTACATTTAGCTTAAAATAATATATGTACGCATTTTAGTAAAGATAACTTATATTAAAATCAGGGTGGAGACTATTTATGAAAGTAAAATATTCTGTATTCCCGTTTATTCCGGCATTCCTTGCCATGATGTTTTTCAAGCTGATGAGTATTTACGGACTCGACGGCAACGGACTTTTCCTCGGAATGAACGCAATGAACATCACTTATACCGTTATAGGTATTGCAATCGGTCTTTTTGTTGTTTGCGTTATTATGAACATTATCGACCGAAAAACCGCTCCGGTTTATCCTGTTAAGAAAAACATCCCGGCAGGCGTTTTGGCTCTTTTGGGCGGCGCGTCAGTAATCGCCGCTTCTGCCGCGAGGTTTTCGGCGGCGCTTTCAAACAGCGTTGACAGCGAGTTTTATTTGATGATAATTATTTGCGCGGTGTTCTCGCTTCCGGCAGGTGTTGCCCTAATGCTGATTTCAAAGGTGCATTTTCAGGGCAAAAGCATAGTTTCCAATATTTCCATACTGTTTGTTTTTCCGTCGCTGTGGGGCTGTGCGGAGCTTGTTTCCGAATTTTTGATGGCTACCAAGGCTTCAATTTATTCAAGAGACTTAACCTCAATGTTCTGCTACATTTTCCTTACCCTTTACCTGTTCTCCAATTCTATGATTGTTTCAAGAATTAAGGGCAGAAACCCTGTTAAAGCCTGCTTTATTTACGGCTTGCCGGCTGTTGCGGTCAGCGTAGTGTTCGGCATTTACGAGGTTCTCCGTCTTATGAAAGAGGGCTTTGAGTATTCCGCAATGCTTGCCGCTGTGCAGTTTATTATTCTCGGCTTGTACGCGATGTCGTTTATCTTTGAGCTGTACTCAAATTCGTACACAAAGGATGAATTTGAGGTTGTTGACGGACTTCCTGCCGATGACAAAACCGTGGAGCAGCTTAAGTCCAAAAAGAATATTTCAGATGATGAGATCGCGGTGCTTGAGCGTACCGAAACAGAGAAGCAGTACATTGACACCGCATCTTATGATGATTTGGTGTTCTCTGAAAGACCCGCGCAGGAAGAGCTTGATGTTGAAGAGGACAACGGTTATATGTCTACAACCAAAGGTCTGGACGACTTCATTATGGGCTATTCGGTAGATGAAGAGGAAGACGAACCTATTCCTTATTTTACAAAGCACGAGCAGGAAAACAATCAGGCTCCTCTGACGGTTCCGTATGACGACGAAACCGAAGAAAAGAGCCGCCCCGAAAAGAAGTCAAACAAGCCTGAGAAAAAGTCTGTTTCCGATGCTCAGCGAATGCTTGACGAGGCTAAAGCCGCCGGAAGCAGTTCAAAAGAAACAACGGCGGAGGAAAAAGATACAGCCGCGGCAGAAAAAGCAGCGGAGGATTTAAGCGCGCAGACAAGTAACCAAAATTCTGAAAGCAACGATGAGGATTACTATGAGCGCAGACTTAATGAGATTAATAATCTGCTCAAGGATTTGGATAAATAATTATTGACTTTGTTGAACCGGAGTGTTATTATATTAGTAACGGCTTTGAAAAGGACAACAGCCGCAACAATCCGTTTTCAGAGAGTGAAGCAAATGCTGAAAGCTTCATATTCGGACTTGCGTCTTACCGCCTTTGAGCTTTGCGCAGGAAATGGCGCAACGTATTCCGCGTTAAGGATAATGAGGGTTTTTAACCGAATTTGGGTGGAACCGCGAGTAACTTCGTCCCAATACCTTTAACGAGGTATTGGGATTTTTATATTTTAAGCAGATAGGAGAATAATAATGATTAATGTTGAATTAAAAGGCGGAGTCGTAAAAGAATTCGAAAACGGCGTAACGCCTGCGGAAATCGCTAAATCAATCGGTATGGGACTTTATAAAAGCGTTTGCGCCGCAAGGGTTGACAACGAGGTTAAGGATTTAAGAACTCCTCTGACAGAGGACTGCAAGCTTGAGCTTCTTACCTTTGACGACCCGGACGGCAAGCACGCTTTCTGGCATTCCGCTTCACATGTTCTTGCGCAGGCGGTAAAAAGACTTTATCCTAACGCAAAATGCGCAATCGGTCCGGCGATTGAAAACGGATTTTATTATGATTTTGACGTTGAAAAGCCCTTTTCAAATGAGGATTTGCAGAAAATCAAGGCTGAGATGAAAAAAATAGTTAAGTCAGGTCTTGAAATCGAGCGTTTCGAGCTTCCTCCCGAGGAAGCGGTCGCAAAGCTTACAGAAATGAACGAGCCTTACAAGGTTGAGCTCGCTTCAGAACACAGCGGCAAAGGTGAAAACATCAGCTTTTACAAGCAGGGTGAATTTACCGACCTTTGCGCGGGCCCCCACCTTATGAGCGTCGCGCCGATTAAGGCTGTTGAGCTTACAAACTGCACCGGCGCTTACTGGAGAGGCGACGCGAACAATGCGCAGCTTTGCCGCGTTTACGGTATTGCGTTCCCCAAGGCGTCAATGCTTGAGGAATATTTAAAGATGATGGAGGAAGCAAGAAAACGTGACCATAATAAAATCGGACGCGAGCTCGGCTTCTTTACCACAGTTGATTATATCGGTCAGGGCTTGCCGATTCTTCTTCCGAAGGGCGCAAGGGTTATTCAGCTTTTACAGCGCTTTGTTGAGGATACGGAGCAAAAGCTCGGCTGGCTGCTTACAAAAACTCCGTTTATGGCTAAAAGCGACCTCTATAAAATCAGCGGTCACTGGGATCATTACAAGGACGGAATGTTTATTCTGGGCGATCCCGACGCGGAGGACGAAGGCGAGCTTTACGCCTTGCGTCCGATGACCTGTCCGTTCCAGTACCAGGCTTATCTTAACGAGCAGCGTTCTTACCGCGACCTTCCGCTTCGCTACAACGAAACTTCAACACTGTTCCGCAACGAGGCGAGCGGCGAAATGCACGGACTTATCCGTGTGCGCCAGTTCACAATTTCCGAAGGACACCTTATGTGTACTCCCGAACAGCTTGAAGGCGAGTTTAAGAGCTGCGTTGAGCTTGCGACATATATGCTTAAAACTCTCGGCTTGTATGAGGATGTAAGCTACCGCTTTTCGCAGTGGGATCCTAACGACCGTGAAAAATATATCGGCACGGAAGAGGAGTGGGATGAAGTTCAGGGTATGATGGGCAAAATCCTTGACCATCTTGAAATTCCTTATAAAATCGGAATAGGCGAGGCGGCGTTCTACGGACCCAAGCTCGATATTCAGATTAAGAATGTTTTCGGTAAAGAGGATACTCTTATTACAATTCAGATTGACCCGATGATTGCCGAAAAGTTCGGTATGGAATATGTTGACCGTGACGGCGTAAAGAAGTATCCGTTCATAATTCACCGCACATCAATCGGCTGCTACGAGAGAACTCTCGCGCTGCTCATTGAAAAATACGCAGGCGCGTTTCCGCTGTGGCTTGCACCTACTCAGGTTAAGCTGCTTGCCGTCGCGGACAGACATCTTGATTACGTTTACGAGGTCAAAAAGAAGCTCGAGGCTGAGGGAATGCGCGTAGAGGTTGACGGCAGAAGCGAAAAAATCGGCTATAAAATCCGTCAGGCTCAGCTTGAAAAGGTTCCTTATATGTTCATTATCGGTGACAAGGATATTGAAGCGGAAACGGTTTCGGTACGTCACAGAAAAGAAGGCGACCTCGGCGCAATGAAGCTTGAGGAGTTTATCTCGATGGCAAAAGAGGAAATTGATACAAAGCAAATTAAGTAAGCAGGTGTAATATGGGACTTACCCCGTCCGAAAAAAAGCGGTATAATGAATCAAAAAAGCGGCGCAGGCAGGCTTATGAATCCTATGAAACGGGAAAAATCAAGCCTATCAGGTCAAAGGGTAAAATAATAGCCGCCGCTGTTGCAGCGTCGCTTGCCGTTGTTATCGGCGTTTTGATTTTTACAGTTACAAAACAGACCGGTCAGGACGGGCAGTCCTCTGCTGTTCAGACGAATGAAACTCGTAATTCCGCCGGGCTTTTAAGGATTGTCAGCGCAAGATATCCGGCTGAAAAGGACGAGGTTCCAAAGCTTGCCGAATTTAACGGCTTCAGGGTGAACGAAGTTCTTTTGAAGGATTTGCAGGATATGTTTGATTCCGCAAAGCAAAAGGGGATAACGCTGAAAATAAAAAGCGCGTATTTAAGCTATGGCGAGCAGGAAAAACTGTTTGAGGCAAAGCTTAAAGAGGTCAGAAAAAATAAAAGCTATTCTCAGGTAAGAGCCGCGGCGGTTGCTTCGGCAGAAGTCAGCAAGGCAGGCGAAAGCGAAGCGCAGCTTGGTATGCTGGTAGATTTTGATTCGGGCGATTCAAAAACCAAGGCTTTTTTGGATCGCGAGGGAATCAACTTCGGCTTTATTTTAAGGTTCCCCAAGGAGAAGGAAGATTTAACTCACCACAATTACTCGCCGTCGCTGTACCGGTATGTCGGAAAGGATTACGCAGAAAAAATGCGAACCCTTAATATGTGTCTTGAAGAATTTGCCGATTATGAGGCGGAAAATTGATTTGATTAGCCTTATAAATTAAAATATTTTTAAAAAACACTTGCATTTTGTAAACAAATGTTGTATAATCAATCTGTTAATTGTGTAAAGTAAGTAGGTGAAAATAATGAAAGAAAATATCCATCCTAAGTATGAGCAGACAACAATTACTTGTGCTTGCGGTAATGTTATTGAAACAGGTTCAACAAAGAAGGACATCCGCGTTGAAATTTGTTCTAAGTGTCATCCTTTCTACACCGGAAAGCAGAAGCTTGTTGATACAGGCGGACGTGTTGACAGATTCAAGAAGCGTTTCAATATCGAAAAGTAATTTCATTTTTCAGACTACAAAGGCGGCACGTCGTGCCGCCTTGTTTTCACTTTATACTAATTTCTATCAGAAATTAGTATTAGAATATCTTTTGAGGTTCATATGTCTGACTGCTACAAAACTGTAAAAACAGAATCACACGGCGAGTTTGTTGAAAAGCGGTCGAGGTTTATCGGTTATTGCAAGCCTGTTAAAACCGAAGGCGACGCCATTGCTTTTATAAACGAAATCCGTTCCGCGCACTGGGACGCGCGCCACAATGTTTACGCCTATTCACTGCGCGAAGGCAATCTGCGGCGCTACAGCGACGACGGCGAGCCCTCGGGCACTGCCGGAATGCCTGTGCTTGATGTTATCACCAAAAACGGGGTTCAGGATGTTTGCGTTGTGGTTACGCGTTATTTCGGCGGTGTTCTGCTCGGTAAAGGCGGTCTTGTACGGGCTTATTCCCAAGGCGCCAAGCTTGCGCTTGAGGCAGGACAGGTTATAACTATGCAAAGCTGTGTTTTGTGCTCGCTGTGCTGCAGCTATAATCAGTACGGAAAAGTCAGCGCGGTTGTTATGGATTCGGACGGAGTAATTGACGACACGCTGTATGAGGCGGATGTTGTTATCAGGTTCCATATGCCGCCGGAGCTTCTGCCCGCGTTAAACAAAAAGCTTGCCGATATTACGGCAGGAGAGGTGCAGGCGCAGGGAGATGAAGAACAATTTTTTGTTTTTGAATAAATTTTTAAAAAATTAAAGGATATAATAGAATTTGTGCGTAAAAAGATAATAGGAAGGCGAAAGGAGGAGTTCAATGGCGTTTCCTGAAAGCTTTTTGCAGGAGCTAAAGCTTAGAAACGATATTACCGAGCTTGTGTCGTCGTATATCACGCTGAAACGGCGCGGCAGAAATATGGTAGGCTTGTGTCCGTTCCACGGCGAAAAAACTCCTTCGTTTAATATCTATACCGAAAACGGTTCGTTTTACTGCTTCGGCTGCGGAGTAGGCGGAGATGTAATAACCTTTGTAATGAAGATGGAAAACCTCGATTATGTTGACGCCGTTAAGCTTTTGGCTCAGCGCGCGGGAATGAATATGCCCGAGGACTCCTATGACGACAGTATGAGCAGGATAAGAACGCGTGTGTACGAGGCAAACCGTGAGGCGGCGCGTTATTACTATAAAACGCTTTACTCGCCTGACGGCAAAAGCGGACTTGACTATTTTCACGGGCGTATGCTGTCTGACCGCACAATCCGTCATTTCGGGCTTGGCTTTGCCGACGACGACTGGAGCTCGCTTTGCGATTACCTGATTGGAAAGGGCTTTACAAAAAACGAGCTTACAGCCGCGAACCTCGCTGTTAAGCAGCGCAGCGGCAGCGGAGTGTATGACAGGTTCCGCAACCGCGTAATGTTCCCGATTATCGACCTTCGAGGAAACGTTGTAGCCTTCGGCGGCAGAATTATGACCGACGAAAAGCCGAAATATCTTAACACCTCCGATACCCCTGTTTTTAAGAAAAGCGAAAACCTTTTTTCGCTTAACAACGCGAAAAACTCGGGCTCGCGCACGCTGATTCTTTGCGAGGGTTATATGGATGTAATCGCTGTGAACCAGGCAGGCTTTCAAAACGCGGTGGCAACGCTGGGAACCGCTCTCACAAAGGAACAGGCTATGCTTATGAAGCGTTATGCCGACGAGGTTGTAATCTGTTACGACAGCGACGAGGCAGGACAAAAGGCAACCGCCCGCGCTATTCCGATATTGCGAAGCGCCGGATTGCTGATTAGAATACTGACCGTGCCGAGCGGAAAGGATCCCGACGAGTTTATCAAGTCAAAGGGAGCCGACGGCGCAGCGGCGTTTAAAAATTTGATTGATAAAAGCGGAAACGATGTTGAATACAGGCTTGAAAAGCTTAAAAGCAGCTATAATTTGAATTCTTCCGACGGTAAAGTTCAGTTTTTGGAGGAAGCCGCAAGGGTTGTAGCGGAAATTTACAGTCCTATTGAACGCGAGGTTTACATATCAAAGCTGTGCAAGGAGTTTGAGATAAGCAAGGATTCCTTTCAGCGTCAGGTTGATTCGATTACAAGGCGCAAAAACAGGGAAGACAAAAGAAAGGAAATCCGCAAAATCCGAAATGATTTAAGCGGCAGAGGGGACAAGCTCGATACCGAACACGCAAAAAAGCCGAGAAGCTCTTCGGCAGAGGAGGCTCTGATTGCTTATCTTATCAATAATCCCGATTCTGTTGAATATATCAGCGAAAGAGTAGACCCGGGAATGTTCCGCAACGAGCTGATGAAGAGGTATTTTACCTATTTTTCGGACAGAATTGCCCAGGAGCTCGATCCGCTCAACAACCTGACCGCTGATTTTTCGGAGGACGAAAGGTCGCGCGTATATAAAATTTTGTCTAAACACAGCGCGATTGCTCAAACGAGAAGCGCGCTTGACGAATACATTAAAATAATAAACGAAGAAAGCAAAAGGTTAAGTAAAAAAGATTTATCAAATATGACTGCAGAGGAAATTCAAAAATATTTAAATTCCAAAAAGTAGTCGCCGGAAAGGAAAGATAGTATGCCGCAGGAAAAGAAATCTATAGTAAGAGAACTGGTTGAGCTCGGAAAGCAAAAGGGACAGCTTACAAATCAGGATATTCTTGACGCTATAGGAGAGCTTGACATTGATCCCGAAAAGCTTGAAAAGCTGTATGACACAATTGAAGCTCAGGGTATTGAAATTGTGGAGGATCTTGAGGAAATCAAGATTGATGACATTGAGCTTGGCCTGGTCGAACACAAGGATGATGACGGCACGGCTCCGGCTGCGGAACAGAGTATGACAATTGACGATCCCGTCAAGGTTTACCTTAAAGAAATCGGCCGCGTTCCGCTGCTTACAAGCGAGGAAGAGGTTGAGCTGGCAATAAGAATCTCCGACGGTGATGTGTCCGCAAAGCAGCGTCTTAGCGAGGCTAATCTCAGACTTGTTGTAAGCATCGCTAAGCGTTACCTCGGCAGGGGAATGCAGTTTTTGGATTTGATTCAGGAGGGTAACCTCGGTCTTATTAAGGCGGTGGAAAAGTTTGACTACACCAAGGGCTTTAAGTTTTCAACCTACGCGACATGGTGGATCCGTCAGGCTATTACCAGAGCCATTGCCGACCAGGCGCGTACAATCAGAATACCCGTTCATATGGTGGAAACCATAAACAAGGTGAAAAAGGTGCAGAGCCAGCTGCTTCATCAAAACGGTCACGAGCCTTCTCCCGACGAAATCGCCGAAGAAATCGATATGCCTGTTGACAAGGTGCGCGAGATTATGCGCGTTGCCCAGGAGCCTGTTTCTCTTGAAACCCCAATCGGCGAGGAGGAGGACAGCCACCTCGGCGACTTTATTCCCGATAACGACGCTCCCGCTCCTGCCGACGCGGCTTCGCACACTATGCTGCGCGAACAGCTTTCCGACGTGTTGTCAACTCTTACTCCGAGGGAAGCAAAGGTGCTCAAGCTCCGCTTCGGGCTTGAGGACGGCAGAAGCAGAACACTTGAGGAGGTAGGCAAGGAGTTTAACGTTACGCGTGAACGCATCCGCCAGATTGAAGCAAAGGCGCTCAGAAAGCTCCGTCATCCGTCAAGAAGCAGAAAGCTCAAGGATTATCTTGACTATTAAGTTTCGATTATAGAATTATGTTTACTTTTGAAGAAGTCGGCGAAATGCTCGACGAAATAGCGGACAATATGCCTTATGAGTTATACCGTGACCTCAACGGAGGACTTTCGCTTTTGCCGCAGTCAAAAATTCATCCTATGGCAAAAAATAACGATTTGTTTATTTTGGGCGAGTACATACGAAATTCGCTCGGTAACGCGATTGTGTTTTACTACGGCTCAATTATGCGGATTTACGGAAGCTGCACAAGGGAAGCGCTGTATAATCAGCTTGTTAAAATTCTTCACCACGAGGTGCGCCATCATAACGAGTATCTTGCCGGCGTGGATGATTTGGGCGATTGGGACAAAGAGCAAATAAGGAAATATCTTGAAGGTGAATAATTTGGCGGTGTTACCCTGTTGTTTGGGTAACACCGTTTTTGTATCGTCAAAATACACTAAATTTAGCATTAATTTTCTACAGAAAAACAGGTGTGAGATAAATGTAAATTCTGAATAAGAATTAAATTCCGCACTGTTTTATGATAGAATATTATAATAAATGTGCTTATCAGGAGGCATTATATTGCTTTTAAAAAAAATTCTGACAGGAGTATTGACATTAGCTATGTTTACAGGTTTAGTTTCAACAGATTTGCAGGCTGTCGGCGCGTCTGACTACAAGGCATATGCCGCCGAGCTCGACAGTAAAGCTTATGACGGAGATGATCTGGGAGCAAATTATTCAAAGGATTCCACAACATTTAAGGTGTGGTCTCCCAAGGCGAACGATGTAACCCTGGATATTTACGACGACGGTTCAGACAGCAACTCCATTAAAACCAAAAAAATGACGCTTGACAAAGCCACGGGTGTTTGGGAGGCAACAATCCCGGGCAATCTTGCCGGGAAGTATTATACTTATACCGTGACCCACGGAAAAAGTGTAAAGCAAACAGGCGATATTTACGCCCGTGCCTGCGGCGTTAACGGAAAGCGCAGTATGGTAGTTGATTTAAGCAGGACAAATCCCGAAAACTGGGAAGCCGACAACCATATTTTTGTTGCTCAGCAAACTAACGCCAGCGTTTGGGAAATTTCGGTTGCGGACTTTTCCTCTTCGCAGTCGAGCGGCGTTTCTCAGAAAAACCGCGGCAAATTCACCGCGTTCGCGGAAAAGAATACAACGGTTGACGGTATTCAGGGCGGCACGCCCACCTGCGTTGACTACCTGAAGAAGCTCGGCGTTAAGTATGTTCAGATTATGCCGATGTATGATTTTGGTTCGGTTGACGAGAGCAAGGACATAATGAAGCAGTACAACTGGGGTTATGATCCGGTTAACTACAACGTTCCCGAGGGCAGCTACTCCACAAATCCAAAGGACGGCAGCGTAAGAATTAATGAGTGCAAGCAGATGATTCAGGCTTTGCACAATGCCGGAATCGGTGTAATTATGGACGTTGTTTATAACCACACCTACTCAACCGACTCATGGTTCCAGTACACGGTTCCGAATTATTACTACAGAATGAACAGTGACGGAACATTTTCAAACGGTTCCGGCTGCGGCAACGATACCGCTTCGGAGCATTTGATGTTCAGAAAATATATGATTGATTCCGTAACCTACTGGGCTAAGGAGTATCACATCGACGGCTTCCGTTTTGACCTTATGGGACTTCACGACGTTACCACGATGAACGCAATCCGTTCCGCGCTTGATTACCTTTATCCCGACGGAAGCGGAAAGCGTATTTTGATGTACGGCGAAGCGTGGAACCTTGAAACAAACTGTGACGAAGGAACAGAGCTTGCCAATCAGAACAACCTCAGTCTGCTCGATAACCGCATAGGCGCGTTTAACGACACAATCCGCGACGCGGTAAAGGGCAGTGTTTTCGGCAATGAGCCCGGATTTGTTCAGACCGGAAAAAGCCGTTCCGGCATCAAAAACGGCTTTTTGGGAATGAGCGTAGGCAACTGGGCAAGCACTCCCACACAGTGTGTAAACTACGCTTCGTGCCACGACAACGAGGGCTTGTATGACAAGCTTGTCGATTCGGTGCTCGGAAACAAGGAATACCGCAAACGCAGCGATAAGCTTGTGAATATGAACAAGTTGTCCGCCGCGATAATCTTTACCTCGCAGGGTATTCCGTTTATACTCGGCGGCGAGGAATTCGCGCGAAGCAAGGACGGCGATGAAAACTCCTACGCTTCAAGCCGCGAAGAAAACCAAATTGACTGGAAGAATCTTGACGAATACAGCGACCTTGTTCAGTATTACCGCGGACTCCTGAAAATCCGCGAAGCCTTCGCGGCGTTCAGCGATTCGACAGCCATGACGGCAAACAATATTGTTTCGTTTAACAATCTTCCGTCAGGTGTCTGTGCTTACACCGTTCCCAACACCGAAAAGGACAAGTGGGACAAGGTGAGCGTTATCTTTAACGGCTCGGACAGCGAACAGAACATCAGCCTTGACGGCGAATGGATTAAGATTGCCGATGAAAATACCGCGGGACTCAGAAATCTCGGCACCTGTTCGGGAAGCGTAAAGGTTGCCGCTCATTCCGCGGCGATTCTTGTTGATAAAGCAAGCTATGAATCCGCAGGAATCGAGGACTACGAGGGAGCTGTGGTAATCAATTACTACAACGACAAAAATAAAGAGAAAATCAAAACACAGGTTGTAACCGACGACATCGGCGCGAGCTACGATGTTTCGCAAATAGCGCAAAGCCTTGACTATGATTTGAAATCATCAAACGGAGCTTTAACAGGCGAATATACACCCGAGGTGAAGTTCGTTGATGTTTATGTTGAGGAGTACAGCGGAAAAACTTCTACGGTTACAATTAAGTTTGTAGACGAAAGCGGCAAAAAAGAGCTTGCCGACAGCTATGTTATAAAGAACAGGGAAGGCAAAAAGTATTTTACCCCCGAGCTTCCTTCCGTGGAAGGCTACAGCCTTGACCTCGGCAAGCTTCCTTCGGACGGCGCCGGAATGGTTCCCAATCATGACGTAACCGTAAATTATTACTATAAAAAGACGGATAAAAACGATGCTGACAAGTGCCGCGTCAACCTGATATATATGGCTGATACGGGTAAAATTCTTGAAAAGAAAACCCTTACCGGAAAACAGGGGGAGAAATATACGGCGGCTCAAAACGAGTATGAGGATATGAATCTGATTGAAGTACCTAACAATACTGCAGGTACATTCAAAAAGGGCGAACAAAACGTTCTGTTCCGCTATTCAACCCAGCCCGATCCGTTTGCCGATATGCTTGTTTATGTTTACATCGGCGCCGGAGCAATTCTTGCTCTTTGCGTTGTGTCCGCTGTTTCTTCACGGGTAAGACGCAAAAAGAAGCTCAGAGCTTCAATGGATGTTTCGGGCGAAAATTTGTCACAATCGGATTATAAGTAAAACATACGCTTTTTCCCTGACTAACGTTTTAACCTGCGGAAAAAAGCTTAATTGCTTTATTGATTATAATGTAAAATACCGCTGAAACAGCGGAAAGATATAAGGAGGATCTTTATGAGAAGCACAAAGAAAATAATTGCTTCTGCACTTGCCGTATGTATGCTTGCTTCCGCAAGCGTTGTATCAGGCTTTGCGGCAACAGCACCGGACGGTTCTTCGGCTGCTGTTAACAACTATGCTCAGGCTGCTCGCGAGCTTGGTACCAATTACGGCTATGACGGCGATGATTTGGGAGCTGTTTACACACCGCAAAAAACAGTGTTCAAAATCTGGTCGCCTACAGCTACAGAGGTAATTCTTAACCGTTACGCCACCGGCTCCGATTCGGAACTCGGCGCGGCTGACCTCGGCAAAATCACCATGACAAAGCTTATGGACGGCAGCAGGTGGACAGGCGTTTGGACAGCAACCGTTAACGGCGACATCGTAAACACCTATTACACCTATACCGTAACGGCGAAAGCGCCTTACGGCGACGAAGTTCAGACAGCCGAAACACAGGATATTTATTCGGTTGCCACGGGTGTAAACGGCAAACGCTCAATGGTTTGCGACTTGTCCAAAACCAACCCGGACGGCTGGGACAGCGACAAGCACGTTCTTCTTGACAAGCAGACCGATTCTCAGGTTTGGGAAATCCACGTTAAGGACTTTTCCTACGACAAAAATTCCGGCGTGAGCGATTCAAACCGCGGAAAGTACCTTGCGTTTACCGAAACAGGCACAACTCTTAACAATGAAGGAAACGTTTCAACCTGCGTTGATTACTTAAAGCAGCTTGGTGTTACAACAGTTCAAATCAACCCGTTCTATGACTTCCAGTCAATTAACGAGGCAGGCTCCGACGAGCAGTTCAACTGGGGTTATGATCCCCAAAACTACAACGTTCCCGAAGGCTCTTATTCATCAAACCCCTACGACGGAAACGTTAGAATTAATGAATGTAAGCAAATGATTAAGGCGCTCCACGACGCCGGTATTTCGGTAGTAATGGACGTTGTTTACAACCACACCTATTCGTGCGGCAAGGACGATTCTTGCTTCCAGGCGTCGGTTCCTTATTACTATCACCGCGTTAAGGCCGACGGAACCTTCTCTAACGGTTCAGGCTGCGGCAACGAAGTTTCATCAGACTTTTTGATGACCAGAAAGTACATCATTGATTCTTGTATGTACTGGATTAACGAGTATCATGTTGACGGCTTCCGCTTTGACCTTATGGGACTTATCGACACCGAAACCATGAACCTCATCCGCGACGAGATGGACAAGGTTGATCCGCGTCTTACCATTTGGGGCGAAGGCTGGACAGGCGGCACTTCTACTTATGAGAGAACCACCTGCACAGGCGCTACATATTATCAGGCTATTCAGCGCAATGCCGCAAAGCTTAACGAAAGAGTAGCGTTCTTCAACGATAAAATCCGCGACGGTATCAAGGGCAGCGTATTTGACATTAAGGAAAAAGGCTTTATTGCAGGCAACGCCGAAAACGCCAAGAACGTAGGCAGCGGCTTCCTCGCAAACACAACTATCAACAACGGCTGGAAGGCTTTATCTCCTGCTCAGGTAGTGAGCTACGCGGCTTGCCATGACAACGCTACACTTTACGATCAGCTTACAGCCTCGGCAACAGGCGACGAGTACGGAAAGCGCAACGAATACGGTGTAAGACTCAGCAAGATGGCTTCCGCAGTGCTGAATACCTCTCAGGGCGCTACCTTCTATCTTGCCGGCGACGAAATGGCGCGTACAAAGTTCGGCGACACCAACTCCTATAAATCATCTCCCGAAATCAATAAGATTAACTGGAAAAATCTTGTAGGCTACGGCGATCTTGTTTCCTACTATCAGGGTATGATTAAGATTAAAAAGAACTTTACTCCGTTCAATACAGATACAAACAATTACGCAAGCGCGTTCAATTTCTTCGGCAAGAACCTTTCCGGTATGGCTAACTCCTTCTCTTATGTTGTAACAAACGATGTAGAAGGCGAATGGAACAAGGTTGCTGTTATCCACAACGGCGGTTCTAACCAGATTAATTCCACACTCGGCGACACTTCGGTTTCCGAATGGGTTGTTATTGCCGACGCGAACGTTGCAGGTCTTGATGCAATCAGAACAGTAAAGGGTTCAAAATTCACAGTTCCTGCCAACAGCTCAATTGTAGCGGTTGACAAGGAAAGCTTTGATAAGGTTGCGCTTGAAGACGGCAGAGGTACAGTTACCGTTAACTTTACAAACGAAAAAGGCGCAAAGCTTGCCGAATCCGTAACACTCAAGGGCAACATCGGCGCAGGCTATCAAACTACTCCTTCCGAGGCTGTTCCGAATATCTACGTTGTAGAGAGTATAAAGGGCAGCGAAACAGGCGTATTTTCAAATACTCCTCAGGAAGTAACCTATGTATACGGCAACTACGTTCCCGAAAGCATTACAAAGTACGGCGATGTTAACGGCGACGGCAAGGTTAATATTTCCGACGCCACCGCGCTCCAGAAGATTCTGGCAGGCAGCTTAAAGCAGGATAAAACCAACTTTGACTTTAACTACGACGGCAGCGTTAACATCAGCGATGTTACTATGCTTATGAAGTATATCTCAGGCTACAGCGTAGCTCGGGGTAATGTTCAGGTTAACTATTACTACTTTGACAGTAACGGAGACAGAAAGAATCTTACAGATACCGTTGAGCTCAGCGGCAGAGTAGGCGACGACTTCACTACAAACGAGTATAAGGTAATGGGATACGATCTTGACGAAACCAAGCTTCCCGAAATTACCGAGGGTAAGTTCCGTTACGGCGCAAAGCTTGTTGTTAATTACTATTACGTTGCAGGCAGTCTTGACGTTAAGCTTCACTTAAAGCACACAAGCGCTGAATGGACTCCGTGGCTCTGGATTTGGGGCGCTGACCTTGAAGGTAAGGATAAGGGCAACTATTCAGGCGGCACATGGCCGGGAAAGACAGCAACTCTGAATTCCGACACAGGCTGGTATGATTATGACTTTACCTACAGCGGCGCGGGTTCATATAACGTAATTGTTTCCAACAATAAGGCTACTCAGACAAAGGACTATAAGGGCTTTGTTGAAAATGAGATGTGGATTACCATTGACGATTCCAAGCTCGATACAGGCGATTACCTCACCTTCTACACCGATAATCCCGAGGTTAATCCCAACGCTCCTATAGCTAAAACACTCTATTAATTATTAAGGGGAGGGCACAAGCCCTCCCCAAAATTTTACGGTTTAATTAAATTCTTGTTCTTGCGTCATAATGTCCTTTTTGAATTCCTCGTTCATCTCGGGATATGCCGATAGCATCGGTTCAATTTTTGCGCCTTTTTTGCGGTCAAAGTAGTTTTTGGTAATTTTAGCGACCAAACCGTTAAGCGCCACAAGGCATATCAGGTTAGGCACAGCCATCAGTCCGTTGAAGGTGTCGTCAATTGCCCAAATCAAATCACTTTGAATCAGTGTTGAAACCGCGATAAGGATAACATAAATTACCTTAAAAATAATAACCGAATATTTGCGCTTGTCCTCGGAAATACGGCTGAAGCAGAATTCAATCGCTTTTTCGCCGTAGTAAGACCACGCTATGATTGTTGTAAACGCGAACAGCGGAAGAATTATTGAATAAACTGCCGTGCCGAAGCCGCCGAAGTTTGTGGAGAACATCGACATCGACATCTTAGTGTCGTCCATTGAAGCGCTGAGCTTGTTTAAATCGAAGGTAGTAAGGAAGGTGAGCGAGGTAAGCGTGCAAATGATAAAGGTGTCAAAGAATACCTCAAAAACGCCCCACAAGCCCTGCTTAACGGGCTCTCTTGTTTCGGAAGCGGAGTGCGCGATAACCGAAGAACCGAGTCCGGCTTCGTTTGAAAATACGCCGCGCGCCATACCCTTTGTGATTACCTGCGCAAAGGTGTAGCCCAAAATTCCGCCGCCTGCCGCCTGAAAGTTAAAAGCTTTGCTGAAAATAAGTCCGAATGCCTGGGGAATAGCGGTGAAGTGCGTACCTATTGCGATAACCGAAAGGATAATGAACAACAAAGACATAAACGGTACAAGCATAGAGGTTACCTTGCCGATTCTTTGGATTCCGCCGATGATAATAACGGCGGTAATCGCGGCGATAACAATTCCTATTATCAGCTTTGTGATGCCTTCGTTTTCCGCGCCGGTGATGTTTGTAAAGGCATTTGTAAGAGTACCGGAAATTTTGTTGGTTTGTACGCCGCTCATACCGATGGCCGCAAATACACAGAATATCGCGGCACAGTACGCCAGCCACTTCCACTTTAAGCCGTAAGCTATGTAGTAAAAAGAACCGCCGGAAATGTTTCCTTTTTTGTCCTTCTTACGAAAGTAAAGTCCGAGTACGTTTTCCGAGTAGTTGGTAACCATTCCGAAAAACGCTGAAATCCACATCCAGAATACCGCGCCGGGACCGCCGGTTAAAATCGCGGATACAACTCCGACGATGTTGCCTGTTCCTACAGTGCCCGAAATAGCGGTTGAAAAAGCCTCGAACTGCGACACGGATTTAATTCTGTTGTCTTTAGTTCTTCCCTTGCCGAGCGACTTAATCGCCGGGATGATTGTTGCTCTCAGCGAGTCGCCAAAGTGAAAAATCTGTAAAAAACGTGTGCGAACCGTCAGTAAAATGCCGGTGCCTAAAATAAGGATGATTACAGGCCAGCCCCATACAATGCCGTTCACAAAGTCGTTTGCTTTTTCTACCGTGGAAATAAAGCTATCCCACATTGTTTTTGCCTCCTCAAGTATTTTCTGATAAAGAAAAAAGAGCCCGCGAAACCGCCGACTCCGAAGAAACACAGCAATATTGCTGATAAGCTCCGTCCTTTTGCCTGAGAGATTCACAGAAAACTGTTTGCACCTTCGGCATCCAAAATGGAATTCTCCGGAGTACCGTCCGCACCCGGTTCAATTGTTCCGGGCGCATCACACGGCTCTGTTAAAATATTATTATATCATAATTTATTGCCTGTAACAATAGCTATATTGCAGATATTATGTAAAATTTTGCTTATTACGGTATATTAATATTGAAAAATCACTTTTCGCATATTATAATAATTCAGAGGTGGTTTAATGCGAAAACGTTTGTATGAAATTGTTGAACTTGCAAAGCTTGACGATATGTTCAGCAACTTGTACGATTTGTTTATGATAGCGGTAATTATTCTCAGTCTTGTTCCGATGGCGTTCAAGGGTGAAAATATAGTGTTTACCGTAATTGACAAAACCGTTATGTTTATTTTTATAATTGATTATTTTCTGCGTTTTTTGACCGCGGATTATAAGCTGAACAGGGGAAAGCTTTCTTTTTTGATTTATCCGATTACTCCAATGGCGTTAATAGATTTTATTTGCATACTTCCGTCGGTTTCGTTAATCAGCAACACCTTTAAAATTCTTAAGCTGTTCAGACTTTTTGAGGTTTTCAGAGTGTTCAGAGTTTTTAAAGCGGTGCGTTATTCAAGAAGCATAAACGTGATTAAGGCTGTATTTAATAAGCAAAAGCACGCTCTTTTTACCGTGGGAGCTTTGGCAACGGCGTACATTTTGATTTCCGCTCTTATAATGTTCAACGTTGAGCCGGATTCATTCAGAAATTATCTTGACGCTATCTATTGGGCTACGGTTTCGCTTACGACAATGGGCTACGGCGATATTTCTCCCGTAACTACAACCGGAAGAATGATAACCGTAGTTTCGGCAATGTTCGGAGTAGCAATCATTGCATTGCCCTCGGCGATTGTAACAGCAGGCTTTATGGAAGTTTTAAGCGAACGTGAAAAAGCCAAAAAGGATGAAAAACATATCAGAAAAGCAAAACAAAGCAAGGAAGAACAAGGCAAAGAAGAACAAAATAAAGAAGAGCAAAGTAAAGAAGAGCAAAGTAAAACGGAGTGAAAACCACTCCGTTTTGTTGTACGTATGTTATACTAATACCTAATAAAAAGTAGCCAATCTTTGCGGTCTATTTTCCGCAATACTGCGTTGTCGTCCTTGCAAGGCGCCAGCCTTGCCGCGTCAGTCTACTTTCTATCAGGAATTAGTATTAGTTTTTAAGAGCTTGAAGCGGAGCCGGAATTCTTCCTCCGCGGTTAATGAATACATCCGGAGCTCCCCGGCGTACCGGCATAACAGGCCCTGAACCAAGCAGCCCGCCGAACTCGAGAACATCGCCTGCTTTAAATCCGACCGCAGGGATTAAGCGCACGGCTGTAGTTTTGGTGTTGACCATTCCTATTGCGGCTTCGTCGGCAATAATTGCCGAAATTGTTTCGGGGGTGATGTCGCCGGGAACAACAATCATATCAAGTCCGACCGAGCATACGGCAGTCATTGACTCAAGCTTGGTTATGTCAAGGTGTCCGCTTTTTGCCGCGGCAATCATACCGGCGTCCTCAGACACGGGAATAAACGCTCCGCTCAGTCCGCCTACGTGGCTTGAAGCCATTACGCCGCCCTTTTTTACCGCGTCATTTAGCAGCGCAAGCGCTGCGGTTGTGCCGTGGCAGCCGCATTTTTCAAGCCCCATTTCTTCAAGAATATACGCCACGCTGTCGCCGACCGCAGGGGTGGGAGCAAGTGAAAGGTCAACAATTCCAAACGGAACACAAAGTCTTTTGCTTGCTTCCTTGGCGACAAGCTGACCCATTCTGGTGATTTTAAAGGCGGTTTTCTTTACCATATCGGCAATTTCGGTTATGTCTTTGCCGGCGCCGTCCTTGGCAAGCGCGGCTCTTACAACTCCGGGACCGGAAACGCCCACGTTAATTACCGTGTCGGCTTCACCGACGCCGTGAAAAGCGCCTGCCATAAACGGATTATCCTCGGGAGCGTTACAAAAAACAACAAGCTTTGCCGCCCCGATGCAATTTCTGTCCGCGGTAATTTCGGCGGTTTGCTTAACGGTTTTACCCATCATTTTAACGGCGTCCATATTGATGCCTGCTTTTGTTGAGCCGATGTTTACAGACGAGCATACATATTCGGTTTCACTCAACGCCTGCGGAATGCTTTCAATCAGCGCGTAGTCGCCGCTTGCAAAGCCTTTTTGCACAAGCGCGGAGTATCCGCCGATGAAGTTGACTCCAAGCTCCTTTGCAGCTTTGTCGAGCGCATAGGCAAATTTAATTATTTTCCGGCTTTGGCACGGAGCGGCAACCATTCCGATAGGTGTGACCGAAATTCTTTTGTTGATAATCGGAATACCGTATTCGTGCTCTATGTCTTCGCCTGTTTTTACAAGGTCTTTGGCGCTGCGGCATATTTTGTCGTAAACCTTTACGCAAGCCTTGTCGATGTTTTCGTCAAGACAGTCAAGCAATGAAATTCCCATTGTGATAGTTCTCACATCGAGGTTTTCATTGTCTATCATATTAATGGTTTCAAGTATGTCTTTGGTTTCGAGCATAATAAAGTACCAGCCTTCCGCTTTTTATATCTTGTGCATACTGTTGAAGATGTCTTCGTGCATAACGTGAATCTTTGTAGCGGTTTCTTCGCCGACCTTGTTAAGATTATCCTTAAGCTGCTCAAAGCCGATTTTCGCCTTGTCAATTTCCACAAGCATAATCATAGCGAACATATCCTGAAGTACGCTTTGAGTTACTTCAACAATATTAACGCCTGCCTGAGCGCAGGCGTCGGAAACCTTAGCGAGAATTCCTACTGTATCCTTACCGATAACGGTGATAATTGCCTTCATAAATTCCTCCTGAATATAAAACCTGTATAGTTATTATATATTCTTTTGGAATTAAAGTAAAGTCATATCTTGCATAAACATACCTGTTATGCTATTATTTTTTTAGGGGGAATTAAAGATGATTTTATGCGATTTACACACTCATTCCGATAATTCATTCGACGCCGAAAACAGTGTTGATGAAATGTGCCGCGCGGCAATTAAGCGCGGGCTTTCCGCGATTGCGGTAACCGACCACTGTGAGGCTCCGTTTATTAATTGCGGAGAGGACTGCGAATTCGGCAGCTTTGACAGGCAGATTCCAAAGTCGGTTAAGGATACGCTTGCCGCGAGGGAAAAATACAAAGATAAGCTAAACGTTATTTGCGGCATTGAGCTTGGTGAACCTATGCACGATATGTCGCAGACCGAACACGCGCTGGGCTATGCCGATTTTGATTTTATCCTTGCGTCGGTTCATAACCTTAGAAACCGCGACGACTTTTATTATATGGATTACTCGGGGGTTGACGTGCACGAATTACTAAGCGAGTATTTTTACGAGCTTGCCGAAACCGCGTCGTTTAAGCGCTTTGACAGCTTGGCGCACCTTACGTACCCTTTAAGATATATCTATGAGAGAACAGGGTGCTTTCCCGATTTGTCAAAGCATACCGCGCAAATTGAGGAGATATTTAAAATTCTGATAAAGAATAATAAGGCTCTTGAAATCAATGTTTCCGGTTTGTTCCAGCCCATAAAAACAACGCTTCCTCATCAGGAGCTTATTAATCTTTTTCACGATATGGGAGGCAATTACATTACAATCGGCACTGACGCGCACAGTATAAGCCGTGTGGGTGTTGGATTAGAAAAGGGAATTGAGGCGGCAAAAAACGCAGGCTTTACTCATTACACCGTTTACGAAAAGCATACGCCTGAAAATATACCTGTATCGTAGGTTGTTGTAAGTTTATTAAAATATATAAATTTCTTTTTCGTGTACAAAATCTGCTTGATTTATAAAAATTAAATCAACAATATTGACTTTTGTGTTATATTATTGTATAATAAATAAAAAGTTGAGGTGAATTGTGTATGAAAAGCAAAACGAAAAAACTATTAAATTCATTTAAATGCTTGTTTTTGGCGTCAGCCCTGCTTTTGGTGTTTGTTGCATCAAGCCTGCCGGCTTACGCTGAAATTACAGGCGATGCTTCTGACAGACTTTACTATAAGCTTGATACAGCCCCCGGTGAATACGCGTATGGCGATTATTCAAACAGCAGGTACTTTGTGCTGAACGGAAGTCAAATTACGGTTTTTGACGCGGCAAGCGGCGCACACGGAGATTTTTATAATTTTAAGAATTCCGCAAAGGATCCTTCAAGCTTTAAGTTCTATGATTTGTACGGCACCGGTTCAAAGCTGTATTATCTTTACCAGTCCGGAGGTTCAAGCTTTGTTACCGTTGTCGATTTTGAAAGACTCAGCGTTTTTGTAAACGAACTGGGATTTCCCTGCACAAGCGTAATGGCAACGGAAGCGGACGATATTCTTGTGTACACTTCCGTAAATAAGGGTATGGTTTTTGTGATAAAATCCGACGGAACCACCATGAACGCAAGTGTTTCATCGCCGATTGTACATTTTTACGGCGAGGACGAAGACGGCAATATTTACTATCAAACCTCTAACGGTCTGACATTCGCAAGCTACGACAGAAAAAGCTTTACTCCGTCAAACAGGAAGCTTACCGATGTTACCGCGGATTTGTCAAAGAATAACAGACCTGTTGAGATAATAAATAAAAATTTGCTTGCCGATTACACAGGTAATGTATTTGAGCTAAATAACGGCAGTACAAGGAAAATAATGAGCTTTGAGCGCAAAAATTATTCTCCCGGATACTCCGCCGGCATCGTTGCCGTACCAAACAGCAATATTCTGGTTGGCGCGGGGGACAGCAAAATCCTTGCGGCTTATAACCGTGAAACAAATAAGATTGTATCCTCTGCCGAAACCCGGCACAATATTTATTCTGTAATTATGTTCGGCTTCAATATTCTCTGCTTTGAAAAGGACAGCAGCGGAAGCTACATAGAGATTATTCCGTTAAACGAGTTTGTGCAGTTAAACACAAAGGTTTTAAACCTTAATGATGAAAGCGTGTATGCGGGAAGAAGCTCCGCGGACGTTGCGTCTAAATACAGCCGCGCGGTAAGAGAATATGACTTTACCGCACCTATGCTTTCAGACAACGGTTCGGCAAAAGCGCCTTACGCGCGTTCGGTTATGACAAAGGAAGCTCAAAACGCTCTGCTCGATTTTTCAAATTATCAGCGCTGGCTTGCCGGATTAAGCGAATACCGCACCGGCAGCAGCACAATCGAGGATACCGCCGCAAAGGGAGCGATTTTGTTGAGCGCGTCTCCGGTTAAGGGACATTATCCTCCTAAGCCTAACGATATGAACGAAGATTTTTATAAAACCGCTTATATCGGAACCGGAGGAAATATATCTTATGGCTACGGTTCAAATATTGCCGAAGGAATTGCGTCAATCAGAGCTTTGACGAACGATTTGAACAACCTTTCAAACCGTGAAACCGTAAGCAGCGACGGAAAGTACTATAATGGTTACAACACTCCCGGACACCGTAACTCGTTTTTGCAGCGGGGAGGAAGCTGCATAACCTACGGCGCCGCCGACGGAGTATTGCTCCAGTATTATGAGTACGCTCAAAATGATCCGAATCACTCGGGCACATTTACGCAAAACAATAACAATGAAGCCGCTTATGCGTGGCCCGCACCCGGTGCTTTCCCGTATGAGGAGATTTCTCCGGGGGCGATGTGGACTGTTTATCTTAACACCGATTCAGTCAACACCGGATTCGGTAATTTAGATATAACCGTTACCGACCTGACAACAGGCGAGGAGTTTATCAGAAATACGGTTATGCATGACGCCGACGGACAGCGCGAGGGTTATTCAATTTCAAATTACTGGGGAAAAAGCATAAGCTTCACTCCGCCAAAGACATACAGCTATGACGGAAAAAGCTACAAGGTAACAATCAAAAATCTTGTTGACGCCAATGGTATGCCTGCAACTATCGAGTACACAATCAATATGTTTGGCTATACGGATACATTTATGATTGACGGAGCTAAGTACAGGCTGACGGAAAACGGAGAGCTTGTTCCGGCTGCTGAACCTACGACCGAGCCTGTGACAACGGTAGAGCCAACAACCGAGCCTGTGACAACGGTAGAGCCAACAACCGAACCTGTGACAACGGTAGAGCCAACAACCGAGCCTGTGACAACGGTAGAGCCAACAACTGAGCCGGTGACAACGGTTGTGCCGACAACCGAGCCGGTAACAACGGTAGAGCCAACAACCGAGCCTGCAACTTCAAGGTATGTTCTTATCGGAGACGTTAACCTTGACGGCAAGGTTAACGGACTTGACGCGGGAATTCTGCAGCGTTATGTTTCGGGCTGGGACGGATACCGTGATAAAATTAAGAGTATGGAGGCTGCCGACGTTAACCGTAACGGAAGTGTAAACGGCGCCGACGCAGGTGTTCTTGCACGCTACGCCTCAGGTTGGGAAGAGTACAGCCGTTTTATAGTCAGAATTGAAATAAAATAAAAAAGATAAGATAAAAAATACAACAAGGCGGTAGTGACCGGGTGTCATTACCGCCTGTTTTTTTTGATACTAATTCCTGATAGAAAGTAGACTTATATTTTGCGAGGATATTTTTCGCAAGACAAGGCGAAGGACGCGGCAAGGCTGGCGCCTTGCAAGGACGACTATTAGTATGATATGTAAAAAACCCTCAAAAGCCGCTTGAACAGTGACTTTTGAGGATTTAAATCTGGTCGAGGTGACAAGATTCGAACTTGCGACCCCATCGTCCCGAACGATGTGCGCTACCAAACTGCGCTACACCTCGAAGTAAAACAGCCCCGAATAATCGAGGCTGATGGCTGTGGAATAGGGATTCGAACCCCAACAAACAGAGTCAGAGTCTGTCGTGCTACCGTTACACTATTCCACAAAATTTGTTGCTTCTCGTCCGCAACGATATATATTATATACCATTACTTTAAAAATGTCAATACCTTTTTTTATTTTTTTCTGATTCTTACATCTTTTCCTACAAAATCAAGCTTAGTAGATTCTCCGACAATTCTTGAAACAAACCTTTGAGTGTACGCCTTTTCAAGCTCACTGAGCGTAAGGTTTGTATTTATAATCAGCGGCTTGTGCCTCAACATTCTGGCGTTAAAGATATTATAGAACTGCGCTGCCGTAAACTGCGTTTTGAACTCGGTTCCGAGGTCGTCTATTATCAGCAGGTCGCAGTCTGTAAGCAGGTCGGCAAGCGATTCGTCGTCAGAACGGGAAAAGTATTGTTTTTCAAGCTTTTGGGCGATTGAGGGAGCGGAAACATACACAACGCCATAGCCTCTGCGTATTACATCATTGGCAATCGCGAGCGAAAGGTGTGTTTTTCCGAGTCCCGTAGCGCCTCTCATAAGTATACTTCCCGAGGAAGGCGTAAAGCTGTCGGCATAGTTTTTGCAGAACTTGAAAATCTTTTCCATAAGCTGATACGGTGACATTCCGAGCTTATAGTCAACCTGCTTATCGTAATAATTTAGGTTGAAAGAATCAAATGTAGAAAGCGAAAGGGGAGCGGTGCGGTTAAGCTCATCGCAAGCCGCCTTTACGAGCGCCTGCTTTAAGCAAGCGCAAACTACGGTTCTGCCGCCGGTTTCATAATAACCGGTATCCCTGCATTTTTTACAGCTGTAGCCGGGTTCGAGAGCGTTGTCCGGATACCCGTATTTTTCAAGCAGCTCTTTAAGCTCCTGCTGCATTGCAAGGTTACTGTCGCGCAGCTTCTTCATTTCTGAAACCACGTCTCCGCCTTTAAGCACGGCGCGTGCCGCCTGCACACCGCTGTTTGTGATTCCTTTGTCAAGCTCACGCGCGCGCGGACATTTTTCAAAAAACTCTGCTTTTGTGCGTTCGGCAAGCTTTTCTGCCTGTATTCTTCTTTCAAAAAGCCTGTCCGCAGCCGTTTTTTGTACGGTACTGTTAAAACCCATATTATTTCCTCATTCTATATAATCAAGAGTGTTGATTTTTTCAAGCTCGCTAATATCATAAGACGCTTCCGTTTGCTGTTTCGGCTTTGCTGCCGACGCCTCAAACTCTTTTAGTTCTTCAAGGTTAATTATATCGGACGCGTGCCAGCGTTTTAGAATTCCGTCAATGTAATTCCATTTAATTGTGTTATGCTTGTCAACGCACCGTTCATATGCCTCGCGCAGCATCGGCTGCGAAAACTTCCATTCTCCAACCCACTTTGAGCTGTATTCAAGCTGCTTTTTTGTGGGGGAACCGGCGTTTTTTAATCCGAACGCCGAGGAAACAATCGAAAAGCTTTTGCTTGCCTGATGAGCCTTACGGATTTTGTCGTCCGCCGCCTCGACGGAATTTATGCCCTCGTCCGCCCATGACACTCCGATTTTTTCGATTGTCCGCATATTGCCTTTGTCTATGCTTATACAATATTGAATCAGCATAAGAATTACGTCAAGGTGAAGTCCGCAGGTATCTTTAAGCATAAGCAGAGTGGATATATCGGAATTGGAAAGTGTTTTCCCCAGTGCGGACTGCGCTTCCTGAACAAGAATTTTCAGTTCGTTGTCCGTTGCGAGCCTCTGCGCGGTAAAAACATAATCGGGCTTTTGCGGTTTTGTAACAACAAACCTCTGTTTTGCTTCATTTACATTGCGCGCGATTTCAGCGGTAGTTTCCTCCTGTTTTTTGGGCTGAACCGGTTCCTTCTTCGGCGCCGTAGAGTCTGACGCGGCTTCCGCGGGAAAATATACGCTGTTGTCCTTCGCGAGTACCCCCATACTTATCCAGTAATCAAGGGCTTCGGGGATATCGGTAACGTTTACTCCCGTCGCTTCCGAAATACTTTTCTTATCAAGCTGTGCGCCGGCATTCCTCAGCACATAAAGCAGAACCTTTAGCTTTACTCCGTCCGAAAACTTTAAGCCCTCGTCTACAATTTTTGACGGCACGGCAAAAACCGAAGTCCACGCGCCTAAATTTATTTTAACTGACATTTTATCTACTTCCTGTAAGGTGATAAGGATTAGTATATCACATAAAATTGTGTTTGAAATAAGAAAATAGAATTATCTTTATTTTTTTCGGAAAACTAAAAGAGCCGCGTTAACGGCTCAGCTTAGTTTTAATTTTTTTCAGTTGTTTACAACTTCCTTAATCGCGTTTAAAAGCTCATCATAGGTTTCAAACGCCGGAAGCTCCGGGTTGTCTTTCTTGATTTTGTCGGGACTCTTAAACAGAAAACCTGCTTTGCTGGCTTTTATCATACCAAGGTCGTTGTAGCTGTCGCCGCTTGCGATTGTGTCGTATCCGATGGACTGCAGGGCTTTAACTGTTGTGAACTTTGAGTTTTCAACTCTCATCTTAAAATCTGTAACCTCGCCGCTGCCGCTGATTACAAGCGAGTTGCAGAAAATTGTGGGCCAGCCGAGCTTTTTCATCAGAGGAGTCGCAAACTGTGTGAATGTGTCGCTGATAATAATAACCTGACAGAACGAACGGAGCTCGTCGAGGAACTCCTTTGCTCCGGGCATCGGGTCAATTGTAGCGATAACATCCTGAATTTCCTTTAAACCGAGTCCGTGCTCCTTTAAAATGCCGATTCTGTATTTCATCAGCTTGTTATAATCGGGCTCGTCGCGCGTAGTCTTTTTAAGCTCCTCAATGCCCGTTGCGTTGGCAAAAGCAATCCAAATTTCCGGTACCAATACTCCTTCAAGATCAAGACAAGTAATATACATAGCTATTATTCCTTTCGTGCAATATGTGCTTAAATTATTATGCTGTAATTATTTTTGAAGCGTTCCCTGACTTGCGCACTTTAAGTATTCATTGATAAAGCCGTCAAGGTCGCCGTCCATAACCCCCTGAACATTACCTGTTTCGTAACCTGTGCGGTGATCCTTTACCATGGTGTACGGCATAAATACATAACTGCGAATCTGGGAACCCCAGGTGATTTCCTTTTGAACGCCCTTAATGTCCTCGATTTTTTCGAGGTGCTCGCGTTCCTTGATTTCGACGAGCTTTGAAATAAGCATTTTCATTGCTACGTCACGGTTCTGGTATTGGCTTCGCTCAACCTGGCTTGCCACAACAATACCTGTAGGAATGTGTGTAAGACGAACAGCCGAGGATGTTTTGTTTACCTTCTGACCGCCGGCTCCGCTTGCGCGGTAAACATCCATTTTGATGTCCTCGGGGGCGATGTTAACCTCGATGTTATCGTCAATTTCGGGCATAACCTCAAGCGAAGAAAAGCTTGTGTGGCGGCGTCCTGCCGAATCAAACGGCGAAACGCGAACCAAACGGTGAACGCCCGCCTCGCCTTTAAGGTAACCGTAAGCGTTTTCTCCTTCTACAAGCAGCACCGCGCTTTTAAGTCCGGCTTCGTCGCCGTCAAGGTAGTCAACCTCTTTAACCTTAAAGCCGTGAGCCTCAGCCCAGCGGTTGTACATTCTGTAAAGCATTTCCGCCCAATCCTGAGCCTCGGTTCCGCCCGAGCCCGCGTGGAAGGTGAGAATCGCGTTGTTTTTATCATACTCGCCGGTGAGCAGGGTTTGCAAACGCTGCTTTTCAAGGCTTTCTTTTACCGCGTTAACCTCGTTTTGAGCTTCTTCAAGCAAAGAAAGATCTTCTTCCTCGTTGGCAAGCTCAATCAGCGCGGCGGTGTCCTCATACTTAGCCACAAGGTTTTCGTAAGCCTCAACCTTGCCTTTAAGCGTGCCTGTTTTTTGCAGTACCTGCTGGGACTTTTCAATATTGTCCCAAAAACCCGGCTCGGTTGCTTTAAGCTCAAGCTGCTCGATTTCGGACTTCATGGCTTTCATTCCCAAAGCGTCTGACAAATCGTCGATTTCGGGCTTCAGCGCCTGAAGCGAAAGCAGTAATTCTTCAAACTGTACCATAAGCACATACCTTTCTAAATCTACTTTTTTACCAATTTATTATTATAACAAATATATTTGAAAAAGTAAACTTTTATTTTTAATTTTTATTATTATGTTTATATGTTGCAATTGCCGGAAAAATTTGTTATAATATTTTAATAAGAAAATACGGAGGATTTTATGGAATTTAGTGAATACAAATGTCCCGTATGCAGCAAACAGTTCGCGGAAGGTGACGATGTTGTCGTTTGTCCCGAATGCGGAGCGCCTCACCACAGAGAATGTTACGAAAGTAACGGCAGCTGCTTTTATGAGGACAGGCACGGCGAAGGCTTTAGCTTTGAAAACGCCGAAAAAGGCGAAGCTTCGGAGGATGATGATTTTCTCGAATGCCGCAGCTGCCATTTTCATAACGAAAAAACCGCCTTTTACTGCAACCGCTGCGGAGCGCCGTTAACAGACAACGACCGCACGGCGCAGAACCCTCAGCAGAATAACGGTTTTAACTCTCAGCCTCAAAACGGCTCGCAGGGCAATTTTCAGGGTATGCCCTTTGGCTTCGGCGCGGGGAATATGCCGGCGTTCGATCCGCTTGCCGGAATGAACGGCGAGGAATTAATCGCGGACAACGTAAAGGTTAGCGAGGCGGCTAAGTATATCGGCAAAAACACCCAGTATTTTTTGGCTGTTTTTAAGAGAATCAGGGATAGCTTCGGTTCAAGATTCAATTTTTCCGCAATGATATTCGCCGAGGTTTATTTCCTTTACAGAAAAATGACAGCTTTGGGTGTTATTCTTTCGCTTTTAATGATTTCAAGTACGGTTGCTTCAACGGCGATAATGATGTCACCCGAATGGAACAGCCAATACAACAACGTGATGTCATCGTTGCAGTCGGGCGTACAGGTATCATTTTTCTCGGAAGAGTTTTCCTTTATGTATTTACCCCTTGCGCTGCAGTTTTTAAGGCTGTTAATCAGAGTTTTTTCGGGGTTGTTCGCTAACAGGCTGTATTATTCGCACTGTTCAAAGAAAATCGCGCAAATCAAATCGGAAAATCCGGGTGATTTAAGCAAAACCCTTGAACAAAAAGGCGGCGTAAATCTTCCGCTCGCTGCAAGCTTTTTTGCGGCAAGTATGATTATTTCTTACTTAGGAAATTATTTATCTCAGTTCTAAAACAAAAGAAAGGACAGTATATATGAAAATTACAAAAGCAGTAATTCCGGCTGCGGGCTTCGGAACAAGAGTTCTTCCCGCTACCAAAAACATCCCTAAAGAGATGTTTCCGATTGTTGACAAGCCTACAATTCAATATATAGTTGAAGAAGCTGTAGCGGCAGGTATCACCGATATTTTAATTATCACGAACCGCGGCAAGGGCTTGATGGAGGATCATTTTGACCGTTCACCGGAGCTTGAACATATTCTTGAAAAAAGCGGAAAGGATGATTTCCTTAAGCTTGTTCAGGATATTTCAGACCTTGCTAACATCAGCTTTATCAGACAAAAGGAAATGAAGGGACTCGGCCACGCCGTACTTAAGGCGAAGTCCTTTGTCGGAAACGAGCCTTTCGCGGTGCTGTTCGGCGACGGCGTTATCGTGAGCAAAACCCCGTGCATTAAACAGCTTATCGACTGCTACGGCGAATACGGCGAGGGTGTTCTCGGCGTAAAAAAGGTTGACGAGAAGGATATTCACAAATACGGTTCGCTAAAGGTTGAAAATCTTCACGACAATGTATTTAAGTGTACCGATATGAAAGAAAAGCCCAAAACAAAGGAAGAAGTGCTTTCGCTTTATTCAATCCTTGACAGATGTGTGCTTCCTCCCGAGATTTTTGAAATTCTTGAACGCACAAAGCCCGGCGTAGGCGGAGAAATTCAGCTTACCGACGCTATGCGCGAAATTGCCGTTACCAAGGGAATGACGGCGGTTGAATTTGAGGGAAAGCGCTACGATATGGGCAACAAGTTCGGAATTTTACAGGCGCAGATTGAAGTCGGCTTACAGCATCCCGAAACGAAGGATCAGCTCAGGGAATACATTAAAACCCTTGCTGCCGAGCTTTAATAATGCTCCAAGCTCTTTACGGTAAAAATAATATTGATACGCGGCGGCTGAAAAAGGCTGCCGCTTTTTTATTATAAAATTTCTCTTGACAAAAATATAAACTTATGGTATATTATAGTTGTTCGGTTAGCTTAGGGTAACCGAACGAAAGACCATCCCAAAACAGGATGTTTATTTTTTGCAGCGTAGTTAGCTAAGGCTAACTATTAAAAGAACCACGGAGGAAAAAAGATGTCGGAAGATTTGATTATCAAGCATTGTTCTCCTACTCTCGCAGGGCTTAAAACGGGGAATTTGTTCTCCTGCGTATACACCGAGCGCCAGGAAATCGTTCGGTATGTACAAAGCTTTAACCGCCGTTTCAGCCACAAGGGAGTGAAAATGCTGCCGTTGGATTTTGGCAAAACACGCGTCTTGATTTATGTATTTCGTCCGACAAAGCTTCAAAAGGATTTATCAGACCGGCAGGCGAGAAATATCTTAAAGAAAATGGGATATAACTGCTTTGACAGCCGCGACTGTCTGAACAGGCTTAAAAGCAGGGTTAACGCTTGCCCGGAGTTTCCGCACGAAATCGGTTTGTTTCTCGGTTATCCGCCCGAGGACGTACAGGGCTTTATTCTTCATAAAGGAAATTGCTGTAAATGCTGCGGTTGCTGGAAGGTTTACGGCAATGAAGAAAAAGCTGTGCGCGAGTTTGCCAAGTATAAAAAATGCTCCGACATCTATTACTCCAAATGGCTGCAAGGCATATCAATAGGTAAGCTAATTGTAAAAAAATCAGCATAGAAAGGAATTAAAAAATGAGTAAAATTGCATTAGTTTTTTGGAGCTCAACAGGCAACACGGAAGCAATGGCAGACGCTGTTAAGGCAGGCGCGCAGGAGGCAGGAGCCGAGGTGAGTGTATTTGCCGCCTCAGACTTTTCTTCGGGTATGGCAGCGGATTATGACGCGGTAGCCCTTGGCTGTCCCGCTATGGGCGACGAGGTGCTTGAGGAGGATGAATTTCAGCCGATGTTTGACGCGGTTCTGCCTGAACTGAAAGAAAAAAAGGTTGCGCTTTTCGGTTCTTACGGCTGGGGCGACGGACAGTGGATGCGCGATTGGGAAGAAGCCTGCAAGAGCGCCGGTGTTAACCTTGCCTGCGAACCCGTAATCGCAAACGAAGCGCCCGATGACGAGGCTGTTGCCGCCTGCAAAGCGTTAGGCGCGGCGCTGGCTTAATTTGCGGCAACACCGCACACCGAATTAAATAACTTTGTTTTCTCCCTGAATATTGGTTGTAGCCTCAAACAATCAATACCAATTTCATAATTTTGCACGGACGCTCGCATTTGACGCGGGCGTTTCTGCAATGCAAATCTTTTAATAATATTAGGTGATAATTATGGCAATCGTAAAATTTGATAAAGTTACAAGAATTTACGCGAGCGGAGATCACAGGCAGAAGGCTCTTGATAATGTCAGCTTCGATTTGGATGAAGGTAAATTTGTGGTCATATTAGGTCCGTCGGGCGCGGGCAAAAGCACATTGCTTAATCTTTTGGGCGGACTTGACAGTCCTACGGAGGGTACAATTACCGTTAACGGCAAGGATATAAGCACGCTTTCGGATAACGCGCTTGCCGATTACCGCGCGGCGACGGTAGGCTTTGTGTTTCAGTTTTATAACCTTATTCCGACGCTGACGGTTTATGAAAATGTTGAGCTTGTGTCCGAAATAGCGCCCGGCTCTCTTGATTCAAAGCAAATGTTGGCAGAGGTCGGGCTCAGCAATCATCTCCACAATTTCCCTTCCGAGCTTTCGGGAGGCGAACAGCAGCGTGTGTCAATTGCCAGAGCGCTTGCCAAAAATCCGAAAATTCTGTTGTGTGACGAGCCTACGGGCGCGCTTGATTCCGAAACAGGCGTTATGGTGTTAAAGCTGTTGCTGAAAATGGCTAAAAGCTACGGAAAAACGATAGTGATTGTAACTCATAATCAAAGCATAGCTAAAATGGCGGATGTGGTAATACGCGTTAAAAACGGAAAAATCCGCTCGGTTGAGGAACAGGCTGATCCAATGAGCGCGGACGAGGTGGAGTGGTAATGCTGATACGCAAATTATTTCGCACGGCGTGGAGCTATAAGGCTCAGTTTATCTCGATGATACTTATGATAACTCTGGGTATGGGGATGTTTCTCGGCTTTAATATGGAATGGAAAACAATCGAGGCGGATACCGGCAGCTTTTTTGAACAGACAAACTACGCCGATTACCGCCTTTATTCCGAAAAAGGGTTTTCCGTTGACGATGCAGATAAGATTAGCGGTATCAGCGGCGTGGACGCGGCAACCCGCTTTTTGTCGGTCAACCTCGATATAAAGGGCGAAAAGAATAAAAGCCTTGCGCTTGACGTCAGCGAGAATTTCAAGGTTTCAACCTTTATTGTTACTGACGGCGCGGATTATGACGAAACCGGCGACGGCTTTTGGCTTAGCGACAAATTTGCCGCCGCTAATAATTATCAAATCGGAGATGAACTGACACTTGAATATAAGGGCACGGAAATAACCGGTAAAATTGACGGTCTGATAAAATCAGGCGAGCATATGATTTGTGTTGCCGACAAAAATCAGATGATGCCGGATTATAACACCTTTGGCTTTGCCTATATTTCACCAAAAAAGCTTAATGAGTTTTTGAATGATAAAATAAAAACCGACATTAAAAAAGAACTGAAAAATACGCGTGTGCCCGAGGAATTCATTGACGACAGCTTAACAAAGCTGTTTGTTACCGGCGAAATGCTCGACGAAGCGGCGGATAAGGTGTTCGCGCAGGTAAATGTACTTTCGAGTTTGCCGAAGAAAGAGCTTGAGGATAAGGTTAAGGACGCGCTGGGAAAAACCATAATGGTAACTCCCAAGGATGACCACGTTGTTTACAAGGAAGCAACGGGTGAAGCCGAGGAAGGCAAAACCATGGGCTCTGTGTTGCCGGTGCTGTTCCTTGCAATCGCCGTTTTGACAATGGTAACAACAATGCACCGTATTGCGACAAAAGAGAAAACGCAAATAGGAACGCTGAAGGCGCTCGGCTTTAAAAACCGCAGAATACTCCGTCATTATACCTCGTACGGACTGTTCATCGGATTGACCGGAACAGTGTTTGGCGTTGCGCTCGGTTACGCGGTGTGCAAACTGATTATGAGCGAAAACGGTATGATGGGCACTTATTTTGATATGCCTGACTGGAGCGCGGCGATTCCGGAATTTTGTTTTCCGGTTATGGCGGCGACAATCATTATGCTTACATTAATCAGCTTTCTTTCGGTTCGCAGACAGCTTAAGGGTACCGCCGCCGACGCCTTGCGGCCTTATTCTCCTAAGAAAATGAGGAAAACCTTTGTTGAACGCTTGCGATTTTGGGATAAGCTTCATTTCGGGGTCAAATGGAACATCCGTGATTTACTGCGTCACAAGAGCCGTTCGGCGATGACGCTGTTTGGAATTGCCGGCTGTATGGTGCTTATGGTCGGCGGATTAGGTATGCGTGACACTATGGCAGGTTTTCTTGAGCTGCTTAACAACGACATTTCCAACTATACAACAAAGGTTAACCTTGTTGACGACGCTGATTTGAAGAAGGCGTCCGAGCTTTACGACGAGCTTGGCGGCGACTGGGAAAGCCTGAGCGGAATAAGCCTTGACGGAGATACTGTCACTCTTGATATTATCAGAAACCCGAACAATATGTTTAACGTTATTGACGAGGAAAACAAAAGGATTAAACTAAGCAATGAGGGAGTGTATCTTTGCCTGCGGTTAAAGGACAGGGCAAGCATAGGCGATGAAATAGAGTTTTCTCCCTACGGTTCCGGGGATACTTATAAAGCTAAGGTAATCGGATACAACCGTTCAGTGATGACCGAGAGCGTAACTATGACGGACGCGCTTGCGGATAAGCTGGGTATTGATTACACTATTTCCTCGATTTATACAGACAAAAAAACAGACGGCATAAAAAGCTCAGCCCTGATTTCCGGCAAGCAGGATAAAAAACAGCTTATGGAAACCTTTAACAGCTTTGTTGAAATTATGGACAGTATGGTAATTATACTTGTTCTTGCCGCCGTGGTTTTGGGTATTGTTGTACTTTATAACCTTGGCGTGATGAGCTATGTTGAGCGTTCGCGAGAGCTTGCGACACTAAAGGTGCTCGGATTCCGCAACCGTACAATCGGCAGACTGCTGATTTCACAGAACATCTGGCTGACCTTTGTCGGCGTTATCATAGGACTTCCTGCCGGAGTAGGCGTACTGCAATGGCTTTTGACAGCGCTTGCGGGTGAATACGAGATGAAGCTTATGTTAGGGGCGCTGACATACGGCGTATCAATTTTACTTACCTTCGG
>ONLA01000004.1 GCA_900318495.1 uncultured Eubacteriales bacterium
TAAATAAAAATGTCGGTAAAGCCCTCGCACGGTTTGATTTCTCCGAACTGAGAAGCAACGCTTTCAAGCGTCCGGCAGGAGGTAGTGCCTACAGCTATAACCCTTCCGCCGCCTTGCTTGGTTTCATTAATCAGCTTCGCCGTTTCCTCCGGAATTTCGTAGTGCTCGCTGTGCATCTTATGCTTTGTAACGTCGTCAACCTTCACGGGACGGAAGGTTCCGAGCCCCACATGAAGGGTAACGTAAGCTATTTTAACACCCTTTGCTCTGATTTTGTCCATCAGCTCACCGGTAAAGTGCAGGCCGGCGGTCGGCGCCGCGGCGGAGCCGGGCTCGTGGCTGTATACCGTCTGATATCTTTCCTTATCCTTTAATTCTTCGGTTATGTAGGGAGGCAGCGGCATCTGACCTATTTGGTCAAGCGCGGCAAAAAAGCTTTCGCCGCAGTCAAAGTCAACAATACGGTTGCCGTCGTCCTTAACCTGAACAACCTCGGCGGTCATAATTCCGTTTCCAAAGCTGAAGCGCGCGCCTTCGCGGGCTTTTTTACCGGGCTTGCAAAGGGTTTCCCAGCGGTTACCGCTTATTTGTTTCAGCAGCAAAAACTCAACGCGCGCGCCGGTTTCTTCCTTAATTCCGAAAATTCTGGCAGGAAGCACACGCGAATCATTAGCGACAATCAGGTCGCCCTCGTTCAGGTAATCAATAATATCATAAAAGTGCTTATGCTCAACCGTTCCGCTTTTGCGGTCAAGCACCAAAAGCCGTGAATGGTCGCGCGGTTCAACCGGAGTTTGCGCGATAAGCTCCTTGGGAAGTTCATAGTAAAAGTCTGCGGTTTTCATTATATTTCCTCGCAATCCGTTAAGATTTTTTTAATTAATTTGTAAAATACAAAGCCGAAATAATTGACAATATGAGAGTAAAATGGTATATTATAGAGTAAGGCAATATGGCTTTGAATATTGTCAAGGGGTAGTAAGCCGTTGGTTAATAAAGAATTAATATTTACAGCGCACTGTTTCTATAATATAATATTTATTCGAATATGGCAACTGCTTTTTAAATTTTATTTTGTAAAATTTGGAGGAATCATAGTGAAAAAGTACAAGGTAGGAATCATCGGAGCAACAGGAATGGTTGGCCAGCGTTTTGCGCTTTTGCTTGAAAACCACCCTTGGTTTGAGGTTACCGTGCTCGCGGCAAGCTCAAGAAGCGCGGGCAAAACCTACGGCGAGTGTGTTGAGGGCAGATGGCACATGACTGCCGAGCTTCCCGAAAAGTACAAAAATATGGTAATTACCGACGCGGAAAATGTTGAGGAGGTAGCCTCGAAGGTTGACTTCTGCTTCTGCGCGGTTAATATGAAGAAGGATGAAATCAAGGCTTTGGAGGAAAGCTACGCAAAGGCTGAATGCCCGATTGTTTCCAATAACTCGGCAAACCGTTTTACTCCCGACGTTCCCATGGTTATCCCCGAAATTAACGCCGACCACATCAAAATCATTGAGGCTCAAAGAAAGCGTCTCGGCACAAAAAGAGGCTTTATCGCGGTTAAGTCAAACTGCTCTCTTCAAAGCTATGTGCCGGCAATCAATCCGCTTAAGGAGCTTGGCGTAGACAAGGTTCTCGCCTGCACATATCAGGCGATTTCGGGCGCCGGCAAAACCTTCAAAACCTGGCCCGATATGGTTGACAACGTAATTCCGTACATCGGCGGCGAGGAAGAAAAATCCGAGCAGGAGCCTTTGAAAATCTGGGGTAAAATTGAAAACGGCGAAATTGTAAAGACAGACGACATCTCGATAACATCCCAGTGCATCCGCGTTCCCGTTTCGGACGGTCATACAGCGGCAGTATTTATGTCCTTTAAGGACGGCGTTAAAAAGCCTTCTGTTGATGAAATCATCAGCATTTGGGAAAACTACAGCGGCAGAGCCCAGGAGCTTAAGCTCCCCAGCGCGCCCAAACACTTCCTGCACTACTTCACCGAGCCTGACCGTCCTCAGATTAAGTCCGAGCGCAATCTTGAAAACGGTATGGCCGTGTCGATAGGCAGACTCAGAGAAGATACACAGTATGACTACAAGTTTGTTTGTATGTCTCACAACACATTAAGAGGCGCTGCAGGCGGCGCGGTATTGCTTGCCGAACTGCTTTGCGCCGAAGGCTATATGGATTAATACGAATAATAACGGAGGCAGATTATGGCAGATCACATTTTTACCGGATCGGGAGTTGCGATTATAACCCCGATGAATTCGGACGGTAGTGTAAATTATAACGTTTACAGGCAATTGCTTGAATTTCACGTTGAAAACGGAACAGACGCAATCATCGCGTGCGGCACAACCGGCGAAGCCGCTACTCTTTCGGAAAAAGAGCACTGCGAGGTGCTGGATTTTGTCGCCAAGACTATTAACGGCAGAATTCCGGTAATTGCCGGAACAGGCAGCAATGATACCGCAACAGCCGTTATGCTGTCCAAGGAGGCTCAAAAGTCGGGCGTTGACGCGTGTCTTACCGTAACTCCGTACTATAACAAAACATCTCAGGCAGGTTTGGTTAAGCATTTTAACGTAATCGCCGATTCAGTTGACGTGCCGCTGATTCTTTACAATGTTCCGTCAAGAACAGGCTGCAACATCCAGCCCAAAACCTGTCAGGAGCTCAGCAAGCACGAAAACATCAAGGCAATTAAGGAAGCAAGCGGCAATATTTCTCAGGTTGCGCTTATCCGTTCGCTCTGCGGCGACAATCTTGACATCTATTCGGGCAACGACGATCAAACCGTTCCCTTCCTGTCGCTCGGCGCTCTCGGTGTAATTTCAGTATTCGCCAACATCTGCCCTGCGGAAATGCACCAAATTTGTCAGCTTTGCCTTGACAACAACTTTGCCGAGGCTCAAAAGCTTCACTTCCATTATCTTGAGCTTATGAACATTATGTTCAGCGACGTTAACCCGATTCCCATAAAAACCGCAATGAACCTTTACGGCTTCAATGTGGGCGAGTGCAAGCTTCCGCTTGTACCCATGAGCGTTGCCGGTTATCACGATCTCAAGGACTGCCTTGCAAAATACGATCTGCTTGATAAAATATAAAACCAAACAGGGAGCGACGCGCGTCACTCCCTGAATTTCTATACAAAGGGGAAGTTTAAAATGATAAACGCGGCTATAGTAGGCTGTAACGGAAAAATGGGTTATTTTGTGGCTCAGGCATTAAGCGAAAATAAAAACGCGCAGACGCTTTTCGGAGTTGACGCGTACGGTGAAAGCAAGTTTGATTTTCCCGTATACAAAAGCTTTGACGAGGCACAGCAAAAGCCCGGCGTAATTATTGACTTTTCAAATCCCGCGGCGCTTGACGGAATGCTTTCATACGCAATCGCAAACAGCGTTCCCTGCGTAATCTGCACCACCGGCTATTCTGCCGGACAGATTGAAAAAATCAGGGAAGCGTCAAAGAAAATTGCAGTTTTCTATTCAGGCAATATGTCGCTGGGAATCAACCTTTTAATCGCTCTTTCAAAGCAGGCGGCGAAGGTGCTCGGCGACAGCTTTGACATCGAAATTGTTGAAAAGCATCATAATCTTAAGGTTGACGCGCCCAGCGGAACAGCGCTTATGATTGCCGACGCGATATCAGGCGTTCTCGAAAACGAGCCGCAGTATGTATACGACCGCCACGCTTACCGTAAAAAACGCTCGAAAAACGAAATAGGAATTCATTCGGTTCGGGGCGGCACAATAGTCGGCGAGCACGAGGTTATCTTTGCCGGACACGACGAGGTTGTAACACTCACACATCAGGCTCAGTCAAAGGAAGTGTTTGCCGCGGGAGCGGTCAACGCCGCGGTTTTCCTCGCTTCACAAAAGCCCGGTATGTATGATATGACTGCTATGCTTTCATCCGTAATGTAACGAGCTTTAACACAGCGTTTTTCAGCGCTGTGTTTTTTTGTCGCGCAACTGATTTGCACCTTTTTATTCTGCTACATAATATGTAATAAGGAATATACAGAAAAAGGTGAAAAATATGAACAATAACTTAATTTTGTTTCCGTCAATGACAGCCGTGCTAAAGGGCAGAGAAGTGTTGCGCAGACACGGTTTTTTTTCAAAAGTAATCCGAACTCCGGCAAATTTGCGCCGCCGTTCCTGCGGTTACAGTCTGCTTGTGAAAAAAAACTTTGACGACGCTGTAACCCTGATAAAAAACGCAAATGTAAAAACGGTGGGCGTAGCCGCCGTTGATTTGCCTTGATATATTTTGATAACGGAGCCACGACCTTTCCGAAACCGCGCGCGGTTGTTAACGCGGTGACGGGCGCAATGCTCAATTACGGCGCAAATCCGGGCAGAAGCGGTCATAAAATGTCGGTCAGAGCTTCGGAAATTATGTATACCTGCCGTCAAAACGCCGCAAAGCTGTTTGATTTTGACAAGCCCGAAAACGTTATTTTTACGCTCAACTGTACTCACGCCTTAAATACCGTGATAAAAGGCACGCTGAAGGGCGGCGGTCATATTGTGATATCATCGCTCGAGCACAATGCCGTGCTTCGGCCTGTTGAAGCGATGAAATCTATGGGAGTAAGCTGCTCGGTTGCCGAGGTCTGCGAGGGCGACGACGATAAAACCCTCGATAATTTCCGCCGCGCAATCCGTGAAAATACAAGGCTTGTCGTTTGTACGCACGCGTCCAACGTTTTCGGTATCCGTCTGCCGGTTGAGCGGATAGCCGCGTTATGCAGAATATACAACATTCCTTTCTGCCTTGACGCGGCGCAGAGCGCCGGGGTGCTGCCTTTATCTCTTAAAAATTCGTGCATCGACTATCTTTGCACCGCCGGTCACAAGGGACTTTACGGACCTATGGGCACCGGATTGTTGATTGTCAACAGCGAAACCTCGCCGTGCAGTCTTGTGCAGGGCGGTACCGGAAGCTTTTCCTCCGACCGTGAACAGCCGGAGCTTTTGCCCGATAAGTTTGAAAGCGGAACGCCCAATCTTCCGGGTATCGCGGGGCTAAACGAGGGTATAAAATTTGTAATGAGCAGGGGAGTAAACAAAATTGAGGACAGGGAAATGCGCCTTGCTCAAAAACTGTACGACGGTTTGTCGCGCAATAAAGAGGTTGTTTTCTACACCCGCAGACCTCAGAAGCATACCCACGCTCCGGTCATTTCGTTTAATTTAAAGAACCGTGACAGCGAGGAAACAGCCGCGTTGCTCAGTGAACGCTTCAATATCGCGGTAAGAGCCGGACTTCACTGCGCGCCGCTCGCGCATGAGCAGTACGGAACCCGGTACAGCGGAACCGTAAGAGCGGTGGTTTCGGCTTTTTCGACCGACAGTCAGGTTCAAAGCTTCGTTAACTCGATAAATAAAATTTCTAAAAAAGCAAAAAAATAGGTTGCAATCTGCTTGTACTTTGTGGTAAAATATTAAAAGAGTAATTTAAGAATTTTAAAAGCAAAAGGAAAGGAGCCAAAAGCGTGGAATTTTTTGAAAATCTTTGGTCAATTCTAAAAACCATTCAGTTGCGCGATATAATTGATATTCTTGCAATTGCGCTTCTCATTTTCGGAATTTTACGTCTGATTCGCGAAACACGTGCGGTTCAGCTCCTAAAGGGCATACTTTTGCTGCTCCTCATTTACTTTTTGGCGTCAACCTTTAGTTTGGTAATGCTTTCGTCTTTGCTGAGAGTGTTCTTCGAGGCTTCGGTTGTAATTATCGCTATTATTTTTCAGCCCGAAATCCGCAAGGCGCTGGAGCAAATGGGACGCAACAATACTTGGAGACGATATTTTTCCGCGTTAACAAAACCCAAAATAGACGACAAATGGCAAAACGCTGTCAAAAAATCCATTGTGGACGCAGCCGATACCTCGGTGCTTTTTTCACGTTCGCGCACCGGAGCGCTTATCGTTTTTGAACGTGAGTCAATGCTGTCCGACATCGCTGCTACGGGTACCGTTGTAAATGCGGAAACCTCGGTGGCTCTTTTCGGCAACATCTTCTTCAATAAGGCTCCGCTGCACGACGGCGCGAGCATTATCCGCGACGGAAAGCTTCACGCTGCCGGCTGTATCCTTCCGCTGACCGATAACCCGAATGTTGACATCAACCTCGGAACGCGTCACAGAGCAGCGCTCGGAATCAGCGAGCAAAGCGACGCCGTGGTTTTGGTTGTCAGCGAGGAAACAGGCGTTGTTTCGCTTGCAATCGGCGGTTCGCTTGAGCGCGGTTTAAACCGCGAAAAGCTGATAAAAAGGCTCAATGAGCTGTTGCTGAGCGAATATAGCGAAGAGGACAAAACGCGCCTTTTTAAAAGAGGGAGGAACAAGCAGTGAAAAAGAAATCCTTCTCTCAAAAAATTCTGTTTAACAATCAAATAATGTTAATTTTTTCGGTAGTTATTTCGCTCGCCATTTGGGTGTATATGAGTACGGGAACAAGCAACGATACCGTTGTTACGGTAAACGATGTTCCCATTCAGGTCGCGCTTCCCGATGAAGCTGCCAACGCCGGGCTTCAAACCTTCTTTGAAAATTCCCAAACAGCCTATGCTTCGGTAACTGTTTCAGGCAACCGCAAGCTGCTCGGCTCAATTTCAAAGGATGACTTTATTGTCACCGCGAACGCAAGTAATGTGGATCATGCCGATACCTACAATCTTCCGGTGTCCGCCGATAAAAAGTCAACCATAAACAATACCTTTCAGATTACCAACTGCACACCTTCAAAAATTACGGTAGAAATTGATACCGAAAGCAAAAAGGATTTTAAGCTGCTTCCCAAGTTCAAGTACAGTGCGAAAAATGATTATTACGCTTCGGTAACCTATAACAACGACACAGTTACCATTACGGGACCGAGCGAAGAGGTAAGAGCTGTGAGCAAGGTTTGCGCGGTAACCGATGATATGGAAAATCTTGAAAGCTCAAAGGATTTTCACGCTTCAATTGTTCTTTATGATGAAAACGACAACGAGCTTTCCAAAAACTATTTAACACTTTCGGCAACCTCGGTTGACGGAACCGTAAACGTAAGCCCCAAAAAGACGGTTGACGTAAAGGCGACCTTTGCCAATAAGCCTCAGGATTTTGACGTAACCGATGACATTGTGACAATTGATCCCAAGCGTGTCAGCATTGCCGGCAAGCAAGAGGATTTAGACAAGGTTTTCTCGGTTTCTCTTGACGAAATTGACTTTTCAACGCTTAGAAACGATAAATATAACAACGACACGCTTAAACCGATTATTCCTGACGGCTGCAAGTTGATTGACACTAATTCCGTTTTCAAGGTATCAATGGATTTAAGCAAGCTTCAAAGAAAGCAAATTACCGTGAATAAGTTTGCTGTCAAGAATCTTTCCAAGGGCTACAAAAGCGAAATAACGACCAAAAACCTCAGCGTTGAGTTTATCGGAAACGCCGATGATCTCAAGTCTCTTAAAACGGAAAAAATCACCGGTATTGTAGACGCCTCCGAGATAAACGGCAACACAGGTTCTCAGGAGCTTCCCGTTAAGTTTGAGCTTGAAGGCAACACAACCTGCTGGGCGTATGGCTCGTATCTTTTGAATGTGACAATTTCAAAATAACCGTATATTTGTTTTTCTACGGTAAAAACAAACACAAAAATATCAGGTTAATATAATCATATAAAAAACTGCCGCGTCTTTCACGGCAGTTTTTTTCTATATACTGAAGCCGATAATTTCGCGAATCAGTTTTTCTCGGCATATATCGTTTAATATTTCGTGTCTGCAATCCTTATAAAGCTTAAATTTAACGTTGCTGTGTCCGCTGTTAATAAGACCGTCATAAACCTTTTTAACTCCGCGCCCGAAATCTCCTACGGGGTCGTCCGCGCCCGAAACAAGAAAAACAGGAAGCTCTTTTTTTATTCCGCCGGTAAATTTTTCGGAATTGCAGTCGGAATTAAGCTTTACAAGGTCATACATAGCGCTTACGGTAAAATGAAAGGAGCAGAATTTGTCGGCGCGGTATGCAATTCTTACTTCCGGGACAGTGCTAAGCCAGGCGTGGCCGTCGTTTTCGCTGAACTGTTTGTTAAAGCTGCCGGTAATCAGATTTTCGCAAAGCTTTGAATAGGACTTTTCACCCTTTATTTTTTTTACAATTGTAAGCATAGCCAGTCCGGGCTTAAACGCCGGGTTCGGTCCTCCGGTTCCCATAATAATCAGTTTGTCGCACAAATTGGGGTAATAGTATGCCGTGCACCTTACAATAAACGAACCCATACTGTGTCCAAGCAAAATATACGGCAATTCTTTGCCATACTCTTTCTTTATTTCGTTACCGAACTTGTTAACGTCGTCACACAAAAGCTTGCTGCCGTTCTTTGACGCGATAAATCCAAGCTCGCTGTCGTCGTTTGCCGTATAACCGTGGCCTAAGTTGTCAAAGCCGAAGCACACAAATCCGTGAGCCGCCATTATTCTCATAAACGCGTCGTATCTGCCGATGTGCTCAATCATACCGTGAACAACGTGAAAAATCCCCCTTATGCCGCTATCCGGAACATAAACTCTGCCTGCAAGCTGATGTATTCCGTCGCTTGAAGCAACCTTTTTTTCAATAATTTTAATTTCCATTTGCTTCTCCTGTCTTTGTTAAACACGAATTAACAGCCTTGTGCCAGCCGTCAATATGCTTGCCTCGTTCCTCGGCGGTCATTGACGGTTTAAACACAGTGTTTTTCATTTGCCCGGAGTAACCGCCGTTTTCAAAAAATCCCACCGCGTTTCCGGCAAGCATTGCCGCGCCTACGGCGGTTGCCTCACGCTGCGCAGGTCTTACAACCTCAAGGTTTGAAATGTCAGCCTGAAACTGCATTAAAAAGTTGTTAGCCGACGCTCCGCCGTCAACCTTTAGCGAATTAACGCATCTTCCCGTGTCGCTTTTCATAGCTTCAATCACGTCTTCGGACTGAAAAGCAATTGATTCAAGCGACGCTCTTATAATATGCTCAAAGCCTGTGCCGCGTGTTAATCCGGTTATTGTGCCGCGCGCGTGCATATCCCAGTAAGGCGCTCCAAGCCCGGCAAACGCCGGAACAACATAAACTCCGCCGTTGCTTTTAAGCTTTTTGGCAAAGTATTCGCTGTCGGAAGCGTCCGAAATAAACCTCAGTTCATCTCTGAGCCACTGAATCACCGCTCCGCCTACAAACACGCTGCCCTCCAGCGCGTATTGCACCGGCTCGTCCTTTGCGGTCGCGGCTATTGTAGTAAGCAGTCCGCGGTTGCTTTTAACGGCTTCGTTTCCTGTGTTAGCAAGCAGAAAGCAGCCTGTGCCGTAGGTGATTTTCAGGTCGCCGCTGTTTACGCATCCCTGTCCGTACAGCGCCGACTGCTGGTCGCCGGCAATTCCGCAAACAGGGATTTCAGCGCCCATCAGCTCAATTTCGCAGTAAAGCTCGCTGCTGCTTGTTACCTTCGGAAGCATATTAACGGGTATGTCAAGGATTTCGCACAGCTTTTTGTCCCATTCAAGGGTGTTTATATTGTAAAGCATAGTTCTTGAAGCGTTGGTGCGGTCGGTTATGTGAACCCGTCCGCCGCTGAGCTTCCATAACAGCCAGGTGTCAACCGTTCCGAAAAGCAGTTCGCCGCGCTCTGCTTTTTCACGCGCTCCCTTAACGTTGTCAAGAATCCATTTTATTTTTGTAGCGCTGAAATACGCGTCGGGGCGAAGTCCCGTTGTCTCGCGGATGTATTCCGAAAAACCTTCGCGTTCAAGCTGTTCGCAAATATCCGCGGTTCTGCGGCACTGCCAAACAATGGCGTTATACACCGGCTTTCCTGTTGACTTTTCCCAAACAACCGTGGTTTCACGCTGGTTTGTAATTCCTATCGCGGCGATTTCCCCGGGAGCAATTCCGCTTTTCGCGATACATTCGGTCAGAGATGAATACTGATTTGCGTAAATATCCATCGGGTTTTGCTCAACCCAGCCGGCATGTGGGTAAATTTGAGGAATTTCGTGCTGAGCAACGCTTATTACATTTAGCCTGTTGTCAAAAATAATGCTCCTCGCGCTTGTTGTGCCTTCGTCAAGAGCAATAACATATTTTTTCATATTCCACCTCGGACGAGCTTTATTACTGTTCTTATTCTATCATATTGTTTTTGCATTTTCAATAAAGTTATACTAATACCTAATAAAAAGTAGCCAATCTTTGCGGTCTATTTTCCGCAATACTGCGTTGTCGTCCTTGCAAGGCGCCAGCCTTGCCGCGTCCTTAGGAATTAGTATTAATCAAATTATGAAACCAAAGCTGTATGCGGCGTGTGTTATTATGAAGGGGATGATAAAATGCGGCAATTTGCGGGACTAACCTATGAGCAGGCGGTGCGGGAGTATTCGCAAACCGTCTTTTCGGTATGCGTTATGAGGCTTCAAAACACAGCCGACGCCGAGGACTGCTACCAAAATGTTTTTTCAAAGCTGTATTTTAAATCTCCCGATTTTTCAGACCGTGAACATCTCAAGGCGTGGCTTATACGCGTATCGGTAAACGAGTGCAAGAACTATATCCGCAAAAACCGCCGCGCTGTTCCCCTTGACAGCGTTAATGAACAGGCGGTTGAGTTTGATACCTCGGACGTCGATATGTCATGGGCGCTGATGAAAACATCTGTAAAATACCGCGAGGTCTTGTATCTTTACTACTGCTATAACTATAAAGTAAGCGAAATTGCGAAAATATTAAAGCTGAACGAAAGCACCGTGAAAACAAGGCTTAACCGCGGACGCAAGCTTTTGAAGGATATTTACGGGGGTGAGAACAATGGATGAGTACAATTTTGACGCGCTGAAAAACATAGAAGTGCCGTCTGAGGCGCTTCAGGCCGCGCTTGATATTCCTTCCCGGAAGCAGGAAAAGCAAAAGCCGTTCTATATCAAACCCGGGTTTTTGGCAGGCACCGCGGCGGCAATGCTGATGCTTATTGTCGGTCTGACGCTGTATTTGAACATATTTAAAAACACTCCCGGGGTTATAAACAGCGAAAATATAACATCGCAGACAGTCACCGGTGAAAACGGAGAAGTAAAAATTATCACAGACGAAAACGGCGAAACACATAAGCCCTCCGGCAAAAGCGCGGAGGATAATAATCAGAGCGCTTCAGCGTCATACGGCGGCAGTTATGAAGCCCAAAATCAGAGCGGAACCCCGGGCGCGCCGGGATCTTACGCTTCCAATACCAAACCGAGCGGCGCCGGAGCGTCATCTTCCGCGCGTAATCAAGTCACAACAGGTGACGCAACCGAACCGTGTCAAAACACGTCTGCGGCAACACAAAAGCCGGATTCAACAACACCGCAAACCTCCGGTGAAGGTGATAATACGGAACCGTGTGTATTTCCGTCGAAATTACCCGGTGAAGCGGATCATACCGAGCCCGAAATTCCGCCGCCGACTGCGCTCCCGAGTGAATATTTTACCGGAAGTCTTTCGACGCTTTTGCCGTTAAATTCTGCTCAGCCTGTGTACTGTAATTTATACCGATACGGCGGTGATTATATTGGAAGCATCCGCGCGAAAATTGCTCCGGCGTTTGAGGGGGTGAATAAAGCCGAGGTTAATCCTTTGGATAACGGATTCGAACTCACGCCCGGAGACTACAAGGCTGTTTTTGAGGACGGCAGCGGAAATATTATTTGCGACGCTTCATTTACCGTCACGTATTGGAATATCAATTCTTCGTATATGTTTTAAAATAAATTAACGGCTGCCGCGCGTTTTGCGTGACAGCCGTTAAAAATATTTTATTCAATCGGTTCAAAATCAGCTACGCCGTGCTTGCAAAGCGGACAAATGAAGTCCTCGGGAAGCTCGTCGCCTTCATAGATGTATCCGCAGACCTTGCAAACCCAGCCTTTTTTGCCTTCGGTTTCCGGCTTGGGCTTAACGTTGTTCTGATAGTAGGTGTAGGTCATGGTTTCCTTGTCGGATACAACTCTTGCCTCGGTAACGCTGCAAATAAACATACCGTGGGTGTCAAGGTCAATGTAATCCTCAACCTTGAGCGACATAAAGCTGTTGATGTACTTGGGCAGGAAAACAAGTCCGTTGTCCGAACGCAGGGGAGTGCAGTCTGCGAACTTGTCAACGTTTCTGCCGCTTTGGAAGCCAAAGTTTTCAAACACGCTGAACGGAGCCTCAACAGACAGGCAGTTAACGTTCATAATGCCTGTGGTTTTGATTACATGGTGTGAGTAATTTTGCTTGTTGATGCAAACGGCAACACGGTTAGGCGAATTGGTAACCTGTGTAACGGTGTTAACAATAAGACCGTTGTCCTTTTTACCGTCGTTTGAAGTTACAACATACAAGCCGTAGCCGATGTTGAACAGCGCGGTAAGGTCGTTTTTGTTGGCGGTTTCGTCGTGCTGGGCAAGGTAATCCATGCACAGCTCGTCAGCAAGCTTTTCAAGCTGCTCGCTGCTTTGCTCGTTAAGCGCGGACATAATTTTAACGGTGGTGTCGGTATATGTGATGTTCTTGCAGCCTTCAAGCATCTTGCGCATTGTTTTTGCGGCAAGCGGAGCCCAGGAACCGTTTTCAATAAGACCAATCGTCTTGTTTTGGAAGTTGCGTTCCGTAAGGTGGTTGATAAACTCGCGCATAAACGGGAAAATCTCAGCGTTATAAGTGGTAGTGGCAAGAACAATTCTTCCGTAACGGAAAGCGTCCTCAACAGCCTCAGCCATATCACAGCGGGCAAGGTCGTTAACTACAACCTTGGGACAGCCCTTGATTCTGAGCTTTTCGGCAAGAATCTCAACAGCCTTTTTGGTGTTGCCGTAAACCGAGGTGTAGGCAATCATAATGCCGTCGCTTTCAACCGAATAGCTTGACCATGTGTTGTAAAGTCTAAGGTAATAGCCGAGGTTTTCCTTTAAAACGGGACCGTGAAGCGGACAAATAATCTGAATATCGAGGTTGGCGGCTTTTTTAAGAAGGTTCTGAACCTGAGCGCCGTATTTGCCTACGATACCGATGTAATAACGCCTTGCCTCGCACGCCCAGTCCTCGTCAACATCAAGAGCGCCGAATTTTCCGAAGCCGTCAGCCGAGAAAAGAACCTTGTCGGTGCTGTCGTAAGTAACCATAACCTCAGGCCAGTGAACCATCGGAGCGGCAACAAAGTTAAGTACGTGCTTGCCGAGCTCAAGGGTGTCGCCCTCTTTAATTACAATTTGTCTGTCCTCAAAAGCGGTTCCGAAGAAATTCTTCATCATTGTAAACGCTTTTGCCGACGAAACAATCGTTGCCCCGGGGAAATTGTTCATAAAGTTTTTAATGTTTGCCGAATGGTCGGGCTCCATGTGCTGAACAATCAGGTAGTCCGGCTTTCTGCCGTCCAGCGCATCCTCAAGGTTATTCAGCCACTCGTGGGTGAAGTTGCGGTCAACGGTATCCATAACCGCGATTTTGTCATCAATAATTACATAAGAGTTGTATGCCATGCCGTTCGGCACAATATACTGACCTTCAAACAGGTCAATTTTATGGTCGTTAACGCCTATGTAACGAATATCCTGTGTTACGTTCATAAATATCCTCCGTTTTTATTGCAGCAAGCTGCTTCTTTGTTAATATCATAACATAAACTGATTATTTAATCAATCAAATTTATAAATTTTACAGAATATTTTTACGAACCTTTAACAGCAAAATTACCGCCGCCGCCGAGGTTATAATTTCCGCGGCGGGGAAGGTAAGCCAAACAATCCGGGCGTTTGAAAGCCCGGGCTCGACAAGCAGCGATAATGCCTGCGCCACAGGCAGAATAAGCACAAGCTGTCGAAGTAAAGAAACAATAAGCGACGGCAAGCCTTTGTCCAGAGCCTGAAAAACGCCCTGAAGCGACAGGCTTATGCCCGCAAAGAAAAAGCCTGCCGAGATAATCCGCGTTGCGCTAACGCACAGTCCCTGAGTTTCTCCCGAAAGCCCGAACGCCGAGCAAAGCGGATCGGCAAAAATCTCGAGTGCCGCTGTGCCGGCAAGCATTATCACGGAAGTGTACAATACTCCGTACTTTATGCCTTCGTAAATGCGTTTTTTGTCGCCCATTCCGTAGCTGAACGAAACAATCGGGGTTATTGCGTCGCGCAGTCCAAACGCCGCAAACAAAATAAACTGCTGAATCTTGTAATACAATCCGTAAGCCGTAACAAGAGCCGCGCTGACAGAACCGAGTATTATGTTAATTCCGTAAGTCATTACCGACATCAGCGCCTGCGCTATTATCGCCGGCAAGCCTATTTTGTAAATAATACGGATAATGGTTTTGTCAGGCTTAATAAATCTAATGCCGTTGTCAACGCTTTTGTTTTTCTTAATGTGGAACACAAGGGCAAGCGCAAACGAGACAAGCTGACCGGCGACCGTAGCAAGCGCCGCGCCCGATACGCCCAGCCTTGGAAATCCGAGCAGGCCGTAAATCATTACAGGGTCAAGCACAATGTTTGTAACAGCTCCCGAAATTTGCGCGATTGTGGATTGTACTGACAACCCCGACGCCTGCAATATTTTCTCAAACAAGCTGAAAAACACTATTCCGGCAGAACAAACGCAGCAAATTCTAAGGTAGGTGACAGCCATTTCGCCGATAACTTTGTCGCCTGTTTGAGTTGAGATGTACGCCGGAACACCAAAAACGCCGAACAGCATAAACACCGCGGTTATGACGATTCCCAAAAACACTCCGTTGCCGGCAACTACAGAAGCTTTTTCACGGTTGTTTTCGCCAAGGCTGCGCGCGAGCATTACGTTCACGCCCACACCGGTGCCTATTCCTACAGCAACCATAAGCATCTGGACAGGGAAGGCGAGAGTAAGCGCGTTAAGGGCGTTTTCGCCGTCCTCCATATTGGACACAAACGCGCTGTCAACGATGTTGTAAAAAGCCTGCAGCATCATCGAAATAATGATTGGCAAGCCTGTTTTTATCATCAGTTTTCCCACAGGCAGCCGCGCCATAATATTGTTGTTTTCCTTTTGCATAATTACCTCCTAATTTTTATACTAATACCTAATAAAAAGTAGCCAATCTTTGCGGTCTATTTTCCGCAATACTGCGTTGTCGTCCTTGCAAGGCGCCAGCCTTGCCGCGTCCTGTCTACTTTCTATCAGGAATTAGTATTAAGCAGCGCAAAAAAGGCGTAAGCCCGTTATGCCGGACTTACGCCTTATACTTAACAGTATAAGCAACTCACATAGGTTTGCTTTATTCAATTGCCAAAATATTTTATCACAAATATTGATGGAAAGTCAAGAATTATTTTCTGTACAGCCTTTCGGTTTCATACGCGGGCTCGGTTGTAAGCCGGATACCCAGCTTTTTAAGCGTGCGCGTGTCGGTTTCGGACAAAATAACCGTAGCGTGAGCTTCGGTATCGCGCAGCTCGGGAAGCTTTTTCATAGCGAGCTTTGCCGTCGGATTTGTAACCGCCGACATTGAAAGCGCAATCAGAATTTCATCTGTATGAAGTCTGGGATTTGCCGAACCGAAGCTTTCAACCTTAAGCTTTTGTATCGGTTCAATAACAGACGCGTCGATAATATCAACCTCATTGGGAATACGCGCAAGGTGTTTTAAAGCGTTTAACAGCATTGCCGAGCACGCGCCGAGCAGATTAGTGGTCTTTCCGGTAATGATTGTGCCGTCGCTGAGTTCAATCGCGGCGGCAGGAGCGCCGGTCTGTTTGGCTTTTTCAAGCGCCGGAGCCACAACAGCCCTGTCCTCGATAGTAAGCTTGCTCTGCTTCATCAAAAGCCCGATTTTATATGCTTCATCGGGACTGCCGATACCTTTTGTCTGATTTGACAGCGCGGAATAATAGCGGCGTATAATTTCCTGGTTCGCCGCGGCGCACACAACGTCGTTGTCAATTATGCAGTTTCCGGCCATATTAACGCCCATATCAGTGGGAGATTTATAGGGCGATTCGCCCAAAATCAGCTCAAACATAGTGTTTAGCACGGGAAAAATCTCGATATCCCTGTTATAGTTTACGGTGGTTGTTCCGTAAGCCTCAAGGTGGAACGGGTCAATCATATTAACGTCGTTGAGGTCGGCGGTAGCGGCTTCATACGCTACGTTAACAGGATGCTTTAACGGCAGGTTCCAGATAGGGAAGGTTTCAAACTTCGCGTATCCTGCCTGAACACCGTGCTTGTGCTCATGATAAAGCTGCGAAAGACAAACAGCCATCTTGCCCGAACCCGGACCGGGAGCTGTAATTACAACAAGGCGGCGTGTGGTTTCAACATAATCGTTTTTGCCGTAGCCGTTGTCGCTGACAATAAGGTCAACGTCTGTCGGATAATTGGGGATTGAATAGTGATGATAAACGTTTATGCCGTTTTCGGTCAAATGGTTTTCAAAGTTAACCGCCGTGGGCTGATCCGCAAAGCGGGTAAGCACTACCGACGGCACAAAAAGTCCGCGGCTGCGAAACAAGTCTATAAGTCGTAAAACATCAAGGTCATATGTAATTCCCAAATCGCCTCTGACCTTGTTTTTTTCAATGTCGTCGGCATTTATAACTATCACGATTTCCGCGTCGTCTTTAAGCTGCATAAGCATCTGCAGCTTTGAGTCCGGCTTAAATCCGGGCAAAACGCGTGAAGCGTGATAATCGTCAAACAGCTTGCCGCCGAATTCCAAATACAGCTTGTCACCGAATTCGGAGATTCTGTCCCTGATATGCTGGGATTGGGTTTCAAGATATTTATTATTATCAAACCCTGTTTTCATATTTATGTACCTCCTATACTCCAAGCACAAATACCGTTTTATTATATCACAAATTATGATGAATAATAAAGAGTTTTGATAAATTTTTTTAAAAAATTTTTATATAAAGGCAATACGGAACAATATTCAAGCAAGCCGTGCGTTTTGAATTGTGCGGTGTTGCCTTAACGTATTGATTTTATAATTCATTTGGTGTATAATAAATGTATCAATTTATTTTTGAAACAGAAGGTTTGAAAGGAAGGAATACTAATGATAAAGCGTGTGCTCACTTTTGCCTTGCTGATAATCACTGCGGTAAGTACGGCGTCTTTTTCCGCAAGCGCTGCCGAAAATATGACGATTGGGGCAAAAAGCGTTTCGGCGCCGGCAAATCCGGGAACAGAAGTCAAGGTGCCCGTAAGCTTCAAAAACAACCCGGGCTACGGCTTTGGGTACATTACCGTTACGTGGAATCAGTCTGTTCTTGAACTCACCGGTGTAAACTACACAAAGCTCGCTCCGGCACAGGCGAGCGCGGCGCCCATAAGCAACAAGGGCTTGTACAAGGTTTCATACGGCGATATGCTCTCGCGCGACAACTTTACCGGCAACGGCGAGGCGTTTACCCTTGTGTTCAAAACAACAGCTTCCGCGTCCGCGGGAAAATATAAGATAGAGCTTAAGGAGCCCGAAATTTATGACAAGGATATTGTCGAGATAAAGGCAGAGGCGTCGTCTGCGGAGGTCACTCTCACCGGCGGAAGCTCAAACAAGGCTCAGCCGCAGGCAAAGAATGCCGAAGAGAAGGCGACCGAAAAGGAAACTCAAAAGCCTGCCGGACAGTCAAAGTCAAACGGCGGCTCCAATCAGTCCTCAAAGGAATCCAAGGTAAATATATCGGTTGACAAGCCTGCCGCCAACGTAAAAACAGGCGACACCGTAAGAATTCCCGTGCGCTTTACCGAGAACACAGGCTACAGCTTCGGAAGCGTAGTAGCCAATTGGGACAAATCGGCTCTTGCCTTGACAAAAATCGAATACACCGGTCTCGCGCCAGAGCCTGAACACAATATCCCTGTGGAAAACAACGGAAGCTTTCATATTCTTTTCGGCAAAGAAAACGCTACCGAAAACATAACCGGAACAGGCACGGCGTTTACGCTGGTGTTTAAGGTTGCCGACGCGGAAAAGGCAAAAAACGCCAAGGTTACCTTTTCCGACCTCGAGCTTTTCACTCACGACCTGAGTGAAGTGAAGGTAGGTTCCGAGGACAGCTCGGTTATCACCGAAGATAAAAAGACAGAAAATAAAACTGTCCCGAAAGGCACAGGCGTCAATCCGTCCGCCGGCGGAGCGGCGGAAGATAAATTGTCTGCCGGAAAATCAGGCGGAGCTACTGCCGATTCAAAATCAGGCGGAAGTCCGGTTATATTCATAATTCTCGGCTTGATTGCGGCGGCTGTAATCGCAATCGCGGTGATAAATTATAACCGCAGGAAAAACAACGCGGTTGAACCGGAAGAAAAAATTGAATCCGCCGAAAGCTCCGCGGATGAGCAGGAGTAATTAAATTACAATATTATCATAAATATTGACAACCAAAAAATATATACTATAATATAAAGGAACTAAAAATAACGGAGGAAGTAATATGAAAAAAATAGCAGCATTCGCTCTTGCAATGGTAATGTGCCTGGCGGCTTTCGCAGGCTGCGGCGCAAAGGAAGTTAAGCTCAGCGAGGTTATGAACAAGATTAATTCCGAATACAGCCTTTCGCTTAAAAGCATTGACGACCTCAATAAGTATTATCAGATAAACAACGACGACGTTAAGCAGTTTGCCGCAGAAATTAATTCCGACACAAACGCTCCTGTAGAGGTTATTTTGGTTGAGGCAAAGGACAAGAACGCGGCTTCAAACGTTGAAAAGGCTCTGCAAAACCGTCTTAACTCAATCATCAATATGTACGGCAGCTATACTCCCGAAAAGAAGGCAATGGCTCAGGCTTGCAAGGTAACAAACGAGAATAACTTCTTAACCCTCATTGTTGCCGACGACGCGGACAAAATCCTCAAAACCTTTAACGACAGTATAAAATAATCATATAAAAGCAGGGCGGACTTGGTTCGCCCGTTTTTATACTATCAAATAATAAGGCGGAACTCATGACACAAAGCGATATTAAACAAAATTTTTCACATATGAATAATATGCAGCAGCAGGCGGTTTTCTCAACCGAGGGTCCGCTGTTGATTTTGGCAGGCGCCGGTTCGGGAAAAACTACCGTGCTGGTAAACCGTATTGCCTATATTTTGCAGTCCGGGCTGTGCAGACCGTGGAATATTCTTGCCATCACCTTTACAAACAAGGCGGCAGGCGAGCTTAAGGAGCGAATCTGTAACGCCGTTCCCGAAGGCGGCTCCGACATTTGGGCGGCAACCTTCCACTCAACCTGCGCGCGTATTCTTCGCCGCTACGGCGACAGGCTCGGCTACTCCTCACACTTTACCGTGTATGCCACAGACGACCAGAAAAAGCTCTGCAAGGATATTGTAAAGCAGCTTAATATTGACGAAAAACAGCTTCCCGTAAAAAACATCCTTTCCGAAATTTCCAGGGCAAAGGACAAGATGATTACCCCTCAGGAAATGCTTAAAAACGCGGAGTATGATTACCGCAAGGTTTCAATAGCAAAGGTTTACGAGGTGTATCAGGCAAGGCTGAAAACCGCCGACGCTATGGATTTTGACGACCTTCTCTGCAAGACTGTTGAGCTGTTTGAGCAGGAGCCGGAAATTTTAGGCTATTACCAAAACCAGTTTAAATACATTATGGTTGACGAGTACCAGGACACAAACAAGGTTCAGTACCGTTTTATCGCTATGCTCGCCGAAAAATACGGAAACATCTGCGTAGTCGGCGACGACGACCAGAGTATCTATAAATTCCGCGGAGCTACAATCGAAAACATTCTTTCCTTTGAAAACACCTTCAAAGGCGCAAAAATTATACGCCTCGAGCAAAATTACCGCAGTACTCAGAATATTTTGGACGCCGCGAACGCAGTAATCGCCAACAACACCGTCCGCAAGGGAAAGACGCTTTGGACGCAAAACCCGAAGGGCGAAAAAATTGAGCTTCACACAGCGGACGACGAGCGCGACGAGGCAAGATTTATCGCGAAAACCATTATGGACGGAGTATCAGACGGCAGAAAATATTCCGATTACGCTGTGCTTTACCGCACAAACGCCCAGTCGAACGCGGTTGAGCAGGCGCTGTCGCGCAGCGGAATTCCGCACCGCATTATCGGCGGACACCGCTTTTATGACCGCGAGGAAATCCGCGACATGATAGCATATTTGCAGGTTATCAACAATCCGCACGACGACGTAAGACTTTCGCGCATCATCAACGTGCCCAAGCGCTCAATAGGCGCGCGCACCGTATCTGTTGCCGCCGATATAGCCGCGGGTCTGGGCGAAAGCATTTACTCCGTAATCAAGGACGCAGACAGCTATCCGCAGCTTTCACGCGCGGCTTCAAAGCTTAAAGCTTTTGTTAATCTTATAGACGGGCTGATTGAGGCTGAACAAAGCGGAGATTATTCTTTGACAGAATTATATAATCTCGTTTTAGAGCATACTAATTACGAAGCCTATCTTAGAAATGAAAAGGAAAACGCCGATGTCCGCATCGAAAACATCGAAGAGCTTTCATCTAATATCATCAAGTTCGAGGATGACTATGAGGAAGAAGCCGACCTTTCGTCATTTCTTGAGGAAATCTCGCTGATGACCGACATCGACAATTACGACGCCGGCGCAGACACCTGTGTTATGATGACGCTTCACAGCGCCAAGGGTCTTGAGTTTCCGGTTGTGTTTATCACAGGTATGGAGGACGGGCTTTTTCCGTCAATTGCCTCGATGATGAACCCGGACGAAATCAACGAGGAACGCCGCCTTGCCTATGTGGGAATCACAAGGGCAAAGCAAAAGCTGTATCTTACAAAAACAAAGTCACGTATGCTTTTCGGCTCAACAACCTACAATAAAGAATCACGTTTTGTGAGCGAAATCCCCGGCGAGCTTCTTGAAAAAACCGGTGACGAACGCAAGGCAAACGCTTTTTCAAGCGGTTTTGCCGCCGTTACGGGTAACATTTCAGTTTCGCAGGGCGCACAGCCGCGCGGCGGAGCAGGCAGGTTTAACGCTTATCAAAAGCCTCCGGTAAAATCGGGCGTTACATACAATGTGGGCGAAATGGTGCTCCACAAGGTATTCGGCAGGGGAATGATAATGAGCACAACAAAAATGGGCAATGATACCCTGCTTGAAATTGCCTTTGACAAGGCCGGAACAAAAAAACTGATGGCTAATTTCTGTAAGATGGAAAAAATCTAAGTAAACTCGAAAGAGGTGATTAAGTTGTTGAAAACCTTAAAAATCACGCTTTGCGTACTGTTGACGCTGATAACAGCGGGAACCGTATTTTCAGGCTGCGGCAGGGACAAACAGTCCTCTGCTACCGAAACAAAGCCTGCAGCCACCGAAAAACCTACCGTACAGCCGACAACAGCCGCGCCGGTTACCGTTCCCTCAACAGGAGACAGCTCCGGCGAAAGACAGCGCAGATACAATTTTTTGGCAATTAAGCAAAAATCAGACTCTATCTACACCAAGCTCGACGATATAATCACCGAGAATAATTTTCAGGGTTCGGTTTATCTTAAGCTCGGCAACGACCTTGAGTTTAACAAGTGCACAGGCTCGTCCGACGAATTTCAGCGCAAGAAAAACTCGCTTCACACAAGCTTTTACACCGGCGCTCTTACTCAGCATATTACCGCCGCGGCAGCGCTCAAGCTAAACGAGGAAAAAAAGCTCAGTCTCGGGGACAAGCTTGAAAAGTATTTTCCGGATTGTTCCTACGGCGGCAAAGTCACCGTCAGACATCTGCTCACCATGACCGCGCCGATTCCGGGCTACACCAAAAAAACAGGCGGAAAAACCGTGCTGGCGGACGGTCTTGACAAAAAGATTACTAAGGATAATTCCGAGGAAAAAAATAAAGCCGAAATAGAAAAGTGGATTCTTTCGCAAAAGCTTAAGGGGAAATCGGGGGAGAAGTACAGTTATTCCGACAGCTGCTACTTCCTGCTCGGAAAAATTATCGAAAAGGCAGCCGGCACAAGCTACACCTCTTATATCAGCGAAAACATCCTAAAGCCGCTCGGTATGAACAGCTCGGGCTTTAAGGCTCCAAGCGCGCTCGCTTCGCCTTACGACGACACTGACAAAAAAGACAACAAGCTGTTTTTCAGCGGAGTCGGTTTTTCGTCATTTGGATTTATCTCGAATGTTTCCGACACAATCCGTTACATCGAGGGAATCTTCGACGAAAGTGTAATCAACAGCGATTCTCTGCTTGCTATGCACACAGCCTTCAAGGGAGGCTACGGCTACGGAGTAAAAATTGACGGCGACAGAATTTCGATAAGCTCAAAGCTCGGTGCCTACAGCGCGAAAATCACATATTCAACCGACGAAACCGAGCTTTACGTTGCCTACAGCAACTACGCAAGCTCCGATTCGTCAAAGCTTAACGATTTGTTCAAGGATTATCTTAAAGAGTTTTGTCTATAAAAATATCACCATAAAACGAAACCTCCATAAAATGTATTGTACAGTGTAATTCTGTAAATACTTAATGGAGGTTTTTTTATGCCGGATGTTAATTTGGAAACAAATGTCAATCCCGAAGAAGAACTGAAAAATCCCGCTCAGGAATTTGAGCCTGTCTGCGTTGATGTGCCGCGCATTTATGACAGCTGCGGCGCAAAGGATTGTTTAAGGGATTTAACGGTGTTTTTTACCGCTGAAAACCGGGCGTTAATCGACGCCGCTACTTCCGTTCGAGTCAATAAAATCAGCGTCATAACCGCAACGGTGGACGTTGATTCCGTAGCCTTCCACCGCGGCTACTACGCAGTGGATATTATCTATTATTTTAACGTTTGCTGCGAGGTTTATTCCGGAGCCGCAAACATTCCCGCCTCGGTAAACGGACTTGCCACCAGCACAAAGCGCGTTGTGCTTTACGGCAGCGACGCGTGCGTTAAGGTGTTCTCGAGCGACACCGAGCCCGAAATCGACACCTCCGAGCTTGATTGCTGCAACGGCTACCCTGTAACTATGCCGCGCGCCACGGTTCAGGTTTCAAGCCCGATGGCTTTGGCTTCTACGCTCACAGCGGTGACGTTGCCTGTTATTCTGCCCTTTGTGCCCGAAAACATTACTGAATTCTTCGGAGCAGACTTAGTCGCGCCCGAAACCCAGCAGGTGCAGGTTACAATCGGCGTTTTCACAATTGCCCAGCTTTCCCGAAACGTCCAGCTTATGATGCCGTCATACGATTTTTGTGTTCCGCGCAAGGAATGTGACAGCCGTACCGACGACCCGTGCGAGGCGTTCAGCAAAATTGACTTTCCTGCCGATTCGTTTTTTCCGCCCAGCTCAATCGACAGCGATTCGGACGCCGCTCCGTTTGACTGCCACTGCCGCTGAGGTTATCCGTACAAAACAAGGCTGCCTGCGACGGCAGCCTTTTGCGCGTTGATTATACCGCGTTGATTATACTATGTAAAATCCCAGGGGGTAATCTCGTCCTTATTTACCATAAACGCGTTTTTGGCGATTTCAGCCATTGGAGTATCGCTAAAGCTGTCCGAATAAAATTCCTCAACACAGGTGTTTCCGAACATCTCTTTGAACCGTCTCACTTTTTCCTTACCGTGACAGTTTATTCCGCTGTACACTCCTGTATTTTTATTAACATTTGAGGCAATCAGATACTTCAGTCCGAGCTTTTCGCAAACAGGTGAAAGCAAGAATTCAGGAGAGGCTGAAATTATAACGTCGTCATTTTGCTTTTGCTTTAAGTAAAAGGGTTTAATCCTGTCGAAGTTAGCCTTCCAAAAATCTTCAACCTCGCCGTCAATATCCTTAACACAGGTTAAAAACCGAAACATTGTCTGCTTAAATTCGGTTTTGCTGCCTTTTTTAAATACATAGAACTTAAAAAAAGCCGATACAAGCGACGGGACTTTTAAAATAATTTTCGGACGGCGTTTAAGCTCAAACGCGTAAAACCGGGCGGTAGAGTCGCCGTAAAATATCGTATTGTCAAAGTCGTAAGCGTTCATATCTTCATACCCTTGATTTCAATGATAAAACATATGTTATCACAGGAAAAATACAAAATAATTCCGAATAAGAAAAAGTGTTAATTAAAACTATTGCAAAATTGTAAGAATTATATTATAATGAAAAAGAATATAGTACAAGGGGTAGTTTTGTGTTTGGATATTTGCAGATACAAAAGAGCGAACTGCTTGTTCGTGAATACGACGCATACAAGTCTGTTTACTGCGGCTTGTGCAGGCAAATGGGCAGGGACTATTCCTTTTTAACAAGGCTGAGCCTCAGCTATGACTGCACGTTTTACGCAATGCTTTTAATGTCGCTTTACCGAAGCTGTTCGGGCTTTGACAACGGAAGGTGCAGGTTTAATCCGCTGAAAAAATGCAGTTATGCTCATTGTGAGGACAAAAGTCTCAGCAAGGCGTCGGCGTTTTCCGTTATCTCGGTATATTATAAACTGATTGACGATATCCAAGACAGTAAATTCTTTAAAAGAATTATTGTTCGTATTATCAAGCCGTTTTTTTCACACTGGCACAAAAAAGCAAAAAAAAATTACCCTGAGCTTGAAGCCTGTGTTGAAAAAATGATGCGGATGCAAAACGAAGCTGAACAATGCGAAAGCCCTTCAATCGACGCGGCGGCTCATCCCACGGCGGTAATGCTGTCAGGCGTGCTTATGCTTGAAGCAAAGGACGAAATCACCAAGCGTGTTTTGGGTGAATTCGGTTATCATATAGGAAGATGGATTTATCTTATCGACGCCGCGGACGATTATGAAAAGGACATAAAAAACGGAGGCTTTAATCCGTTCGCGTCAGCGGAGGCACAGAACGTTAAGGAAACAATGAACAACACGCTTAATCAGTGTTTGGCACGCGCGTATGACGCGTATCAGCTTTTAAATATAAAGGATTTCAAGGGTATACTTGATAATATGATGCTGTACGGCTTTCCGTCAAAGCAGAACGCCGTAATTTTCGGACAGCAGGAGGTAAAAAATGACAGATCCGTATGAGGTGCTCGGAGTTTCGCCGGGCGCGAGTGACGACGAGATAAAAAAAGCGTACCGCGAGCTCGCAAAAAAATATCATCCCGATAATTATGCCGACAGTCCGCTTGCGGACGTTGCCGAGCAAAAGATGAAGGAAGTCAACGAGGCGTATGACGAAATTAACCGTATGCGCCAAAAGGGAAAGGGCACAGGCTCAACCGCTTCTTCATCCTATTCGGGGTACAGCGGCGGTTCGTCAAGCTCACAGTTTTACAGCGTAAGAATTTATATTCAGCGCAATATGATATCCGAAGCCGAACAAATACTTGACAATGTTACTGCAGGCAGCCGCACTGCCGAGTGGTACTACCTCAAGGGAATGTGCGCGTACCGCAAGGGCTGGAGCGATGAAGCAAACCGTTATTTCCGTGAAGCCTGTGAAAGGGATCCCGGAAATCAGGAGTACCGCGCGGCGCTCAACAATATGAACGCGCAGCGCAGCTATAACTACGGCGGCTATAACACCGGCGGAGCTGTGGGCAATTCAAGCTGCGGCTGCTGCGACATCTGCGCCGCGATGATGTGCTATGACTGCCTTTGCAGCTGTTGCAGAGGTAGCTGCTGATGAAATCGGGAATCAGTAAAAAAACCTTCCGCCTTGTGTTTTGCGCGGTAATTGCCGCGCTTGAGACGGTGCTTATGCTAATAACAGGCATCGTTCCCGTTGGAACCTACGCGTTTCCGTGCTTTGCCGGCGCGCTTACCCTCGCCGTTGTCATCGAATACAAGTGGAAATGGGCGTTGGGTGTTTTCGCGGTGGCGGCGCTGCTTTCGGCGCTTTTTGCCGCCGACAAGGAAGCGGTTCTCTATTTCATAATAATATTCGGTTATTATCCGATACTCAAAAACCCGGTGGAAAGCAAAATAAAGAACAAAATTGTTCAGTATGCGGTGAAGTTCGCTGTGTTTAACGCAGCGGCGGTTTCATCCTTCTTCATAGCCGTGCGGCTTTTGTCCGTAAAGCCCGAGGAATTTACGCTTTTCGGCGTATATATGCCGTTATTGTTCCTCGCTTTGGGAAACGTGTTTTTCTTTCTTTACGATACCGCGCTCACCTTGTTTGTCGGTATTTATGTAAGAAATCTGCGGACAAAGCTGTTTGGCAGCTTTAAATAAAGCTTTGATAAAATACAGGAGTGTGATATTTATGAAATCAAAAGTATTCGCAAGAGTACTCTGTATTGCTTTGGCTCTTGTGATGATTGGCTCAATGACGTTAATCGGCTTTCAGATGTTTACGGCGGAAGCCGCCGCAAAGCCGGTCGCAAACGGTCCCGGCCACATTACCGACAGCTACGTTAATCTTCGCAGCGGCGCCGGCACCAACTATTCCGTTGTAACCACAATGGCAAAAAACACCAAGGTTACGTTCATTGACGGCAAAATTTACAGCACCAACTGGTACAAAATCAAGGAACTCAAAACCAACAAGACAGGCTATGTACATAAAAACTATGTGCAGGCTGACGAAGCCGCCGCTTCCGCGGCGTCGGCAGGCTCGGGTTACATCAACACCGATTATGTAAACCTGCGAAAGGGCGCGGGCACAAACTACGCTATTGTGACAAATATGCGCCAAAATACCAAGTTTACATTGGTAAGCACAAAGCTTTACAATACAAACTGGTACAACATCAAGCTGTCAAACGGCACAACGGGTTATGTTATGAAAACCTACGTTACGCTTAATTCAACCCAGCCCGCGACAAAAGCCACTCAGGCAACCACAAAGGCAACACAGGCGGCAACGAAAGCTACACAGGCAACACAGGCGACAACCAAAGGAAGCACTGTGACAACAGGCTACATCAACGCGGATTATGTAAACCTTCGCAAGGGCGCGGGCACCAATTACGCCGTTGTAACGACAATGAGGATAAACACCAAGTTTACCTTTATCAGCACCGACCTTCACAACTCAAGCTGGTACAACATCAAGCTGTCAAACGGCACGACCGGCTATGTAATCAAGGATTATGTAACCAAGGATTCTTCGTCATCCGGCAGCGGAGGCAGCACAACCCCGACAACGCCCGGAAAGGTTACCCTTTCGGCTTCAAGCCAGACAATCTACACGGGCAATAAATTTGCCATAACCGCAAAGGGCGCCACGGTAAAGTGGACAAGCTCAAACACAAGCGTCGCAACGGTTGACTCAAACGGCGTTGTAACAGCCAAAGCGGCAGGCACAGCCACAATCAAGGCGGCTTCGTCAAATTCGTCCGCAAGCTGCAAAATCACCGTTAAATCGGGCTCCTCAGTAAACATTTCCTCAACAAATATAGCTAATATGAGAAGGGGAAAGTCAGTGCGCCTCACATCAACAACAAGCGGCGTAAGCTGGAAGAGCTCCAACAATTCTATCGCGACAGTAAGCAACGGCATCGTTGACACCAAGTCAAACGGTTATGTAACAATCACAGCCTACACCTCGGGCGGCGCCGCAACCTGTCTTATTCAGGTAATCGGACGCGACAACATCCGTTTTGTTTACGCTTCGCCCAACTCGGCTCCCAAAAACTCAAACGTTACCTTTAAGGCAATCACCGACACCGACCGTATCGCGGTTCGCTTTGTTGTAACAAGCGGAAGCAAGTCATACACAGTCGAGGCTGATAAAAAAGAGAAGGTCGGCAATACATACGTATGGTCAGGCACACACAAGCTTGACGCCGCAGGCACGTGGAAGGTCAAGGCGTACGCTAAGTACAAGACCTCCGCAAGCTACCTCACAACACCCGTAAACGGCGAGGCAGAGGTGTTTGTTACAAACGCGACCGACACCAAAACAACCGTAACAGGCGAAAGAAGGGCAAGCGACGGCGTAATCGAAATCATTTCCGAATTCGAAGGCTTCCTGTCCGACATTATCCCAGACCCGATTACAGGAGATCCCACAGTCGGTCACGGAAAGGTTATATTTAAGAACGAGCAGTTCTATAACCACCTCAACAAAAGCGAGGCATACGCGTACCTTGTTCAGACCGTTAACACAGGCGGCTACACAACAAGGACAAATTCATTCCTTACATCAAACAACATAAAATTTAATCAGCAGCAGTTTGACGCGCTCGTTTGCTTTGCCTACAACGTAGGCGCTTACGCAATCACCAACGACTCAACGCTGTCCTCGGCGCTTCTCAACACTGCCTCAAGCGGCGGCACAATCAAATCAGGCGGAAGCGGTTACGTAAACGCGAGCGCCGTAAACCTCCGCAGCGGAGCGGGAACAAACCACAGTGTCGTTACAAATATGGCTCAAAACACAAAATTTACCTTTGTTGACGGTAAGCTGTACAATTCCGCATGGTACAAAATCAAGCTGACAAACGGCACAACAGGATACATATACTCAATATACGCGTCCGCTTCCGGCGGCACACGCGACCTTAACAATATCGACAAGGCAGCCTTTACCAACCGTATGCTGCAGTATCACCACGCAAGCGGCGACTGCTGGTGGGGACTGCTCTACAGACGTGTGGACGAGGTCGAAATGTTTATCTACGGCGACTACAAGCTCGACGGCAGCACAAACAAGTATCACTTTAAGTATTCCTGCGGTTCCTACAGCAGAATAAGCATTAGTTAACGAAGGGTGTTTTATGAAAAAAATAGGATTTATCGGCGCCGGCAATATGGCAACCGCAATAATCAAGGGCTTAATCGCTCAAAAAGGCGGCGCTGACTTTATTAATGTTTTCGACGTCAGCGAAAAGGCGCTCGAATCAATGAAAGCTCTCGGAGCCAACATTTGCGCTTCGGGCGCGGAGGTTGTAAAAAACAGCGGAATAATTGTATTGGCTGTAAAGCCTCAAAATTATGCCGAGGTTCTCGAAAGCCTTAAAACCGAGGCGGACGAAAGCAAAACCTTTGTGTCAATCGCAGCCGGAATTTCAATCGGTTACGTTCAAAGCGGTCTCGGCTGCAATTGCTCTGTTATGAGGGTAATGCCCAACACTCCGCTGCTCCTCAAAAAAGGCGCCACAGCGCTCTGTCCGTCAGGAAATATGAGCGACAGCGACAGGCAAACAATTTACGATATGTTTGCCGGCAGCGGCGTTTGCGAATACATTACCGAGGAGCATATGAACGAGATTATCGCCGTAAACGGCAGCAGCCCCGCGTTTATTTACCTTTTCGCCAAGGCGATGGCGGATTACGCGGAAAGCCGCGGCATAGATTACGGTTCGGCTATGAACCTTGTCTGCGCCACGCTCGAGGGCTCGGCGGCAATGCTCAGGGAAAGCGGCGACTCAGCCGACATCCTGATTCAAAAGGTAAGCTCAAAGGGCGGCACAACAATAGCGGCGCTTGAAAAGCTTCGTGAGCACGGCTTTTATGAAGCTGTTCAGGACGCTATGGACGCCTGCACAAAGCGCGCCGAGGAGCTCGGCAGGTAATAATCATAACAGCGGTGCCTTTCGCATATTCTTTAGCAGGGGACGGGCTATTCTCCCCAAAAAGCAAAAGAAGGGAACGTTATCGTGAAAGGCATTGTGTTTTCATTCAACAGAAAAACATCAACCAAAAGCTTCAGGCTGCCGCAAATCGGCAGCCTGATTAAGGGCAGCGGACTTACGCTTGCTTTTGTCGGCGTGTTGCTTACAGGCTTGGTCTGCGGAGCAGTATACGCGCGTTTTGCGGACAGTGCGTTTTTAAAATCCATCGATTTTTTATTTATAACAAATCTTGACGCAAGGCTCGGGCAGGGGGCGTTTACAACCTTCTGCGCCTGCTTTGCATCCGATTTTTTGTTTTTGCTTTTGGTTTATCTCTTTGGAATGACTTTGTGGGGGATTCCGTTCGAGGCTCTCACGGTGCTTCTTAAAGGATTTGGAACGGGGCTTACGGCAGGTTATTTATGCTTAACCTACTCGCTTTCGGGCGTCGGCTTTTATCTGCTGGTACTGCTTCCGGGCACATTTTTATTTTGCGTATTTCTGGCAAAATTTTCCGCGGCGGCGTTTCACTGCTCAAAAAGTATTTTCACGGCAACGGTAAAAAAGGATATATCGGTTTACACTCCCCGGCAGGATGTTCTAAAGCTCAGCTCGGGCTTCCTAACCGCGCTTATAGCCGCCTTTTTTGCCTCGCTGCTTGACACCGCGCTGTGGACTCTTTTTGCCGGTACATTTAAATTTTAGTCTCAACGGAGGAAACAATGGCTTCTGACAGACCAACTTTGCCAATTACAAAGGTCTTTACGAACTTTTTTCAAAGCTTTCCCAAGCTGGTTCTTACAAATTTGCTTTTCGCGGTTCCGCTCGCGGTGATATCCGGTGTTTTTTACGCGCTGTCATCAATAAGCGCAATTCCGCCGGCGGCAGCAATGTTTATCAGACTCCTCGCGATTATTCCGGTGTTTCCGTTTTACGCCGGGGTAACTCAGGTCACAGCGCACCTTGTTATGGGCGAAAAGGACATAAAGGTTACCGGGGATTTTTTCGCCGCTGTAAAGGAAAACTTTAAGCGCTTTCTGGTTCACGGTACCGTGCTTTACGCGGCGGTAGTTTTCAGCTATTTTTCAATAAGCTTCTATTCGGCGATGATTGGAGAAAATCCGGCAATGTTCGCGCCAATGATAATCAGTATTGTTGTGGCTGTGTTTATGCTGTTTATGTTTTTCTACATACCGCCTATGACGGTAACCTTTGACCTTCCGATGAAAACCATTTACAAAAACAGTCTGCTTATGAGCTTTGGCGAGCTTGTGAAGAATTTCATAGCGCTGTTCGCAATCTTTATGGTGTTTATTTTTTCAAGCACGCTTTTGTTTGCCTGTATGGGAAACGCTGCGGCAATAATTATTGTGACAATCTTGCTGGCTGCGGCGTTTGTCCCTGCGGTCACCGCTTTCTTCATTAACTCAGCGGTTTACGAGAGAATGTATTATATGGTAATCGACAATACCGCCGAAATCCGTAATATTGAAAATAAAATCGAAGAAACAAGGCAAAAAAAGGAGCCGAAAAAGTTCGACTCCGAATCGGTTATAGACGAATTCAGCGAAAAGCTGAAAAATTTTGACATTGATGAAAACGCCGACGGCGACGAATACCTCTTTTTTGAGGGGCGGATGATAAAGCGCAGCGTTCTTATCAAAATGAAAAACGAAGTTTTGGAAAGAGAGTTGAAATAAAATGGCAGGTAAACACGCGGCGTCCGCAAACGGCGGCAAAAAGGCTGCGGTAATTGTAATTATCGCTGTTTTGGCTGCGGCGTTAATCGGCGGCGGAATATTCTTCTTTGTTAATATGAACAGCCAAAAAGACAAGGATAAAAAAACGCCCGTTGAAATAACCTCGGCTGAAACTACGGCTCAGGTGTCAACCGCGCGGCAGTCTCAGACAAGCGGAACCAAAGAATCCGAAAAAGCTTCTCAAACTCCGGCTCAAAATCAAACCGGAGCACAGCAGAGCGCGGAAGATTCCGGCAGTCAGGGCACAACCGCTGCTGTCGATATCGTTGTTCCTACTCAGGAAGGTGTTAAGGCTTCGTATTTTAACGCAACCTATATTCCGAACGGAGAAGCGCAGGACGCAGAAACAGGCAATCCCGTTTCGCTTCGGGAGGCTCTCGGGGCAGGCTACTCCGAGGGAGCCGTTACCTTTAACGCCGACGGAACTTTCACCGATTCGCTTACAGCGGCAGGTGAAATGACAGGTAAATATGTTGTTCAGGGCGAAAAAATAACGGCGACATATTCAGACGACAGAAATATGGAAATCACGGTTACAGAATGGAACGACGGCGCGCCTTCGCGGTTCAGCGTAAATTACGGCGGCTGTATTGTATTTTTCGGTTAAATTATGAGCAGTAAGAATAAAAAAAAGACAGCACCGGCTGTCAGAAACAATAAAGTGAAAAAAAGCGTCAGCCTCAAGCCCTTAATAATTGCCGCCGTATTAGTCGCGGTTGCCGCTGCGGCGGTTGTTGCGACGGTAATAATCGGCAGCAATATTCCCGAACAGGTGGCAGGCACCTCGTGGGTTTCGGCTTCCGCGAGCAATTCCGCGGACGAGGCGGTTGAGTTAAGCGAGATTTACAACGTTTATTATTCAAACTATAAGGGTACGCTCGATTTTAAAGACGACGGTAAGTTTGAGCTTTGGCTGACACCGGGCGATCCCGCCGACGGCAAACATTCGGGTACATACACGGTTGACGGCGACGTAATCAAGGCGGACTTTGAGGGCGGTTCTCCTGCCGAGTTTAAAATTGAGAGAGACGGCAAAAAAATTAAATCAATCCTTGTCAACTACGGAGAGTACAAGGTTGTATTTGAAAGACAAAAGGCGGACGAAAAATGAGTGAAAACAAGTTATCACAGCACACGGAAAAGCAAAGAATATATTTATTTGACAACGTAAAATGGATTGCGATTATTTTGGTTGTAATCGGTCACGCAATTGATTTTTTGGCAAGGTCAAACACAGGCAACCATCTTGAAAAGAGCCTGTTTGTGTTTATATATGCGTTTCATATGCCTCTGTTTATTTTTATAAGCGGACTGTTCCTAAAGCCTATGGACAAGGACAGCAAATTCCCGAGGGACAAGGTTATTTCTTTCCTCGGCATCGGCATTGTGCTCAGAGCCTTCACCTCGATACTCAAGCTGTTTCTCGGCGAAAAGGAAAGCTTTTCAATCCTTAATATGTACGATTCCTACACTTGGTTTATGGGAGCGATGGCGGCGTTTATCTTCATTACATGGCTGCTGCGTGCCTATGACAAAAGGATAATTCTCCCGATTGCCGTTTTGGCAGGCTGTATGGCGGGCTACGACAAAAACCTCGGAGACAAGTTTTCGCTGATGAGAATAGCTGTATTTTTCCCGGTGTTTTTAATCGGATATTACATTACTCCCGAACAAATTTTGAAGCTTGCTTCGGCAAAGTGGTCAAAAATTGCCGCGGCGGTGATAATCGCCGGCTTTGCGGTGCTTTGCTTTATGAACAAGGATTTTACCGCTCAGTTCAGACCTTTGTTCACAGGCAGAAACCGCTACACCGTTTTGGAAGACAGCCAATATGCCTTCGGTGCGCTTTACCGCCTTGCGTGCTACGCAATCGCGGCGCTTACGGGGCTTTCGGTCATCTGTCTTGCGCCAAATAAAAAGCTCGGTTATATCACTGTTATGGGCGGCAAAACCCTGCAAATCTATTTTTGGCACAGAATGGTTCTTATGGTATTTGAACACTTTAAGCTGTACGAAAAAATTCAGACGGTCACGGGCGGCACAGCCGCAACGGCTATTTACATTTTAATTGCCGTTGCTGTAGCCTTTTTGTGCTCGGTTCCGTTTTTGGCTTTCCCGTCAAAGCAGATACTTTCAATCGGCAGGAAAAAAATTAAAAAACAGTAACTACAGGGATTGGCAGAACAGCTTGTTTTGCCAATCTTTTTATGTTATGATACGCTAAACTGCTTTGCCGGATGAAGTTATTACAAACCAGCGGCTGTTTTCATAAAACAGATACCGCTGCTGCCCGTGAATAAGACAGGTGTAGCGAATACCGGCTTTTTCGTCCTGAGGGGATGAGGTGTAGCGTATATCCGTAATTTTGTCAATGTTAAAGCGCTGCTTTTCGTTCCATATAATTATGTTCGGCGTCAGTGTTCCGTCACAGTCGAAGCTGACTATAACCTTAACAAAGTTTTTCATAGGGCATCTCTTTTCGAACGTTTGTTTTGATAATATTATAGAACAAACATTCTATTTTGTCAAGAAGAACTTACGGCAATTTTAAAATAATTTGCAAAGAATATGTCATAAAACTATTTACAAACACAATATATTGTGTTATGATTTAATTTGTAAAAATATGCAAACAAATATTTGAATTCAGGAGGCAAAAAATGGAAGCGTATAAAAAGGAATTTATTGAATTTATGGTAGACTGTCAGGTTCTGAAATTCGGCGACTTTGTGACCAAGAGCGGAAGAAAAACACCGTTTTTTGTAAATACAGGCTTTTACAGAACAGGCGCGCAGCTCAGAAAACTGGGCGCGTATTACGCCGAGGCAATCAACAGCCGCTTCGGACTTGACTTTGACGTGCTGTTCGGACCCGCTTACAAGGGAATACCGCTTTCGGTAGCGGCGACAATAGCAATCAGCGAAAAGTACGGCAGGGACATCCGTTACTGCTCAAACCGCAAGGAAGTTAAAGACCACGGCGACAAGGGCATTTTGCTCGGCAGTCCTATAAACGACGGCGACAAGGTTGTTATTATCGAGGATGTTACAACCGCCGGAACTTCAATTGAGGAAACTCTGCCCATAATCAAGGCGCAGGGCGACGTAGTTCCCGTGGGACTTGTTGTGTCGGTTGACAGAATGGAAAGAGGACAGGGCGAAAAAAGCGCGCTTGCCGAAATCGAAGAAAAATACGGTTTAAAAACAACCGCGATTGTAACAATGAAAGAGGTTGTCGAGCACCTTTATAACAAAGAGTATAAGGGCAAGGTAATTATTAACGACGCCTTAAAGGCGGCAATTGACGCTTATTATGAAAAATACGGCGTAAAATAATTCGGGAGATTGCACAAAATGGCTTCATCAGACGGAAATGAACACATCGGCAGAAGGCAAAGGCAAAAAGAAAAGTTTTTAAAAAACGGCTTCGATGTTTTTGAACAGCACGAGGTTCTTGAAATGCTGCTCTATTACGCAATACCGCGCCGTGACACCAATCCGCTTGCTCACCGTCTGCTCGAACGCTACGGCACATTCGGCAGAGTGTGCGACGCTCCGTCCGACGAGCTCGAGCGTGACTTCGGGCTGTCCAAAAACGCGGTTGTTCTGCTCAAAATGCAGCCCCAGCTTGCCCGGATTTACACCGAATCAAAAATCAATGACAAAAATTTTATCGACCCGGAATCCATAGGCGAGGTTTTCAGAAGCAAGTTTATCGGCAGAAACAGCGAAGCTGTCGCTATGCTGCTGGGCGACGCGCGCGGAAGGGTGATTTTTTCCGACATAATAGCTTACGGTTCGCTCAACAGCACCGAAATGCCCATACGTAAAATGGTGGATCTCGCAATCAGGCACAACGCGAAAACCGCGTATATCGCCCATAATCATCCAAGCGGTTCGCTGCTTCCGTCAAAGCAGGATCTCGACACCACCATGATAATTTACGACACACTGTGCAACGTCGGCGTAAAGCTTATGGATCACTTTATTGTAACAGACACAAAATACCTGTCGCTGAAGGACAGCGGCATGGGCGACCATATATTTTTGTATTAAGCTATGGAATTTAAAATTCATTCTAAATATAAGCCGACCGGCGACCAGCCTCAGACAATAGACAAGCTTGTTGAAAGCATTAACAGCGGCAACAGGGAACAAACGATGCTCGGCGTAACCGGTTCCGGCAAAACCTTTACAATGGCGAATATCATTGAAAGGGTTCAGCGCCCGACGCTTGTGCTCGCGCATAACAAAACCCTCGCGGCTCAGCTTTGCAGCGAGTTCAGGGAATTCTTTCCGGATAACGCCGTGGAGTACTTTGTAAGCTATTACGATTACTATCAGCCCGAGGCGTATGTGGCTCAAACCGATACCTACATCGAAAAGGACAGCTCAATAAACGATGAAATAGACAAGCTTCGCCATAGCGCGACGCTTGCGCTTTCCGAACGGCGCGACGTAATAATTGTCGCGTCCGTTTCATGTATTTACAGCCTGGGCGACCCTATTGATTACCGCAATATGGTAATATCGCTGCGTCCGGGTATGGAAAAGTCCCGCGATGAGCTGGTTAAAAAGCTTGTTGAACTGCAATACGAGCGCAACGATATAAATTTTATCAGAAACAAATTCAGAGTCAGGGGAGACGTTGTTGAAATTTTTCCCGCCGCTTCAAACGATTCTATAATCCGCGTTGAGTTTTTCGGAGATGAAATAGACCGCATTTCCGAGATTAATCCGCTCACCGGCGAGCTCAAAGCAATTTTAAAGCACGCGGCAATCTATCCTGCCTCGCATTATATCGTATCCACCGATAAAATGAAAACCGCGCTTGCCGAAATTGAGCGCGAGCTTGAAGAACGTCTTAAATATTTCCGGGAAAACGGAAAGCTGCTTGAAGCCCAGCGCATTGAACAGCGCACGCGCTATGATATGGAAATGCTTCAGGAAATAGGTTTTTGCACAGGAATCGAAAACTACTCAAGAATTTTGTCAGGCAGAGCTCCGGGCTCTTCGCCGTACACTCTGCTCGACTATTTTCCCGATGATTTTCTGCTTTTTGTGGATGAATCCCACGTTACCCTGCCGCAGGTGCGCGGAATGTACGCCGGCGACCACGCGCGCAAAAAAAGCCTTGTGGACTACGGCTTCCGGCTGCCTTCGGCTTTTGATAACCGTCCGCTTAATTTCGACGAGTTCTACGACAGAATCAATCAGGTTGTGTTTGTCAGCGCGACTCCGGGCGATTTGGAGCTCGAAAAAAGCAGTGTCGTGGCGGAGCAGATTATCCGTCCCACGGGACTTTTAGATCCCGAAATTTCGGTCAGACCCACCGAAGGCCAGCTTGACGACCTTGTTTCGGAAATCAATGTCCGTGCCGCCAAAAAACAGCGCACGCTTGTTACCACGCTGACAAAGAAAATGGCTGAGGATTTGACCAACTACCTTGAAACAATGGGGATTCGCGTGCGTTATATGCACCACGATATCGACACGGTTGAGCGAATGGAAATAGTGCGGGATTTGCGTCTCGGCGAGTTTGACGTGCTCGTCGGAATCAACCTGCTGAGGGAAGGTCTCGACATCCCCGAGGTGTCGCTTGTAGCTATTCTTGACGCCGACAAGGAAGGCTTTCTGCGAAGCACACGTTCGCTGATTCAGATAACAGGCCGTGCCGCGCGAAACAGCGAGGGTATGGTGATAATGTACGCCGACAGCGTAACGGAAAGTATGCGCGTGTGTATTGAGGAAACCAACCGCCGCCGTGAAATTCAGCAAAAATACAACGAGGAGCACGGCATTGTTCCCAGAACTATCGTCAAAAAGGTAAGTGAAATACTTGAAATATCCACTCACGATGACAGTGAGTTTAAAAATACCAAAAAGCTTTCAAAGGCACAGCGCCAACAGCTTATTGAAAGTCTTACAAAGGAAATGCGCGCGGCGGCAAAGCTGCTCGAATTTGAACACGCGGCATATCTGAGGGACAAAATCAAGAAGCTGCGCGGAGAAAAATAAGGAAGTAGTATATGGCTAAGAAAAAAACTAACGAATACGGAAACGACAGCATCACCACGCTGAAGGGTGCGGACAGGGTAAGAAAAAGACCTGCCGTAATTTTCGGCTCCGACGGAATAGACGGCTGTCAGCATTCGGTATTTGAAATTTTGTCAAACTCAATCGACGAAGCGCGCGAGGGCTACGGAAAAAAAATAACCGTCACAAGGTTTTCCGACGGTTCCATTCAGGTTGAGGATCACGGACGCGGAATCCCGGTTGACTTTAACGAAAAAGAACAGCGCTACAACTGGGAGCTTGTTTTTTGCGAAATGTACGCCGGCGGCAAGTATAACAACAACGAAGGCGAAAGCTACGAGTTTTCGCTCGGAATGAACGGCCTCGGTCTGTGCTCAACCCAGTACAGCTCGGCTTATATGGATGTTGATATCCGCCGCGACGGCTACCGCTACACTCTCCATTTTGAAAAGGGAGAAAATATCGGCGGATTAAAGAAAGAGCCCTATTCAAAGCGTGACACCGGAACAAAAATAACCTGGATGCCCGACCTCGAGGTTTTTACAGATATCGCAATTCAGCCCGGTTATTTTACCGATATAATGAAGCGCCAGGCGATTGTAAACGCCGGGGTGGAGTTTATCTTCCGCAATCAAAACGGAAAAAGCTTTGACACAACCTCATTTTTGTACGCGAACGGTGTTGTTGACCACGTAGCCGAGGTAATAGGAGAGGACGGCATAACGTCCGTCCAGCATTGGGAAACCGAGGTGAAAACGCGCGACCGAGACGACAAGCCTGAGTACAAGTGCAAAATGAATATAGCGGTTGCCTTTTCAAACAAGGTTAACCTAACCGAATACTACCACAATTCAAGCTGGCTCGAGCACGGCGGAGCGCCCGACAAAGCGGTTCGAAACGCTTTTGTTTATCAAATTGACAATTATCTTAAAACCAACAATAAATACAATAAAACCGAAAGTAAAATCAAGTTCGACGACGTAGAGGACTGCCTTGTGTGTGTAATCTCGTCGTTTTCAAGCGTATCGTCATACGAAAACCAAACCAAAAAGGCGGTAACCAACAAAGGCATACAGGACGCAATGACCGCGTTTTTGCGCAAAAGCCTCGAAATATATTTTATTGAAAATCCGCTTGAGGCAGACAAAATCGCCGAGCAGGTGCTTGTAAACAAGCGCAGCCGTGAAAACGCCGAAAAAACACGCCTTAACATTAAAAAGAAGCTTTCGGGCAACCTTGATATGACAAACAGGGTAGAGAAGTTTACCGACTGCCGAAGCAAGGATATTTCTTTAAGAGAATTATTTATTGTGGAGGGCGATTCGGCAAAGGGCGCGTGTATTCTTGCGCGTGACCCCGATTTTCAGGCTATAATGCCAATCCGCGGCAAAATCCTTAACTGTCTGAAGGTTGACTACGACCGTATTTTCAAGAGCGACATCATAACCGATTTGTTAAAGGTGCTCGGCTGCGGAGTTGAGGTAAAGTCAAAGGCTAACAAAAATCTCGCCACCTTCGATATGGATTCGCTGCGCTGGAATAAGGTTATAATCTGCACCGACGCCGACGTTGACGGCTTTCATATCCGCACTATGCTGCTGACAATGCTTTACCGCCTTGTGCCTACGCTTATCCGTGAAGGCAAGGTGTTTATCGCGGAATCTCCGCTGTATGAAATCACAACCAAAAATGAGGTTTACTTTGCCTATGACGAGCTTGAAAAGGACGAGTTTTTGGACAAAATCGGCGAGGAAAAGTTCACCATTCAGCGCAGCAAGGGACTCGGTGAAAACGACCCCGATATGATGAATCTCACCACAATGAACCCTAAAACCAGACGTTTAATAAAAGTAATGCCCGACGACGCGGCTCAGACCGCCGAGATTTTCGATATTTTAATCGGAAACAACCTGCAGGCGCGAAAGGACTATATCGTTGAGCACGGTAACGAATACATTGATAATCTTGATGTAAGCTGAGGAGGCGGAATAATTGGCACCGAAAAAAAGAACATCAAAAAAATCCGCGAAGTCCGAAGCTGTCAAGGGCTACATCAAGGGAGCCGGCGAGGTTGTGGAGCAGCCCATAGTTTCCACAATCCGCGAAAACTTTATGCCCTACGCAATGAGCGTAATTCTTTCGCGAGCGATTCCCGAAATCGACGGCTTCAAGCCCTCGCACCGCAAGCTGCTCTATACTATGTATAAAATGGGCTTGCTGAACGGAGCGCGTACAAAATCCGCGAACATCGTCGGCGCTACAATGAAGCTCAATCCGCACGGCGACGCGGCAATTTACGACACTATGGTCCGTCTTTCCAAGGGCTATGAAGCCCTTTTGCATCCGTACGTTGACTCTAAGGGCAACTTCGGTAAGTTTTACAGCCGCGATATGGCGTGGGCTGCGTCCCGGTATACCGAAGCCAAGCTCGCGCCTATTTGTACAGAGCTTTTTAAGGACATCGACCGCGACACCGTAGACTTTGTGGATAACTACGACAACACAATGAAGGAACCGTCGCTGCTGCCTACAAGCTTTCCGTCGGTACTTGTCAACGCCAACACCGGCATAGCCGTAGGTATGGCTTCGAATATTTGCTCCTTTAACCTAAGGGAAATTTGCGAAACTACCGCCGCGATAATCCGCGACCCTGAGCACGACGTAAAGTCAACTTTGCCTGCGCCTGATTTTATCGGCGGCTGTCAGATTATCTACGACGAAAAGGTAATCGACCAGGTGTATGAAACGGGCAGGGGAAGTATACGCCTGCGCGCCAAATACGAATACGATAAAAGCGCCAACTGCATTGACGTTCTGTCAATTCCGAGCACCACAACCTGCGAGGTTATAATCGACAAAATTATCGACCTTGTAAAGCAGGGAAAGGTTAAGGAAATTTCCGACGTCCGCGACGAAACAGGTATTGACGGTCTGAAAATAACAATAGATTTAAAGCGCGGAGTTGACCCTGACAAGCTTATGGCAAAGCTGTTTAAGCTAACAACGCTCGAGGACAGCTACGCCTGCAACTTCAACGTGCTCATCGGCGGAGTGCCGATGGTTCTCGGAGTAAAGGCGCTGCTCGAGGAATGGATTGCGTTTAGAATAGAGTGTGTAAAGCGCAGAACCTTCTTTGACCGCACAAAAAAGGCGGACAGGCTCCACCTTTTGCGCGGACTTGAAAAAATTCTTCTCGACATCGACAAGGCAATCAAGATAATCCGTGAAACCGACGAGGAAGCCGAGGTTGTGCCTAATCTTATGATCGGCTTCGGCATCGACCAAATCCAGGCGGAATACGTTGCCGAAATCAAGCTGCGCCACCTCAACCGCGAGTACATCCTAAAGCGTACTCAGGATATAAAAGACCTCGAAAACGAAATAGCCGAGCTTGACGCAATCCTTAAAAGCAAGGCGCGTATAAAGACGATTATTGTTAAAGAGCTAAAGGCTGTCGGCGAAAAATACGGTCAGCCCCGAAAAAGCATAATTATTTATGAGGACACCGTAAAATATGAGGCGGAGGCAGAATCCGTGCCCGATTACGCCTGCACATTTTTCTTTACAAAGGAAGGCTACTTTAAAAAGATTACGCCGCAGTCGCTCAGAATGAGCGGAGCCCACAAGCTGAAGGACGGCGATGAAATCACCCAGGAAATCGAGTTTTCCAACAACTGCGACCTTTTGTTCTTCACCGATAAGGCGCAGGTTTACAAGACCAAGGCGAGCGAATTTTCCGACACAAAAACCAGCGTGCTCGGCGATTATGTAGCCGCCAAGCTCGGAATGGACGAGGGCGAAAACGCCGTTTATATGGTAGCGACAAAGGATTACAAGGGAATTATGCTGTTTGCCTTTGAAAACGGCAAGGCGGCAAAGGTTCCGCTCGAGGCGTACGCCACAAAAACCAACCGCAAAAAACTAACCGGCGCGTTTTCCGACAAAAGCCCCGTAGCCTCAATACTCTGTCTTGACGAGGATAAAGAGGTTGTGTTCACCGCAAGCTCCGGCAGGATGCTGCTTGTCCACACAGGCGCGCTGTCACTCAAAACAACGCGTTCAACCCAAGGGGTAGCGGTTATGAAGCTTAAAAAGGGACACAGGCTGTTCGGCGTGTCAAATTACACCGAGGGAATGTTCAAAAAACCTCAGCGCTACCGCACGCGTTCGCTTCCGGCGCTCGGCGCCCTGCCCTCAGCCGAAGAAAGTTCAGGCGAACAACTCAGTATTTTGTGATTGCTTTTCTTTCGAAAGCTTTTAGTTGAAGCAATAAGGTGATTTTGTGTTAGAATATATGACTGCCGCAGAAGCGGCTGAAAAATGGGGAGTATCACATAGATATGTGATTACTCTTTGCCGGGAAAATAGAATCCCCGACGCTGCAATGCTCGGTAGCAAATGGATTATTCCTAATGACGCCGAAAAACCTGTTGACGGACGGACAACTCGCTACGATAAAAAGAACCCTGCTAAGCCGTTTGTCAAGTGGGCAGGCGGAAAAGGGCAGCTTCTCCCTACTATTCGCAAATTCTATCCGCCGAATATGGGTATGGAAATCACAAAATACTGTGAACCAATGGTTGGCGCCGGTGCGGTACTCTTCGATGTGCTGAACACCTACGAGATGGACGAGGTGTATATTTGCGATACCAACGTGGAGCTGATGAACACATTTACTGTAGTACGTGACCATCCCGACAGGCTGATTAGCTTTCTATTGGCATTCGAGAAAGACCATCTCAGTTGCGATGAGGACAGCAGAAAAGATTACTACTATCAGCAGCGCGAGCGCTTTAACACCGAAATGCAGCACCCGACAAAGAGCAACTCTATCCTTCGTGCGGCGCTGTTTATTTATCTCAACAAAACCTGTTTCAACGGCTTGTACCGCGTTAACCGAAAGGGATTGTTCAATGTTCCGATGGGCTCCTACAAAAATCCGACAATCTGCGATACAGAAAACATAAATAAAACCTCGGAGCTATTGCAGGGTGTAACGATTATAGTTGGCGACTATACGAGTATTGAAGAATATGCCGACGAGCATACCTTCATCTACTTTGATCCGCCTTATCGTCCGCTGACAAAGACAGCAGAGTTTACCTCTTACACACCCGACAGTTTTAATGATGACGACCAGATTAAGCTCGGAGAGTTTATCAAATCACTGACGAAATCAAAAGTGATGGCGAGCAATTCAGATCCGCATAACGTGGACGAGGAAGATAACTTTTTTGACGACCTCTATAAAGGCTTGAACATTTACCGCGTTACTGCAAATCGAGCGATTAACAGCAAAGGAAAAGGAAGAGGAAAAATAAATGAATTATTAATAACAAATTATTAGGAGGTAAGTATTATGCCATATGGTGATTACGCAGAATGTCCACAATGCGGAAAGACTGCATTTGGCGAAGATGAGATTGAAGAACTTTTTGGTTATCGTAATATGGGTGACGGAAGAAGAATCCCTCAATCATGGTGTCGAGAGTGTCGTTTTTCATCATGGAATGATGACGATGAATAAACTTATGAGAGGTAATAAAGAAAAATTATTATGATTAAAAGAGATTTTAAAACATGGTTGTCTGGATTTCGTGACAGCATCTCCGATTATGGCTATTATGTCAATTTTGAAAAAGTATACCGTAATGTTGATGCAATTAAAGTCGAATTGAATATTCTAAACTCTTTGATAGGCTCAAAAGATATAGAGAATGACTTTGAGACTTTGGTGAGAAAATACCCTGAAACGCTGAAATGCATTCCGATTCTGTTGGCGGTTAGGTCAAATGAAATCTATGCGATTGACAGCGATGGTGAGTTTACTTACAACTTCAAAAAGCCAAATCTTTCTATTGAGCAGCATAAGATATTTATGAGAAAGACAGGTCTGTTTGATTTGATTGCCAACCATATTGTCAACAATTTGGTTGACTATGCAACCGGCGTTGAAACAGGACTTGATTCCAATGGTCGCAAGAATCGCGGCGGTCATTTAATGGAAAATTTGGTTGAAGGATTTATCCAAAAAGCAGGGTTTGTCAAAGGCATAACTTATTTTAAAGAAATGAATATTAGCGAAATCACTGAAAAATGGGGTATTGACCTTTCTGCTATATCTAATCAGGGAAAATTGGAAAAACGGTTTGATTTTGTAATCAAAACTGAGAATATGATTTATGGTATCGAAACGAACTTTTACGCCAGCGGTGGGTCAAAACTAAACGAGACCGCACGGAGCTATAAGCAGATAGCGCAGGAGTCTGATACAATTGACGGTTTTACTTTTGTTTGGTTTACAGACGGCAAAGGTTGGAACAATGCAAAACACAACTTGGAAGAAACTTTTGATGTGTTGCAACATGTCTATAGTATTGATGATTTGGAAAAAGATATTATCGGAGAGGTATTTCAATAATGCCAAAGAAAATAAAGAAATGGGGACCGGAAGATTTTGAGTTGGAGATGACTACTCACTGGTCTTTCCCGAAACGAGGAGACTGGGCTACACACGAAGCTAAATGGCGCGGCAACTGGTCACCGTATATTCCCCGGAACATTATTTTAAGATACTCCCAAGAAGGCGATTTAGTCCTTGACCAGTTTGCCGGCGGCGGCACTACTCTTGTTGAAGCGAAGCTGCTTAACCGCGATATTATCGGCGTAGATGTTAATGATGTTGCGCTTGAACGCTGCCGCGAGAAAGTTGACTTTGAGCACGAAGGTGCAGACGGCAAGGTTTATATTAAAAAAGGCGACGCGCGTCACCTTGATTTCATTCCCGATGAAAGCATTGATTTAATCTGCACCCATCCTCCATATGCCGACATCATCAAATACAGCGAGGATATTCCCGAGGATTTATCTCGCCTGAAGGTAAAGGACTTTATTGAGGAAATGAAGCCCGTCGCCGCCGAGTGCTACCGCGTTTTGAAAAAGGACAAGTTCTGCGCTGTTCTGATGGGTGACACAAGGCAAAAGGGGAATATGATTCCGATGTCGTTTGACGTGATGAAGGTCTTTCAGGACGCAGGCTTTAAGCTCAAAGAGCTGATTATCAAAGAACAGCACAACTGCAAGGCAACCGGCTATTGGAAAACAAACAGTGTAAAATATAACTTTTTACTCATAGCACATGAGTATTTGTTTATTTTTAAAAAATAAATCTAAAAAAACACTTGCAAAATCAAAATAAATATGTTACTATGTATTAGTTGAATAATGTAGATTATCAAATGAAAGGACGATATAAGCATGAGCGTATGGGGCATAGTTCTCGGAAGTTTACTCGCAGTTGTATCAATCGCAATTATTGTTGTAATCATTCTTCAGGAAGGCAACCAGCAGGGACTCGGTGTTGTAACCGGTGCGGCTGACTCTTACTTCTCAAAGAATAAGGCTCGTTCAATCGACGCTTTCCTCGCGCGTTGGACAAAGGTGTTTGCGGCAATATTTGTAGTTTTTGTAATTGCGCTTAATGTGCTTGCTTACTTCAATATTCTGTAAGTATAAATTTAATAACAAAAGCATATAATAGACCGTCGGAAAAGACGGTCTATTTTTTATATGCGGAGATGTTTATATGCCTTTGTGGGGACTCGCGTTAATTTTGTTTGGCGCCTTTGTTCTGTTTGCCTTTATTCATTACATATCAAAAATAAAACGCCCCTTTTCAAGGGCGCTGTTGTCAATGGCTTTGGGCGCGGGAACTCTCGCCGCGATAAACCTCAGCTCGTCGCTTACCGGAGTTTACATACCGGTAAGCCTGCTGTCTGTCATTGTGTCCGTAACCGGCGGAGTGCCGGGCGTTACGCTGCTTTTGCTTTTAAACCTTATTTTATAGCAGCGAAGCCGAGCCGTACACTTCTTCAAGCGCTTCGCCAACGTTTTCGGTGTCCTTTGTAAGCAGTCCGAGCATAGTTTTGTATATAGTCTGCGGATAGCTTAAAAAGTTGTTTTTTATAACCTCTGCCTGTTCATACGAGGGCGCGAAAATCGAAAAATTAAACAAGTCAACGTCGCCGCCCGAAATCGTGCAGTTTACGGAAAAACCGTTTTCGGTTTTGACAATCTCAACAAAGTTTTCGCGCGCGGTTTTGCGTTCGGACATCAGCCTTAAAGCGCAGTTATATGACTTTTGCTTGACCGAGTGCGAAAGGGCGGACTCAAGCTGAACCGCGATGGTTCTTCCGTTATTGCTGATAACATAAGTCTGTTCGCCGTCAACAACGTCGCTTTCAATCAGGTTTTTGTCATTTACAAGCTCGTCAAACGCTGCCGATATTTCAAAAAAGTTTGCCAGTTCATCGTTAATAATAGCTTCGGTAACAAGGTTTTTGCTCATTTTGTCGTTAACCGAATTATAAATGTAGCAAATTAAAATCTTAATCTCGTTTTTACTTCTCAGTCCGCCGGGAGCAATTCCCTCGTCAAAGGTATCAAATGCCATAAATTTCACCGTCATTTCAAAATATGTAATTAATTATAACACATAATAATAAAAAAGTGTAGAGGTAATCAAAATTTGCTTAAAATAAATTGACGAAAAAAAATTACTGTGGTAAAATAAACAGAAGGAATGAATTTGCCCGGATTTGAAAGGATGTGTTGTAATGCAAAATATAACGCCGTTTCTGCCGTATATCTGGATAGGCTTTGCCGTTGTAATGGCTGTTTGCGAGGCCGCGACCGCCCAGCTTGTGTCGGTGTGGTTTGTAATCGGAGCGCTGTGCGCCGCGGTGTCCACAATATTCACCGGCTCGCTTATCATACAGTCGCTTGTTTTTTTGTCGGTTTCGCTTGTCGCCCTGATTGTTACCAAGCCGGTAGTCAAAAAAATAAAGCAGAACAATAAAAAGGTCAATACAAACTCAGACAGGCTTGTCGGACAAACCGGGGTTGTGCTTCACGACATCGAGGACGCCCAGTCAATCGGACAGGTTAAGGTAATGGGAGAAATTTGGAGCGCAAGGTCGGACTTCGCTCCAATCAGAAAAAATACAAAAATAAAAGTGCTTGCAATCGAAGGCGTAAAGCTTTTGGTAGAGCAGGCGCGGTAAGGAGATTATTATGGTAGGATTAATAATTTTAGGCGCGGTAATTTTGATACTGCTTATTTTGGTTATACGCAACATTCAAATAGTGCCGCAGGCTCACGCTTATGTAATTGAACGCCTCGGCGCGTACAGCACCACATGGGACACCGGACTTCACATCAAGGTGCCGTTTATTGACCGTGTTTCAAAAAAGGTTTCGCTTAAGGAGCAGGTTGTTGATTTTCCGCCTCAGCCCGTAATCACGCGTGACAACGTTACAATGCAAATCGACACCGTTGTTTATTTTGAAATCACCGATCCCAAGCTCTACACCTACGGTGTTGAGCGCCCGTTAAGCGCGATTGAAAACCTTACCGCCACAACCCTGCGCAATATCATCGGCGATTTGGAGCTTGACAACACGCTTACCTCGCGCGACACAATCAACGATAAAATCAGAATTATCCTTGATGAAGCGACCGACGCATGGGGAATAAGGGTAATCCGCGTTGAGCTTAAAAACATTCTTCCTCCGCGTGAAATTCAGGACGCAATGGAAAAGCAGATGAAGGCGGAGCGTGAAAGAAGAGCCAGAATTCTTGACGCCGAGGGCGAAAAGCGCAGCCAAATTTTGGTTGCGGAAGGTTTAAAGGAAAGCGCCATACTTAAGGCGGACGCCGTTAAGGAGCAGAAAATCCGTGAAGCTCAGGGTGAAGCCGAGGCTATTCTTACCGTGCAAAAGGCAAACGCCGACGCGCTTAAAATGTTAAACGAAGCCGCGCCGAACGACAGGGTAATTCAGCTTAAAAGTCTGGAAGCGTTTGAAAGAGCGGCAGACGGACAGGCGACAAAAATCATCATTCCGTCCGACATTCAGTCGCTCGCCGGAAGCGTAACGGCTGTAAAGGAAATTTGGAAGGACGAAAAATAATTATATAAGTAAAAATTTGTAAATTTATCAATTTCAAGGAGTAAATTATGAAAAAGGTCGCAATCATAATGGGTTCAGACAGCGATTTCCCTGTTGTTTCAAAAGCTGTGAAAAAATTAAAGGAGTTTGACGTGCCTTATGAGGTTCATGTAATGAGCGCGCACAGAACTCCCGACGCGGCAATCTGCTTTTCGCAAAACGCTAAGAAAAACGGCTTCGGCGTTATTATTGCCGCGGCAGGTATGGCGGCTCACCTTGCGGGAGTTCTCGCCGCGAAAACAACCCTGCCCGTTATCGGAATTCCGTGCAAGTCAGCCCAGCTTGACGGTATGGACGCGCTGCTTGCTACAGTAATGATGCCTACAGGCATCCCCGTTGCGACAGTTGCTGTTGACGGAGCGGCGAACGCGGCTATTCTTGCTGTGGAAATGCTTGCGCTTTCCGATGATGCTTTGGCGCAAAAGCTTGAAGATATGAAACTTGATATGGAAAAAGGCGTTGCCGAAAAGGACAAGGCGATGCAGACTAAGGTGGCGGAGCTTTGAGTACAAATTATGTAACAATTAATCCCGGGGACAAACCGCGTGAGGAATGCGGAGTATTCGGTATATTTAAAAACAACAGCGATATTGACATCGTTAACATTACTTATGACGCGCTTTACGGCTTGCAGCACAGAGGTCACGTAAGCGCCGGAATAACAGTGAACAGCGGCGGCAATTTTACAACGGTAAAAGAGCTTGGAATGGTGTCCGAGGTGTTCACCGACAAAGCTCTTAAAAAGCTTGTCAACGGCGATATAGCGGTAGGTCACGTGCGCTACACATCAAATCAAAGCCTCGACAGAGCCGCAAACCAGCCGCTCGTATTAAGATATATGGAAGGTTCCATAGCAATAGCCAACAACGGCTCGGTTACAAACTTTCCGCAGATTCGCAAGGAGCTTGAACGCGGCGGAGCTATTTTCCAGTCAAACTCCAACGCCGAGCTTATGGCGTATGTAATTGCTACAGAACGCTGCTCAACCTTAAACCTCGAGGACGCGGTGCTCAGCGCAATGGACAAGTTTGAGGGAGCTTATTCAACCGTAATTTGCGCCCCTACGCGCCTGATAGCGTTCAGGGATAAGTTCGGGTTCCGTCCGCTGTGCATAGGCAAAATCAAAGACAGCTATATGTTCTCGTCGGAAAGCTGTGTTTTTGACAGTGTAGGCGGAGAATTCGTGCGCGATGTTAAGCCGGGCGAAATGGTTGTTATCGACAAGGACGGACTTCACACCTATTACCAGACAAAAAAGAGCGAAAAAACTTCGCTCTGCCTTTTTGAATATGTGTACATCGCCCGTCCCGACAGTAAAATCGACGGCGTGGACGTACACACCGCAAGACTCAGAGCAGGCGAGCTTTTGTACAAAGAGTATCCCATTGATGCCGATATGGTATGCGGCGTTCCCGATTCGGGAATAGTTGCCGCCGAGGGTTACGCAAAGGCGTCGGGGGTTCCGCTCGGTATGGGTTTTGTGAAAAATAAGTTCATCGGCAGAAGTGTCGGCACCGGTATGGACAAGAAAAAACGGCTTATGCAAACCAAGCTGACAGCGCTTAAATCAAATGTTGAAGGCAAACGCATTGTAGTTATCGACGATTCGATTTTGCGCGGAGAAACCTCAAAGCATATCGTAAGACTGCTAAAGGAAGCGGGCGCCAAGGAGGTTCATATGCTTGTAAGCTCTCCTATGTTTATTGCTCCCTGCTATTTTGGCACCGACATTACCGACAAGGAACACCTTATAGCCAACAAAATGACGGTTGAGGAAATAAAGAACGAAATCGGCGCGAATTCGCTCGGCTATCTCAGCGTAGAAAGCCTGCATAAAATTGCGGCGGACGCCGAAATAGACCTTTGCGACGGCTGCTTTACCGAAAATTATGCCGCCGAGGTTCCCACAACCTTCTTTGTGGATAAATACGCAACTAAAATTAAAAAGAAATAACGGAGGATTTTTATGGAAAGCTTCTCAGAAAGTTACAAGGCGGCAGGCGTTGACATCACCGCCGGCTACAAAAGCGTTGAGCTTATGAAAAAGCACGTTGCCCGCACAAACATTCCGGGCGTTGTTTCGGGAATCGGCGGCTTCGGCGGACTGTTCGCTCCCGATTTTAAGGGAATGGAAGAGCCTGTTTTAATCAGCGGCACGGACGGTGTAGGTACAAAAATTAAGCTTGCGTTCCTGCTTGACAAGCATAACACCATCGGAATCGACTCCGTTGCAATGTGTGTGAACGACGTAATCTGCTGCGGAGCAAAACCGCTGTTTTTCCTCGATTACATCGCAATCGGCAAGAACATTCCGGAAAAGGTTGCCTCAATTGTAGAGGGCATCGCGGAGGGCTGCGTTCAGTCCGGCTGCGCGCTTATCGGCGGCGAAACCGCCGAGCACCCCGGGCTTATGCCTGTTGACGAGTACGACGTAGCTGGCTTTTGCGTTGGAATTGCTGACAAGCCAAAAATGATTGACGGCTCAAAGCTAAAGCCGGGCGATGTTCTTTTGGGACTGCGTTCCTCCGGTGTGCACTCAAACGGTTTTTCGCTTGTAAGAAAGATTTTTGACATAAACGAAACAACAATCAACAATACCTATCCCGAGCTTTCGGCTCCTTTGGGCGAAACTCTGCTTACTCCCACAAAGATTTACGTAAAGCCAATCCTCGCGCTTATGGAGCAGGTTGAGGTAAAGGCTGTGTCGCACATCACCGGCGGCGGCTTCTATGAGAATATTCCGCGTATGCTCAAAACAGGACTTTCAGCCAAGATTGACAAGGACGCAATCCCTGTTTTGCCGATATTCAAGCTTATGCAGCGCGTCGGAAACATCAGCGAGCACGATATGTTCAACACCTTCAATATGGGCGTCGGAATGGTTGTTGCCGTTTCAAGGGACGAAGCCGGCAAGGCTTTGGAGGTTCTCAGTGAAAACGGCGAGGACGCCGTGGTTCTCGGCGAGGTTATCGAGGGCAGTGAAGGAGTTGTGTTCGCCTAATGAAAAACATAGTTGTTTTGGTATCGGGCGGCGGCACAAATTTGCAGGCGCTTATTGACGCGCAAAACAGGGGAGAAATCTCAAACGGAAAAATCACCTGTGTAATCTCATCAAATCCGAACGCCTACGCGCTGACAAGAGCCGCGAATAACGGCATTGAAACCGCCGTAATAAGGCGCGGGGATTTTAATGAGTTTTCGCTGTATGACGAAGCGCTCACAAAGCTTGTGCAAAGCAAAAACGCCGATTTGGTTGTACTTGCCGGCTTTATGACAATTTTGGGCAAGGGCTTTATTTCGGCGTATGAAAACAAAATAATAAATATTCATCCTGCGCTTATACCGTCCTTTTGCGGCGAGGGCTACTACGGTCTCCGCGTACATGAGGAAGCGCTCAAAAAGGGCGTTAAGGTGACCGGCGCAACCGCGCATTTTGTAAACGAAATCTGCGACGGCGGCCCGATTATCCTTCAAAAAGCGGTAGAGGTAAAATTCGGCGATACACCCGAAGTATTGCAAAAAAGGGTTATGGAACAGGCGGAGTGGAAAATCCTGCCAAGGGCAGTGGCTCTGTTCTGCGACGATAAAATAAAAGTAAACGGTAACATTACCGAAATTCTCGATTAGGAGGCAAATATGAAAGCTGTATCATTAACACAGGAAATCGCGTCAACAAGCTATCCCGGCAGAGGAATTGTGCTCGGCAGAAGCGCCGACGGCACAAAGGCGGTTATCGCTTACTTCATTATGGGCAGAAGCGAAAACAGCCGCAACAGAATTTTTGTTGAAACAGAGGACGGAATCAAGACCGAGGCATACGATCCCTCAAAGCTTACCGATCCTTCGCTCATCATCTACGCTCCCGTGCGCGTGCTCGGAAACAAAACAATCGTAACAAACGGCGACCAGACCGACACAATCTATGATTTGATGAATCAGCAGCTCACCTTTGAGCAGTCGCTGCGCACGCGTGAATTCGAGCCGGACGAGCCAAACTACACCCCGAGAATTTCGGGTATCGTAAAATGCAGCGGCGGCAAGATGAATTACGCAATGTCAATTCTCAAAAGCGCCGACGGCAACCCCGAATGCTGCGAACGCTACACCTTCTCTTATGACGCTCCGCTTGCAGGCAAGGGCAGATTTATCCACACCTATATGGGCGACGGAAATCCGCTTCCCAGCTTCGAAGGCGAGCCGACTCTTGTGGAAATCGGCGACGACGATATCGACGCTTTCGCCGCAAAGGTTTGGGAAGCTCTTGACAGCGACAACAAGGTTTCTCTCTTTGTTCGCTATATAGACATTGCCACAGGCGAGGCAGATTCAAGAATAATTAATAAAAACAAGTAATTTATTATAATAATATATCGAAAGGATGACATTATGTACGAACTGATGTTAAAGTACGGCTGCAACCCCAATCAAAAGCCGTCAAAAATCTTTATGCAGGACGGCTCCGATCTCCCCGTTGAGGTGCTCAACGGCAAGCCGGGCTATATCAATTTTCTTGACGCGTTCAATTCATGGCAGCTCGTGCGCGAGCTCAAAAAAGCAACCGGACTTCCCGCGGCGGCTTCCTTTAAGCACGTAAGCCCTGCCGGCGCTGCCGTAGCCTGCGAGCTTTCCGATACCTTAAAGAAAATCTATTTTGTAGACGATCTCGAGCTTTCTCCCATAGCTTCCGCTTACGCTATGGCAAGAGGCGCGGACAGAATGTCATCCTACGGTGACTGGGTTGCGCTTTCCGACACCTGCGACGTTCAGACAGCCAAGCTTTTACAGCGCGAGGTTTCCGACGGAATTATCGCCCCCGGTTATACTCCCGAAGCTCTCGAGGTGCTCAAAACCAAGAGAAAGGGCAACTATAATGTTGTTAAAATAGATCCGGACTACGCTCCCAATCCGATTGAGCACAAGGATGTTTTCGGAATCACCTTTGAGCAGGGCAGAAACGAGCTTGTTATCGACGACGCAATGCTTCTTCAGAACATTGTTACAGAAAACAAAGAGCTTACCGACGAGGCAAAGCGGGATCTTCTTATCGCTCTCATCACCTTAAAATACACCCAGTCAAATTCGGTTTGCTACGCCAAGGGCGGCCAGGCAATCGGCGTAGGCGCAGGTCAGCAGTCAAGAATCCACTGCACACGTCTTGCCGGCAACAAGGCTGACATCTGGTTCCTCAGACAGCATCCGAAGGTAATGAATCTTCCGTTTGTTGACGATATCCGCCGTCCCGACCGCGACAACACAATCGACGTTTTCATCTCTGACGACTACGAGGATGTTTTGGCTGAGGGTACATGGCAGCAGTTCTTCAAGACCAAGCCCGAACCCCTTACTAAGGAAGAAAAGAAGGAATGGCTTTCAGGACGCGTTCTTCCCGTTCGGCGACAACATTGAAAGAGCAAAGCGCTCGGGCGTTGAGTTTGTGGCTCAGCCCGGCGGCTCAATTCGTGACGACAATGTTATTGACACCTGCAACAAGTACGGTATGACAATGTGCTTTACAGGCATCCGCCTTTTCCACCACTGATAACGTCGCGAGGTAACAAATATGAATATATTAATGATAGGCTCGGGCGGCAGAGAGCACGCGCTAATTAAAAAGCTGCTTGAAAGCCCCAAATGCACTAAGCTTTACTGCGCTCCCGGAAACGGCGGAATTTCGCGCGACGCCGAGGTTGTAAACATCAATGTAATGGACAAAGAGGGTATGGTTAATTTCGCTAAGGAGAACAATATCGACCTCGCCTTTGTCGCTCCCGACGATCCTCTTGCGGACGGTATGGTTGACGCCTTTCAGGCGGCAGGCATCCGTGCCTTCGGTCCCAACGCGAACGCGGCAATTATTGAAGCTTCAAAGGTTTTCTCGAAAAATCTTATGAAAAAGTACGGTATTCCAACCGCTAAATACGAGGTTTTTGACGATCCCAAAAAGGCAATCGAATATGTTAAAGCCGAAAACACAGTCCCGGTTGTTGTAAAGGCGGACGGTCTTGCTCTCGGCAAGGGTGTAATCATCGCTCAGACGATCGACGACGCCGCAGCCGCGATTAAATCCATAATGGAAGACAAGCAGTTCGGCGATTCCGGCAACAATATTGTAATTGAGGAATTCCTTACAGGTCCCGAGGTTTCCGTCCTTGCGTTCACCGACGGCAAGTGCGTGAAGCCTATGGTAAGCTCAAAGGATCACAAAAGAGCTTACGACAACGACGAGGGACTCAACACGGGCGGTATGGGCACCGTAAGCCCCAATCCTTACTACACTGACGAGCTTGCTCAAGAGTGTATGGACACAATCTTTAAGCCAACAATTGAGGCAATGAACAAAGAGGGCAGACCCTTCAAGGGCTGCTTGTACTTCGGACTGATGATGACTCCCAACGGTCCCAAGGTAATCGAGTACAACGCGCGTTTCGGAGATCCCGAGGCTCAGGTTGTTCTTCCCAGACTTAAAACCGATTTGGTTGACATTTGCGAAGCCGTAATTGACGAAAAGCTCGGCGATTTGGACATCGAATGGTATGACGGCGCGGCTGCCTGCGTTGTAATGGCAAGCGGCGGCTATCCTGTGTCCTACAAAAAAGGTATCGAAATGTCAGGACTGGACGACAAGGGCGGCGTTGACGGCGCTATTGTTTATCATGCCGGCACCAAGTACGAAAACGGAAAGTTCTACACCAACGGCGGCAGAGTTCTCGGCGTAACCGCAAAAGCGGATACACTTGACGAGGCGCTTGAAAAGGCGTACGCCGCGGTTAAGAAAATCAGCTTTGAAGGAGCGCATTACCGCACCGACATAGGCAAAACCAAATAATTAGTAAAACCAAATAATGAGTATAACAAAAGAGAGAAGCCGGCTGACTTCTCTCTTTTTGCGGTTGTCAAATTCTCATTCTTGACCTGCTGCGGCTTTTTCTGTTTATCCTTGCGGTGTCCATATCATCATCGTTGTGATTGCACACGCTCTGAACCAAACCTATGCAAATCAGCGTGCTCAGCGCCGAGGTTCCGCCCGCGCTGAACAGCGGCAGCGTAATTCCGATTACAGGTAAAAATCCGAGCACCATTCCGAGGTTAATAATAGTCTGCGCCGCAATTGTGGCGAAAACTCCGGTGCAAATATACCTTCCGTCGCTGTTGTTGGCTTTTTTTGCGTCGATAATCAGGCGGATAATAATACCGAAAAGTATCGCCATTAAAATAATACAGCCGATAAAACCAAGCTCCTCGCCGGCTACCGTAAAAATAAAGTCGTTTTCCTGTTCGGGAACAATTCCGTACTCAACCCGCGAGCCGTTGTAAAGTCCTGTGCCCGACAAGCCTCCGCTTGCCATACTGATTTTGCCCTGAAACTGCTGCCAACCGTAGTTTGTCATCGCGTTGCCGTCAATGTCAAATAACGCCAAAAACCGGTTGCGGTGTTCATCGTTGAGAAAAAAATTCCAAATTATCGGAATCCCGACAAGTAAGGCAATTCCCAGAATTACAAAATACCTTAACTGAACTCCGGCGATGTATGACATAATCAGAAAAATAAAAGCAAAAATCAGCACGGTTCCGTCGTCGCCCTGAAAATGAATCAGAATCATAGGAATCAGCGCGTGAACCAAAAGCGTAAGCACACCGAAAAAGCTTTGAATCATCTTTTTTTCGTTCAAATATGAAAGGTGCTTTGAAAATGTAATAATAAAACAGATTTTCATAAATTCCGACGGCTGAACCGTAAAGCCGCCCGGAAGCTGCAGCCACGCCGTATCGTCGGTGCCGCTTATGTTTATTCCGAATAAAAACACAAGCACAGACAGCAGAATTCCGATAAGCGCGGAAATGTACCATTTTTTCAAAAAAAACCTGTAATCAGCGTTTGCAATCAGCAAAGCTGCCGCTGTTCCGAGCAGCACAGCCGCAATTTGCGGACGCAAAAAGTTGTAGTCGCCGGCGCGCTGCATACTTGAAATCAGCAGAAAGCTGTAAATAACAGCCGAAAGCGTCAGCAGCCAAAGCAAAATATCGGTTCTCCTGAAAAAATCAGTGAGTGAACTTTTACTCAAATACAACGCCTCACAATTATTATTCAAATTTATTATATTAAATTCTCGCCATAATATCAATAGAGAATAATATAAAACTTTAAATTTGTTATAATTAAATTTAAACGTGGCAAATACAAAAATATAAAACCGAACTAAACACGGAGGTGCTTTAATGATGTTATCAGATATTGAAATCGCCCAGCAGGCAAAGCTTTTGCCGATAAAGGACGTCGCGGCACAGCTCGGAATAACCGAAGACGAGCTGGAGTTTTACGGAAAGTACAAGGCAAAGCTTTCCGACGAACTCAGCGCGAGACTTCAAAGCAACAGCGACGGCAAGCTTATCCTTGTCACCGCTATCAATCCGACGCCGGCGGGCGAAGGCAAAACCACTACAACCGCGGGACTCGGTCAGGCAATGGCTAAAATCGGCAAGAAAGCCGTAATTGCTTTAAGAGAACCTTCTCTCGGCCCTGTGTTCGGAATAAAAGGAGGAGCCGCAGGCGGCGGCTACGCGCAGGTGCTCCCGATGGAGGACATTAACCTGCATTTTACGGGCGATATGCACGCCATTACGTCCGCGAATAACCTGTGCTGCGCAATGCTCGATAACCACATTCAGCAGGGAAACGAGCTTGGCATTGACCAAAGAAGAATTCTTATTAAGCGCTGTCTTGATATGAACGACAGAGCGCTCAGAAATATAGTAGTAGGTCTCGGCGGAAAGGTGAACGGCGTTCCGCGCGAGGATCATTTCATTATCACAGTTGCCTCCGAGGTTATGGCGATTCTTTGTCTTGCCTCGGATATCGAGGACTTAAAACGCCGCCTCGGCAATATTCTTGTTGCCTACAATTACAGTGGCGAGCCTGTATTCGCCCGTGATATTCAGGCGGACGGCGCGATGACCGCCTTGTTAAAGGACGCAATCAAGCCTAACCTTGTGCAGACTCTTGAAGGAACACCGGCTGTTATGCACGGCGGACCGTTCGCAAATATCGCCCACGGCTGCAACAGCGTAAGAGCAACAAAGCTCGCGTTAAAGCTCGGCGATTACTGCATTACCGAAGCAGGCTTCGGCTCTGACCTCGGCGCCGAAAAGTTCCTTGACATCAAATGCCGCTATGCAGGCTTAAAGCCCAACGCTATTGTGCTTGTGGCAACCTGCCGCGCGCTTAAATACAACGGCGGCGTTCCCAAAGCAGATGTTAGCAGGGAAAACCTCGAAGCTCTTAAAAAGGGCATAGCAAACCTCGGCGTACACATTGAAAATATGAGAAAATACAATGTTCCCGTTGTTGTCGCTATCAACCGCTTCGGCACCGACACCGAAGCCGAGCTCTCGTTCATCGAGGAATACTGCAAGGCAAACGGAGCCGACTTTGCGCTTTCCGACGTATTCGGCAAGGGCGGCGAAGGCGGAATCGAGCTTGCGAACAAGGTTGTTGAAGCCTGTGAAAAGCCTTCGGATTTCGCGCCGATATACTCGCTTGATCTGACCGTTAAAGAAAAAATCGAGGCAATCGCTAAAAAGATTTATGGAGCTTCAAAGGTGAATTACACTACCGCCGCGGAAAAGGCAATTGCCGAGGTAACAAAGCTCGGCGCGGACAAGCTGCCGGTTTGTATCGCGAAAACACAGTATTCTTTGTCGGATAACCCTGCCTTGCTCGGTGCTCCGAAGGATTTTGAAATCACTGTAAGAAACGTTTCGCTTTCAAACGGAGCAGGCTTTGTTGTGGTTTATACGGGCGACATAATGACAATGCCCGGACTTCCGAAAAAGCCTGCCGCGCACAGTATTGACGTAAACGCCGAAGGCAAAATTACGGGATTATTCTGATATGACACGGTTAATCTCAAACAGCGCCGCGGATACCGAAAAAATCGGCGCGCTCATTGCGCAAAAGCTGAGCGGAGCAGAGGTTATCGCTCTGTTTGGCGGCTTGGGTATGGGTAAAACAGCTTTTACACGCGGACTTTCGGCGGCGCTTGGTGTAGAAAGCGGTGTTTCAAGCCCGACCTTTTCGCTTGTAAATGAGTATTCGGGAAAGTATAATATCTACCATTTCGATATGTACCGTGTCGGCACTTGGGAGGATTTATATTCCACAGGCTTTTTTGACTACATAGGCAACGGAATCCTTGTAATCGAGTGGAGTGAAAACATCGAGGGCGCTTTGCCTGACAACTGTGTAAGAATCAATATTTCCAAGGGCGAAAACGATAATCAGAGAATATTTGAAATTGAAGGTCTTGATTTGAATTGAAAATTTTGGCTATAGATACCTCCGCTAAAGCGGCGTCAGTCTGTATAGCGCAGGAGGATAAAATCATAGGTGAGTTTTTTATAAATACCTCGCTGACGCACAGCCAAACGCTGATGCCTATGATAGAACAGCTTTGCAAAAACGCGCAGACACCGATAAGTGAAATAGGGGCGGTCGCGGTTAACGCCGGCCCGGGTTCGTTCACAGGCGTGCGCATTGGCGTAGCGGCGGCAAAAGGACTTGCCTTCGCCCACAGCCTGCCTTGCGCGGCGGTTTCAACGCTTGAAAGTATGGCGTATAACGCTATAGGCTCCGACTGTATTGTTTGTGCTGTAATGGACGCAAGGTGTTCGCAGGTGTATAACGCTGTGTTCCGCGTCAGGGACGAAAAAATTGAGCGCCTTTGCGATGACCGTGCGTTATCGCTGGCGGATTTGGAACAGGATTTAAAATCGTACAGCGGCGAAAAAGTAATGTTAATCGGAGACGGAGCTGAAATAAGCTTTGAATTTCTTCGAAATTCGCTTCCTAACGTGATTTTAGCTCCTGCCAATATACGAATCCAAAAATCATCTTCAACCGCCTTAGCGGCGTTTAAAAGCATAAACGAAGGCGGATTGACAACCGATGAAAAACTGATGCCTGTGTACCTTCGGCTGCCGCAGGCTCAAAGAGAGTTAAATAAAAGAATGGGAGTAGCAAAATGATAGCACTGGGATGTGACCACGGCGGATATAACCTGATTTGCGCCGTAAAAAAGTATCTTGACGAAAAGGGAATAGAGTACCGTGAGTTCGGTACGTTCAGCGAAGAAAGCGTTGATTATCCCGTTTATGCCTATAAGGTTGCCAAGGCTGTAACCGAAGGCGACTGCGAGTTTGGAATACTCTGCTGCGGAACCGGAATCGGTATATCTATGGCGGCAAACAAGGTTAAGGGTGTTCGCGCCGCGGTGGTAAACAACGAATTCGGCGCCGAAATGACGCGCCGCCATAATCACGCAAATATTCTTTGTATGGGCGGCAGAGTTATCAGCGGGGAGGACGCGGTAAAGTTTACCGATATTTTCCTGAATACACCCGAGGAGGGCGGCAGACACGACAAGCGTGTCGCAATGCTGAAGCAAATTGAGGACGGAACCTTCGCGGAATAATCATAAAAAATAATTAAATATAAAGACAAAGACGGCTTAAACAGAGTCGTCTTTTTTTGGCACGTCGTGTAATTATTTTGTAATCTTTTGTAGTAAATAACTCAAAAAACCTGATTTTTAACATATTAAACATTCTTTAACAACTGAGCGGTTGAGTTTTAACAGAGTTAACAAGTTTAAACATAGGTTAAAATACTGTTAATAATTAATATAAAATGACGAAATAATTACCGAAATAATAATAATTATACACAATTGGTTTTCGCGTTGTAATTATTTTCGTGAAAAAATTTCATTTTTTTAAATTTATTTACAAAAAACACTTGTTTTTTTTCTAATAAAGTATTATAATAGTCCCATAATGTTTTTGAAGAATTTTTTTGAAGAATTTTTTTGAAGAATTTTTATAAGGAATTTTCGAAAAGAATTATCAAAAAGAATTTTATTGGATATGGAGAGAGTAAAAAATGAGATTAAGAAAACAAGAACTTGGGGACAGAAACCTTGTAGGAAACCGTGTGGAGCTTGTCAGAAAGCAAAAGGGTATGAAGCAAAAAGAGCTTTTGGCGCAGCTTCAGGTTAACGGAGTTGATATGAACGCATCCGGACTGTCCAAGCTTGAAGGACAAATCAGATTTGTGACCGACGTTGAACTGGTTGCGCTGGCGGATATCCTTGAAGTATCTGTTGATTATCTTCTCGGAAGAGAAAAAAAGTAAGCACGATACAAGCTGTGTTTAAATTTCAAAATTCAGGGGAGCTGTAAAGCTCTCTTTTATTTTGCCTTATACTAATTCCTGATAGAAAGTAGACTTATATTTTGCGAGGATATTTTTCGCAAGACAAGGCGAAGGACGCGGCAAGGCTGGCGCCTTGCAAGCGGAAAATAGACCGCAAAGATTGGCTACTTTTTATTAGGTATTAGTATTATTCCGTACAAAAAACAAACAGGGCGGAACCCGTATTCCGTCCTGTTTTTGTCAGCTCACATATATTATTATATCATATTTTAAAGTGATATTCAAGGTGTTTTTTAAAAATAAAATTTAAATTATTTTTATAAAAAGTATTGACAATGTGGATAATCGGATGTATAATATAGACAAAGAAAAGGAAAGACAAGGAGGTCTTTAATATGAAAGTTAATATTCTATATAAGCACCAGATTAAAGACTATCTGCGGAGCTTACCACCCAATGTATCAGGCCCGGTGCTTGGGGCTGAAGTATCATAAGCTTGTTTTGTTGAAGCAACATACTTTTTCAGTGTTATTAAACATATTTCTATTTTCTTATGATTAGCGTTCATTCGTAAACATCTTCCTATAAGCTAAAAAATCTACTTTCATTGTTTACATAAATGAGGATGTTTACCTGAACAGGCAAGTGAGCTAATGTTTTAAGTGATCGGGGTTTCGGCTTTATCACAATTTAATATTAAGAAGTCTATAAAACCTTTGACTAAAATGGCGGGCAGTCCAATGAGAAGTTAAGTTTTTCTATTAAATCGACACATTATCCGTTTATATAGTTTCTAATTATTTGAAGGGAGTTTTTCCCATGTATGGTTTAATCTGATTTACGGTATCTTAACGATCGGAGAAGGTCCAATGTAATACTCAGTTTTTTCTTTAAACCAATCTATTATCGGAGTTGAGTCCAAAGTACAGTTAAGATTTTTATAGGACATTCAGAGGCGGCAGCGTTTGCCGCCTCTTTTTTCGTTTGCTTATTCTTTGAGCTGTAAGCCGAGGTTCTACGCTTAAATTTCACAATTGATACTAATTCCTGATAGAAAGTAGACTTATATTTTGCGAGGATATTTTCCGCAATACTGCGTTGTCGGTATGAGTCTGTGATTAATAACAAAGCGTCGGCGGGGGATACCTCGCGCCTTGTGAAAGTCACATTTATGTTCTCAGAGAATAGTGAAAATTACATAAAATAAAAAAAGACCGGCTCAAACCCTTGCGCGGAGAATGAGCCGGTAAAGCTTATTAAAATTAAAGTCCTAAAATTTCTTTAGAAGAAGCGACAATTTTTTCGCAAATCTCGTTTGCGTCATCCTTGTCTTTGCCTACAGCGGTAATGTAGAGCTTAATTTTCGGCTCTGTGCCGCTGGGACGGATAATCACGCCGTTGTCGCCCTCAAGGTGAAGCGCGATAACATTGGAGGTTGGGAGGGTGATGCCGGCGGTTTCGCCTGTAACAAGGTCGGTTTCCTTTTTCAGCTCATAATCGCTCACCTTAACAACCTTGTAACCCGCGATTTCCTTGGGCAAATCTTTTCTTACGCCCGACATAAGGTCTGCCATCTTCTGCATACCTGCGGCGCCTTCAAATTCGAACGCGAAGGTTTTGTTAAGATAATATCCGAACTCCTCATACAGTCCGTCAATTACCTGAGCAAGCGACTTGCCCTGCTTCTTGTAGTAGGCAGCCATCTCGCAAACAAGCATAGAAGCGACAACCGCGTCCTTATCTCTTACATAAGTTCCGGAAAGGTAGCCGTAGCTTTCCTCAAAGCCGAACAAATAGCGGTTCTCCTCGCCTTTTTTCTCAAGGTTAAGAATTACCTCTCCGATGTATTTAAAGCCTGTCAGCACGTTTTTAAGTTCACAGCCGTACTTTTCACAGAGCTTGTTAACAAGCTTGGTGGTAACGATTGTTTTAACAACAACGGGCTTGTCGGGCAGAGTGCCTGCGGCCTTCTTGCACGATAAAATGTAGTTTGTAAGCATAGCGCCGTCCTCGTTGCCGGTAATCAGGCGGTAGCTTCCGTCATAATCCTTAACGGCAATGCCCACGCGGTCGGCGTCGGGGTCGGTAGCCAAAAGCAAATCGGGCTGTTCTTTTTCGCAAAGCTCAAGTCCCTTTTGCAGCGCTTCCTTGATTTCGGGGTTGGGGTAGGGGCAGGTAGTAAAGTTTCCGTCGGGAAGCTCCTGCTCCTTAACAATAACGGTTTCCTCAACGCCTATTTTTCTCAAAATCTTTCTTACAAGCTTGTTGCCGCAGCCGTTAAGCGGAGTGTAAACAACCTTTAAGCCGGCGCCTTCGCAAATTCCGGGATTAACCTGCTGTTCCATAACCTTGTCAAGATAGGTGTCGTAAACGCTTTCGTCAACATATTCGATAAGACCTGCCTTTATTGCCTCGTCAAAATCCATGGTCTTAACGTCGTTAAAAATATCGAGCTTTGTAATCTCGTCATAAACAGCGGCGGCGGCGTTGTCGGTCATCTGACAGCCGTCCTCGCCGTAAGCCTTGTAGCCGTTGTATTTAGCCGGGTTGTGGCTTGCTGTAACCATAATTCCGGCTTGACACTTAAAGTATCTTACAAGGTAAGAAAGCACCGGTGTAGGCTGAAGTTCTGTTGTGATGTACGCCTTGATACCGTTCGCGGCAAGAACCTTGGCGGCCTCAATCATAAACAGGTCAGCCTTGATTCTGCTGTCGTGAGAGATTGCAACAGCGCCCTTGCCGTACTTGTTAAGAACATAGTTTGCAAGACCCTGTGTAGCCTGACGGACAACATAAATATTCATTCTGTTTGTACCTGCGCCAATAACTCCTCTGAGTCCCGCGGTTCCGAATTTAAGCGCGGTATAGAAACGCTCGTAAATCTCGTTTTCGTTTCCTTCAATACCGTTGAGCTCGCTTACTAAGTCAGCGTCTTCAACAGCCTTTTCACGCCATTCGTTGTAAAGCTTCATTGTGTCCATTTAGTTCCACCTCGTTTTATATTTTTTATTAAATAAATTTTGTATAAAATCTACCTGTATATAATATAACACAAAACGGCAAAAAATACAAGTCAGTTTACTCATACTTTTCGCCGTTTTTAATGCAATACCGCTCTGCCTTAATATGCAGTTATTTTGTCGGTTGTTTTTCGTATCTGATACTCCACGCGGTATCTGTTCTTGCGTATCCTTTTTCAAGCGCGAGACTGTTAATTTCGTCCATATCCCATTTTGCGCTTTTGGGAACATAGATGTACTCGGGCTGTTTTTCGGGATTCATCTGATAGAAGGTTTTAAGACGTTCGATTGTCGAAGGCTTTTCACCTGAAAGCCAGGCTGAGTAGGTGCCGTAGGAATAGTCCTCAACATCAAGGTAGAACCAGGTGTTTTCCGACATAAACAAAATATTTCCGGGACGTGAGTTATTGTAGCTCTGCAAGTCGTTATAGAAGTTTTCGTATTCCGTACACCGCGCCTGATTTGTGTAAATGCCCTTTGCCGCGCCGTTTTCAATCTGACTTGTCAGCGAGGAAGGCTCGCCTTCCCAGAACACGTGCCTTGCCTTTGAGCCTATTTCAAAGGTGCCCTGCAAAACAAGCATAAGAACCACAAAGCCAAAGCTTACGCGCTTAATAACAACCGCGTATTCAATATTGTCGGGAGCTTCACGCATTTCTCTGATAAGCTGCGAAAGGAACACATAGCTTGCTATGTTTGTAACAGTCATCGCCATAGAAATAACATAGAAGTACTGGTTTGACGTGCAGTGAATACAGAACGAGTAAATAATTCCGGGGATAAATACCGCCGTGAAAAATTCGCGCGGCTTATCCTTACAGAGAATGTAGGATGTTACGCCGATAAAGAGCATCGGGAACATTATCGAGTTGTAGGTTGATTTTCCGAGCTCGGGGAGAATAAGCACATAGCTGAATATTACAACTGCGATAGTAATAAGCAGGTAAACCGAACGGTGCAGCCTTCTCTTTTTGTCTATAATCATCGCGATCATCATAGCGCCGTACGCGTAAACTGCGTACTTGAAATGAGGCTGCATATTGAAAATCGACCTGAAATAGCTGAAGAATTTATCAGGAAGCGGAATGTTTGGATGCTCGGGATCCTTAAGCATCTCGGGAATGTTATTGAGGATATCGCCTATACCGACTCTTGTAAGCGTAAAGATAAGGAACACTGCCGCCAGCCCGAAAACTCCGGCGCTGAAAAACAGGAAGCTCTTAGGTTCAAACATTCTGCTTTTAAGAGCAAAGTCAGTTTCTTTGTTTTTAAGCAGTCTGTTTACAACAACACATATCGCGTACAAAAGATAAAGCACCGCAAGGTACGGACAGCACAGCACCGCGCCGGCAAGGCAAAGTCCGCTGAAAATAAGCTGAAGCTTTTTGTCGTAATTCGCGGTAGCCAAAAGTACTCCGGAAAGCACAAGAAGCTCGACGCCCATTGAGTCATAGCTTAAAGCCATAATGTTGTAAGGCGTGTAAATAAAGTAGAAGAAGCTTGCGAACACAGTGATAATGCCGTGCTTTCTGAGCTTAAGATAAATTACGGTTGCCGCCCCGGCGTGAACAAACACATAAAATACTCTTGCGGCAAGCACGATTCCTTCGGTTGAGCCGGTAAATGTGGTGAATACCCACACAAACGGCAAAAGCAGGAAGCTTGAAAGCTGCGAAAGGTGCCACTCGTCGCTGAACATCGCGTCACCCTTAATCAGCCTGTGCGGAATAGTGAGGTAGAACGCCTCGTCAGAGCCGCCGAAACCGTAGTTTGTTTTCCACAGCGCGAATATAATACCAAACGCAAGCAGTCCGAAGAACAGGTAATCCTGCCAGTTTTTACCCTTATTATTTTCACGCTGGTTTTTGACAAATTCCTTAATTTTCTCATAAAGAAATATAATTAACTTCTCGAGCTTGTTCATCAAATATGAAGTCAGCGCCGCGAGGATAAACGAAAGCGGAACCGTTATGAAGTAATACGGAAGTCTGTATACCATAACCGGAACGCTGTCCCTGAGTGTCTGATAAATCATTTCGTCAAATACATATGACATCAGATAAATACCGAGCGCAAGGTCGGAAACCTTCCACAGAGCAAGCTTAACGCCGGGCTTCCAGTTGTCCGACTTGATTCTGCTCAGCAGCGTGAATATAAGCGTTGACAGCACATAGGGTTCAAAGCCGTACCAGTAAACATATATTCCTGACTTAAAGCCGCCGCCGTAGCTTCTGAACCAGTTAAACGCCGAAAACAGGAACAGCGACACACAAAGAACGCCGACCATTGAGCGTGTTCTCAGCTTGATACCGTATTCGCGGATATAACTTCCGGTAAAGTAGAAGGTGATAGGGTAAAGGCTCATCCAAAACGCCGGAATCAGCTTTTGGAACGTATCGTTTTCCGTAGGAGTAACCCACCATGTGGCTGTATCAAAGTTAAAGATATTGAATAAAGTCGGGATAGCGGTAATAAAAATAAATGTCGCAAGCAAAATTTGCTTGTTCTTTTTTGATTCAAGCTTATGATAAGCCAAATTCAAAAACGGAGCCATCAAAAACAGTCCTATGTACATTTCGATATACCAGGAATAGTTCGCGCCCGTAAAATCAAAAATACTCAGCAAATAGGTTTTAAAGCTGTACGCTCCGTCCTTGTGAATTGCCGCGAACATCGACGGCAGGTCAAAGTTATAAAACGCGGTTTTCGCAATTTGATTTTCGTGAACAGCCTTAAACGCCATACATAAAAAGGTTGCTATCACAAAAATAATAAGTGTTTTGCGAATACCCTTGTAATAGCCCTTGCTAAGCGTTTTTTTTGACATCAGGTAGCCCGTGAGTATCAAAAACATCGGTACGCAAATCGAAAACAGCGTCCTCATCGTTACCATTATAAACATTAACGGTCCGTGAAGCGCGTCTGAGTTATGCGTGGTGAAATAACTGATTATGCCTTCTATCGGTCCCAATCCCGTAACGCCTTCGCTGTAAAAGCCGTTGTGAAGGAAAAAGTGAACCGAAAGCACAGAGAAAACCGCAACGATTCTTATCAAATCAAGAGTACTGTTGCGCCGCTCAAGTTTTTTGACGTTCATTTTTATTCTCCTCAAAATAATATATATATCTGATTATATCATAAAAAAATGTCATATACAATGTTTTTTTAATAAAAAATATCCCAAGGCAGAAGCCTTGGGAAAATTTTAATCTTCAAGGAATGTTTCAACAATAAATCTCGGACGGCGTTTTGATTCAAGGTAAATCTTGCCGATGTATTCGCCGATAATTCCGATAGCCAAAAGCTGAAGACCGCCGAGAGCCCAAATTGAGCAAAGCGTGCTTGCCCAGCCGCTGACAGTTGCTCCGATAAAGAAGCGGACAATAGAGTAAATAATCATAATCAGGCTAATGAGGAAAATAATAAGACCGAGCCAGGTAATGAGTCTTATCGGCTGAATACTCAGCGAAGTAATTCCCTCCCACGCAAGCGCGAGCATTTTCTTTAACGGATACTTGCTTTCGCCCGCAAGCCGTTCGCTTCTCTCGTATGTTACAATATCGGACTTGTAGCCGATAAGCGGAACCATACCGCGAAGGAAAATGTTTGTTTCCTTATAGTGCGAAAAAGCTTCAAGAGCGCGTTTGCTCATAAGACGGAAGTCCGCGTGGTTAAAGATAACCTTAGCGCCGAGCTTTTCGAGAATTTTATAAAACGCCTCGGCTGTAAAGCGTTTAAAGAAGGTGTCGGTTTCGCGCTTTGAACGAACGCCGTAAACAACGTCGCAGCCTGCTTCATACTTTTCAACCATCTCGTCAAACACGTTGATGTCGTCCTGCAAATCGGCGTCAATCGAAATAACCGCGTCGGCCTTGTTTCTGAGCGTCATAAGTCCGCACAGCAAAGCGTTTTGGTGGCCTCTGTTGCGGCTGAGCTTAATACCCTGAAACACGGGGTTTTCGCCGTGAAGCTGAGTAATAATTTCCCAGGTTCTGTCTTTTGAACCGTCGTCGATAAAAACAATTTTGCTGTCGGCGGAAATTTTACCCGCCGCCATCATATCGCTGTATTTTTTTGCAAGCTTAGCGGCGGAATCCCTAAGCACTTCTTCTTCGTTGTAGCACGGAATAGCCAAATATAACTTTGTCATATTATTCTCCTAAATACATAAAGTTTCAACTATTATAATAATACTAATTTTTGTAAATGTCAAGAAACACCGGGCTGAACGTAAAAATGTTGTAAGAAATTTAAAAATTCTCTTGTAAATACAGCCCTTTTGTATTATAATTAAAGCGGAAATTTACTCTAACGGAGGTTTTTATATGGCACAAAAAGCAATTGCGGTATTAACCAGCGGCGGCGACGCTCCCGGTATGAACGCTGCGGTGAGAGCTGTTGTTCGTTCGGGCATTAACAGAGGAATGAAGGTTTTCGGAGTATACCGCGGATTTAACGGTCTGTTAAACAAGGAAATAGAAGAGATGACGCTTCGCAGTGTTTCCGAAATTATCGGCAACGGCGGAACAATGCTTTATACCGCCAGAAGCGAGGAGTTTAAAAAGAAAGAGGCTCAGCTAAGAGCAGCAGATTTTTGCCGCGACAAGGGCATAAGCGGCGTTGTTGTAATCGGCGGCGACGGTTCCTTCCAGGGCGCGAGAGCGCTTACCGAGGCAGGCATCAACTGCATCGGCGTTCCCGGAACAATTGATAACGACATTGCCTGCTCGGAATATACAGTGGGATTTGATACAGCCATGAACACCGCGCTTGAGATGGTTGACCGTATCCGTGATACCGCTCAGTCACACGACCGTTGCTCAATTGTTGAGGTTATGGGCAGACGCTGCGGCGACATCGCTCTGCAAACAGGTATCGCAACCGGCGCTACCGCGATTTTGGTTCCCGAAATTGAGTATAACATCGAAAGAGATGTAATAGCCAGAATAATTAACACCCAAAAAACAGGCAAAAAGCACTTTATTATTGTTGTTGCCGAGGGCGTAGGCAAGGTTAATGATTTGGCGAAGTATATAGAGCAAAGACTCGGAATTGAAGCCAGAGCAACTATACTCGGCCACGTTCAGCGCGGCGGTTCACCTACTCTCCGTGACAGAGTTGTCGCAAGCCAGATGGGTTACAAGGCTGTTCAGCTTCTTTCGCACGACATCGGAAACCGTGTTGTGGCTATGCGCGACGGCAAAATTATTGACCTTGATATCACAGAAGCTCTCGGTATGAAGCGTGTATTTGACGAAGAGCTTTATAAGATTGCTATGACAATTTCTATCTGATTACAGATTAGTATTTACAATAAGGGCGGACAGTGTTCGCCCTTAAATCTTAAATTTTATATTTCCTGAAAGGAATTATAATTATGCGTTCCGATTTACAAAAGATTTCAAAGGATTTAATAATATATTCCGCGCTCGTGTCGGATTTTGAGCTGCTTGACTTCAAAAACGACGCGCTTGCGGGGGTAAGAGCTAACTATTTCAATTCCGGAAATTTACAGCAGACAGAAAAAACCGAGCTGATGCTTGATTCAAAGCCGCTCAGCCTTTCGTATTCAATGAAGAAAGGCGAGCCTCTGTCGTGGAAAGCTATTTACAACAACCAGCCGTACCAGACCGTCAGGCGCGAAACAAACGGCAAATACTGTGTTTTGTCCTATAACAGCGACGGAAACGTTTACAAGCGGATGTTTTTTGACTCCGCTCATAACTGGTTCCGTACGGAATATTACAGCGCGGAAAACAGCACTTCTCCCAAGGCGGCTGTTTATCCCAAGCTAAGCAACGGCATAATGCTACTTATTTATACGGAATATGAAGAAACCAAAAAGGTAAGCACGCTTTTTCCGTCGCTTAATCCGTCCGGCAAAAAATGCCGCGCTCTTGTCTACAGCAATTCCGGGATGATTTGGTACGATACTTCGTTTATGCCTTCGGACTACAGCGAAGAATCCCTGAAGGAGAATAAGGGCTTTAATTTCAAGCCTGAGGATTTTACCTACGATATCTACGGCAAGGTCAGTTCAAAGCTTGACACCGCGCCGTATCTCACTGAAAACGATATTCCAAACCCGCCCTCTGACGAGCCGGAGCCTCAGGAAACCGAACCGGTGCAGTATTCCGCTTATGATAAAATCGCGAGTATTCTTTTTGAGGCTCATAAAACAAATAAAAATATATTCGGCGAGCTTGCCAACGAAGGTAAAACAGCCGGATCCGTTGAAAAGGGCGAACAAAAATCCGCGGATAAAAAGAAAACCGAAGCAAACGAACCGGCTTTGGAAAAAGCAAAGGAAAAAATAAAGGAAACCGAAGAAGAAAACGAAAGCAGCGTTGACGCCGCGGCGCTTGAAATGGTTGAAGCGTTCGGCGGAAATCCCGGCTGTAATCACAGCGAGCCGCCGCGCGCGCAGGCTGACTATAAACCTGCCGCCGAAGAAAAACCAGACAAGGCTTTTGAGACAAAATCCGGCAGCTATCTTTATTACGGAGCGCTTGATTCAAACAACCGCAGAACGGGAAGGGGAAGAACTGTTTCCGAAAAGGGCATAACCTCTTACGAAGGAGACTACTCTGACGACAAGCGTAACGGCTTCGGCATTTGTTATTATAAGGAAGGCAGCGTAAACTATGTCGGAACATGGAAAAACGGAAACCGTGACGGCGCCGGCGTGGGTTACCGTCTGAGCGACGGAACCATGCACGCGGGCGGCTGGAGCAACAACGCCCCGAGCGGCTTCGGAGCAAGGTTTGACAAGAACGGCGGCTTTCTCGATGTATGCACCTATGTTGACGGCAAGCGAAACGGCAAAAGTCTATCCTTTGACGAGGACGGAAACATTGTTGTAAGGCTGTGGAGCAACGGCGAGCTGGTATCGGAAAAAATAATAGCCGACTGACGGAGGTATAATGGAAAAGTTCAATGAATATATGATAGAATTCGGACAAAAAATTCTTATCTTCGCAATAGTGCTTATAGCCGGAATTGTAGTTGTCAAGGTGATTACGGCACTCGCGAAGAAGGCGATTTTGAAAACAAAGCTTGACCACACGGTAAAAACCTTTTTGTATTCAATCCTCCGCGTGCTTTTGTACGCGCTCGTGGTTCTCATATCGCTGAACACAATCGGCATTAAGGTTGACTCGATTATCGCTGCAATCGGAGCGGCGGCGCTGACAGCCGGACTTGCCCTTCAGGACACAATCAAAAACTTTGTAAGCGGTATGATAATTATATTCAGCAAACCCTTTACCGCGGGCGATTTGATTGAATTTGAGGGCGTTGAGGGCTATGTTCAAAGCATACGTGTTTTTTACTCCACTATAAGAACTTACGAAAACAAAATGGTTCAAATTCCAAACTCGCGTCTTACCTCTAATAACGTCACCAACTGCTCGGCAGGGGATTACCGCAGGGTTTCGCTCAAATTCACGGTTAGCTATGAAGATAAGCTGTCTATGGTGAAAAGCGTAATCTACGGCGTAATTTCCAAGAACGATAAAATTCTCGCCGACCCCGAGCCGAAGGTTTACATCGGCAGTCACCTTGACAGCGGAGTGGAGATAATCGTGTTTGTCTGGGGAGTTCCCGATGATTATTTTCCCATATACTTTTCAATGCAGGAGCAGATTAAGCTCGCGTTTGACGAAAACGGAATTACAATTCCGTATCCGCATTTGGAAATAGCAAATCCAAAACAGGAAGATTTAAGCAATAAATAATTCAATAAAATCTTCATATAATAATGGTGTCGGTTTTCGACGCCATTTTTATTTTATATGAGGATGAAAATAATGAAGAAGATAATAGCGCTTGCCGCCGCTTCAATAATGATGGCAGCGGCATTTACAGGCTGCGGAGAAAACGCTGTTTCAACCGCGTCACAGGCAGCTTCCGACGCTGTTTCCGGCGCGGGAAGGGTAGTTGACGACGTGGGCAGCGGCGTATCACAGGCGGCGTCAGAGGCTAACAGCGCGATGGAAGAAACAAACAGCGAAACAAAGAACAACGGAGAGGTTGACGACGGCGACGGCTTTATCGGCGACAGCGAGGACACAACTCAAAGCGACACCGAGGCGACTGTTACCGCGTCCGATGTTTCCGAATAAACAAAAAGCGGTGGGATGTCCCATCGCTTTTGCTGTGTTTCCGTAAAAGAATATTATACCGCTTTTTCAAGCTCGTCACGCAAACGGCTGATTATTTTCTTTTCAAGCCGGGAAATGTATGACTGAGAAATCCCGAGCCTGTCGGCGACCTGTTTTTGCGTGTGTTCTTTTTTGCCGTTCAGACCAAACCTTAGCTCCATAATTTTACATTCCCTGCGGCTGAGCTTTCCGACTTCCTGCAAAACAAGGCTCCTTTCAAGCTCGTTTTCAAGGTTGTCGTTAATTTCGCCGGGGTCGCTTCCCAAAATGTCGCACAAAAGCAGCTCGTTTCCGTCCCAGTCGGTGTTCAGAGGCTCGTCAATGCTCACCTCGTTTTTCAATTGTGATGATTTGCGCAGAAACATCAAAATTTCGTTTTCGATACAGCGCGAAGCATATGTCGCGAGCTTAATGTTTTTTTTCGGAGAAAAGGTGTTTACAGCCTTAATCAATCCGATTGTACCTATGGAAATCAAATCCTCTGCGCCTGCGCCGGGCGATTCAAACTTCCTTGCTATGTACACCACAAGCCTGAGATTATGCACAATCAGCGGTTCGCGCGCTCCCTCGTCGCCCTCGGCAATACGGTTCATTATAACGGCTTCTTCGGCTTTTGAAAGCGGCGGGGGAAGGGTGTCGCTTCCGTTAATGTAAAAAACTTCGTTTTCGCTCATAAAGAGCATTTTGATTTTCAGCAGTAAATTCATTTTAAACCTCACCTCATATGTTATTTACCGGTTCTGACGGAATAATCGCCCTTACATCTCCCTTCAAAATATTTTCGCAAATTCCTATGTATAAGCTTTGCTGTGCCGGCTTGCCGTCAATTTCAACACTGTCCGGCAAAAAGCCCTTTATCATTCCTTTGCCGCCAAGACTGCCAAAGGGAATCACCCTCATTACATTCTCTTCGGGCTTTAAACCGGACACAAGCGATTTTTCGGCTATGATAACATAATCTCCCGAAAACGGCTCTTTAACCCGGCATCCGGTGTCAACCAGCGCGTTAAAGCTTGACGAGCGCCCGCGGTAAACAACATTTACTCCGCAAACGCGTTTTCCTATTGATTTACCTGAAAATCTCGAAGCAAGCTTTAATAAATAATAGCACACCAGCGTGAGAATAATCAGCAAAAACGGTGATATATTAAAATATATAACGTCATTATATATTTCCATTCCTTTAGGCTTGAACGATGTGTAAACAAAAATCATTATTCCGCAAAAGAAAAATGAACAGAAAAAATACACAGCCGCTCTTTTAAGGAATACCCTTGCCGAGTAAAAGCCGAAAGAAACCAAAATAACCGGGGCGGCAAGCACGGCGTCAAAAATGATGTTCAGACCAAACGGAATTCTCGGCAAAAGCGCCGCCAAGCTGAAAAATCCTCCCAGAACGGCTCCCAAAATCAGCCGTGAAAGCTTTTGGCTGATATGAAGCAGAGTTTTGGTGCATAGTATTAAAAAGAAATCAATAAAAATATTTACCGTAATCAGAACGTCAATATAAACAGTAGCCACACAATCACCACGCTATTATTATCGCATATTGTATTAATAATAATTGTCAAAAAAGGACGGAGGCAAAAATTTATGGTGCTCGGAATAATTATAGGCGTATTCGCAGGCGCTTTTTTGGGCGTTTGTATGATGTGTCTTCTGTTTTACAGCAGAGACAGATAAGCAAAAAACGGTCGGCTTCATTTGAAACCGACCGTTTTGTATTATTTATATTTATCTTGGTGTTTAAGCGTTATAGTTTCTGTCGCCGAGGAAAACAACGGCGAGCATTCCCGAACCAACGTGAGAGCCGATAACGGGGCCGATATCGCAAATCTGAACTTCCTTAAACATTCCCTTTACAGCCTTTCTAAGCTCCTTTGCTCCGGCAATATTGTCAGCGTGAGCGACAAAAGCAACCTGTTTTTTTGAATTCTTGTCGGCATCGCGCTTAGCGTATTTAACGAGTGTAGGGATAACATTGCTTTTGCCCCTGATTTTACCCACATTTACAAGCTTGCCTGTTTCATCGGCGCTGATAAGCGGCTTGATTTGCAAGGCTTTGCCGAAGGTTGCGGTCAGTGCTGAAATTCTGCCGCCTTTTTTAAGCAAATCAAGGTCGTCAACAACAAACCAGTGGCAAACCTTATCTCTTGTTTGTTCAATATATTCCTTCAGCTCGTCAATGCTTACGCCTTCCTTGTATTTTTTGCCCGCAAGATAAACCAGCAAGCCGAGTCCGGCGGAATCGCAACAGGAGTCGACAATATATATTTTCCTCTTAGGGTACTTCTCCAAAAGCTCGTTTACGGCTATAAGACAGGTGTTGTATGTACCGCTCAAACCTGTAGCGATACCGGTAAAGATAATATCCTTTCCTGCCTTAAGATAAGGCTCAAAGTAGTTTTTAAAGCTGTCAAAGTTAATTTGTGTGGTTTTGGGAACGGCGCCGTCCTTAATAGCCTTATAAAAGTCCTCAAGCGGCATCATACGGCAGTCAGGATAATGAAGATAAATGTTGTCCTCAATCTGAAACTCCATCGGGAGCACTTCAACTCCGGCTTCCTCAACCTGTTTGGCTGTAAGGTCGCACGAAGCATCGGTCATAAATACATATTTCATATAAACATCTCCGTTAATAAAGATTTGTTTTCCGTATTAATAATATCAAATTTATAAGTAAAAGTCAATGAATATCGCCGCGGTAACTGACATATATTCTTACAAGAGGTGATATCGTGAAGTGCAGACTTAACGACCTGAGACACAAGGAGGTTATCAGCGCGGTTGACGGATCCCGAATTGGTTACGTAGATGATATAATTGTGGATACAAAAACCGCCTGCGTTGTAGCTTTTGTAATATTTGGTCGATTTTTCTTCTTTGGAATATTCGGTAAACGTGAAGATTTCATAATTCCGTGGGAGAAAATTACCCTTATAGGAGAAGACGCCATTATTATTTCAAGTAAAATTGAGAATAAAGAAAAAAAGCCCCAAAAACGGCTATTTTTCTGGAAAAATTGAAATTTTTTCGATTTCTCACATTTCGGCACAATAAACTATACAAACATATCTTTTTTGTTAAAAATGCACAAGTTATATTTTCTTTATGAAATTAAAAACCTTTTTATTACAAAACAATTACAAAAGTTACAGTTAATCCGAAATACTGTGACTTGCATTTTGACAGAAAGTATGTTTTACTATAGTTGAAATTGTGTGTTTGATAAAATTTTAACGACTAAAGACGTTGTGCTTTCGACATACTAAAAGCCATCTGTAAATCTTATATAGTATACCCCGCGTGTACGATATACAATATATATGGTGTCTTAAGTGCAGAAATCACAGGGAGGATAAATTTTTGAGAGCTACAAACAATAAGCATTTTGAAAACGGCGCGTCCGCTTCAAATGCACAGAAGAAAGTTACCAAGTCACGTAAATTCGTAAAAGTATTGTCACTTGCAATTGCGGTTACAGCTTCGGCAGCTGCTCTTATAGTTCCGACAACCACACTTGCTCCGGGCGTTGACGCGTATACCGACAGCAGGATTGCTTCTTATTCGGTAGGCGACATCGACAAGTTCTCCGCAGTTATCACAAATAACTGTGTTGAGGAAACAACGGTTCCCGTTACCGAGCCCGTAAAGGCGGCAAAGGACACTAAGGCTGCGGCAGCCAATACCGAAAAGGCAAAGACAAACGAAAAATCAAAGACAGAAAAAACCGCTTCTTCCGTTAAAAAAACCTCTGCTACCGAGGAAACAAAGCCTAAGGCTGCGGCGGAAAGTACTCAAAGCTCCGATACAGTCTCCGAGAGCAATGATTATGATAACGACTATTCATCAAACTCAGAAAGCTATTCGGGCGGCGCTCTTGTTACAGGCGCAGTTGTAGATCCAAGCTACACACCTACACATGTTTCTCTTTCGGATTATGACAGAGCAAAAACCGAACGCCTTGTAATGGGCGAGGGCGGAATTATGGGTTACGAAGGCTGCGCGCTTATTGCCCAGTCAATCCGCGACGCGATGGTTCGCTCCGGCACAAGCTCAATCGACCGGATTATTTCAGAGTATCAGTACTTTGGTTCAACCGATTATGAACCCAATCAGGATGTTAAGGACGCTGTATCCTTTATCTTCGATCAGGACGGCGTAGCAATTCAGCACAGAGTACTTTGCTTCTACATAGGTTCAAGCGAATGGCATGAAACACAAACATACCTGTATCAAATCGGCGGAGTAAGATTTTTCGACTTGGTATCCGCTTAATTTGAAAATTTAATATTAAAATAAATCAAGTGTTTTGAAAAAAGCACTTGATTTTTTTTGTTTTTATGGTATAATATTAAAGCATTTCGCACGCTGATGTCTGCCGGCAGGGTGGCGGTATATTACGTTATGCCGTTTATTGCGCCGGTAAATCCACGGGCACAGCGGAGGTTTTAACCTAAGGAGGAAATAAAAATGGCAGTAGTTTCTATGAAACAGCTTCTGGAGGCAGGCGTACACTTCGGCCACCAGACAAGAAGATGGAACCCTAAAATGGCTGAGTACATCTTCACAGAACGTAACGGTATCTACATCATCGACCTTCAAAAGAGCGTTAAGAAGCTCGAAGAAGCTTACAACTTTGTTCGTGAGCTTTCTTCCGAGGGCAAGAACATTCTTTTTGTAGGTACAAAAAAGCAGGCTCAGGATTCAATTAAGGAAGAAGCCGAGCGTGCAGGCGCTTTTTATGTAAACGCAAGATGGCTGGGCGGTATGCTCACAAACTTCGCGACAATCCGCAGAAGAATCGCACGTTTAAAGCAGCTCCGCGCTATGCAGGAGGACGGCACTTTTGATCTTCTTCCCAAAAAGGAAGTTATCAAGCTCAATCTTGAAATCGACAAGCTTGAAAAGTTTATGGGCGGTATCAAGGATATGACAGAAATGCCCGGCGCGCTTTTCATTGTAGACCCCAGAAAAGAAAGAATTGCCGTATCAGAGGCAAAGAAGCTCAACATTCCGATTGTAGCTATTGTTGATACAAACTGCGATCCCGATGAAATTGACTATGTAATCCCCGGCAACGACGACGCTATCCGCGCTGTAAAGCTTATTGCGGGCGCAATGGCTAACGCAGTTATCGAAGGCAAGGAAGGTCAAATGGGCGCTGCGGCGGCTGAGGAGCCCGCGGCGGAAGCAGAGGCTGAATAATATAACTGTAATCTATTTGAAAGGATGTTATTATAATGGCAGCATTTACAGCTAAAGATGTAAAAGCACTCAGAGAAAAAACAGGCTGCGGTATGATGGACTGCAAAAAGGCACTCACTCAGGCTGACGGCGATATGGATAAAGCAGTAGACTTTTTAAGAGAACAGGGACTTGCAAAGCAGGCTAAAAAGGCAAGCAGAGTAGCTGCCGAAGGCGTTGCTTACGCCGCTACATCAGACGACTGCAGCGTCGGCGTAGTTATCGAGGTTAACGCCGAGACTGACTTTGTAGCAAAGAACGATTCATTTATTGACTTCGTAAAGGCTTGCGCAAACACAGTTATCAAAGAAAATCCGGCAGACGTTGAGGCTCTCCTTGCTCTCAAGGCTGACGGCACAGACCAGACTGTTGCCGAGCTTCTTCAGGAGAAGGTTCTTACAATCGGCGAAAACATTCAGATTCGCCGTTTCGAGCGTATGGAAGGCGCTTGCGTAGCTTATGTACACGCCGGCGGCAAAATCGGCGTTCTTGTAAATTTTGACACAGACGTTGCAGATAAGCCTGAATTCGTAGCTTACGGCAAGGATATCGCTATGCAGATTGCCGCGCTTAACACAGCTTATCTCACAAGAGACGATGTTCCTGCCGAGGTTATTGACCACGAGAAGGAAGTTATGCGTCAGCAGGTTATCAACGAGGGTAAGCCCGAAGCTATCGCTGATAAAATTGTTATGGGTAAGATTAACAAGTACTACAAGGAGAACTGCCTTGTAGACCAGGAGTTTGTTAAGGACAACAAGCTTACTGTTGCTCAGTACACCAAGAATACAGCAAAGGCTCTCGGCGGAAAAATTGAAATCGTTAAGTTCGTTCGTTTTGAAAAGGGCGAAGGAATCGAAAAAAGACAGGACGATTTCGCCGCTGAAGTTGCTTCAATGGTTAAATAATTAAATCTTCGTCTAAGTGGTGCGGTAAAACCCGGTTTTTATCAGGTTTTATCGCACTTTTTTATTTTCGATTTACGCAGTTTTTGGAAAAACAGCGTAATCAAAATATTGAATAATGAGCCAATAATGAGCTAAAAATTTAAATAAATCCCACGAATAAGTACCACGAGCAAAATACAAAAAGAAAAGACCTCAAAAACGGCTTGTTTAAGCCATTTTCAAGGTCATAGGGATGGTACGAGTGTTCATAACGGATTTATGATTCGTCTTACAATTCTGCAAGCAGGGAATTTGTACGGCAAATTCCGAAAGCTTGACTTAACAATCGCGTAGCGATATAATTATTAGTAAAGGAGGATATCATATGAAGAAGAACATTAGATTATACAATATGATTTTACCGCCATATTTGCTGATGGTTTTTGTTCCTTGGCTTGCCGCCCTTTGTTTGATTGGTAATTTTATTATTGATTCGATTGTTTTGCTGATTATATCACTGATTGTTTTTAAGAAAGTAAACGGAGAGTTTTATAAGAAAAACATATTGAAAGTATGGTTGTTTGGCTTTGCTGGAGATTTTGTTGGAATACTCTTTTTATTCATAGGTTCAAATATTGGCTACTTTTATATTAACTCACATAGTAATGAAAACGGATTGTTTTTCCAAATAATGGAAGGCTTAAATAATGTTACAAACCATGCTTATGCTGTCAATACATACAGCTATGTGTTTATAGCAATAGCGATTTTTGTAGCAGCAATAGCTATTTTTTTATTCGACTATTTTATAGCTTTCCGAAAAACAAAATTCACAAAAAAACAAAAGTTTTTGTCATCTTTAGCGTTCGCTGTATTTACAGCACCATATACGTTCCTCATACCAAATAGTGTATTTTATTAATAACAAGCCTAAGATTTGATGCTTTTCAAATCTTAGGCTTGTTTAACGTAAAGAAAGAGTGTCCATAACATAAATCCGTTATGAACACTCATACTGGTGCAGGTAACAGGACTTGAACCTGCATGAAATTGCTTTCACATGGACCTGAACCATGCAGGCGGAGCACTTAGCTTAATCCGCAGCAATTATTATAGCAGAAATATTTCTCTTTGTCAATAAAAAACTTATTATTTATTAAGTGTATCATATTTTCCTATGTCGCACCACAAAATATCATGGCAGCCGAGTCTGGTGCTCAGCGGAGCAAGCTCCATATAATCACCATACAAAAACTTCAGATATTCATCATAACGCTTTGGGACGGGCAGGGGATGACCCTCAAATTCGGTATAGATAACTTCATCGAGTATTGAGGCGTCAAAGCTGCCGTTATAAACATTTCTGCCCATACCGTCATACAAATATTTTGCGTTCTTTTTTCTTTTAAAGAAACTAATTGTGTGATTCATCAGAAAATAACTGAAGCGAAGGGGGAGAAGCTTAACAAAAAAATTAGTGACAGCGCTTTGAATTCTGCTTCCGTTATCCGCTTTGCGATGATTCCATTTATTTAATACCAAAGCGCGTGTAAAAATTGTCAGAGCAAGGTGGATTTTGCGACCGAGCTTCGAGTTTGCGGTTTTGTCGTGGCAAAAGATATCAAACGCGATTCCAATGTTAATCGAACGATGTTCTTTTGCAAAATCAGTCGCGAAAACCGTTCCTTCAACCCTTAGCTTGTTAAATTCATAGAAGCAGTTTCTGTCTGTTTTCCCGGATTGGAAAGTCATATTTGCGGGAAGCTCGGTTTCGGCGATTTGAGCGAATTTATCATAATCCTCGCGCAGCATCATTATATCGGAGTCATCATCCCACGGAATAAATCCCTTGTGCCTGATTGCTCCGAGAAGCGTACCTCCGCCGAGGAAATATTTGATATTATGTTTTCTGCAAATCCTGTCAACCTCAAGCAGATACGAAAGCTGCATTTTTTGTATAGCGTCAAGTCTGCCGTCGTGAGTGTTCGGAAGCTTCAAATCCGATAAATCGCTCATATAGCTCATAACGCAGAGTTCAAGCGCGGTTTCGAGCTTGATTGCCGGCGGACAGCCGAATGTTGTAATCTTGCTTGGACTTATTGCGCAGCAGTTTGGCTCGCTGCCATTTGTCAGCACAAGCTTTGATTTTTCGCCGTAAACATCACTCAGCATTGCCGCTAATGACGCAGTAGAAACTGTTGAGTCAACGCCTGTAACATTATATACATTATTTTCCTGCAAATTATTTACAGCATAAACAATTGCGCGAAACACATCTGTTATATATACAAATGAATATTTTTTGTCAGTTTTCACAAGCTCATATCTTTCACCGCAGGCAACTGCTCTTAAAGCTCCGTCAATAAAGCTTTTTATTCCTGAAAAAGCACCGAGTACAACGCCTGTCCTCAGTGTAGTGAGGGAGAGGCCTTTTGCCTTTTTTTCACAGTTAAAATAGTTCTCGATTGTACGCAAAAGCTGGCTTTCCGCAAACCGTGGTTCTATGCTTATGATGTCTGTATACTCATTTTCAGCGTAAACTCTACCGTGCTTTGCTTCGCCGTAAACCCGGCTGTCGCTCAGTAAAATAACCTTAGCGTTGTTTTTGGCGGCAACCTCGCAAACAGCTTTGGCTGAAACAATCTCACGCTTCAAGGAATCGGGAAAGCTTTTAATTTCCTCACAGCATACTCCTGCGTGAACAATAATATCAATGCCTGATAATTTGTTTTTTAATTCTGGAAAAGAATCATAACTTTGACAAACAATATCCCTGCGGTCACTGAGAAAAAATCTTCGTTCAAGATTATAATAATCATCGCCGAAAAAAACTATTTTATTGTTAAGCTTTTTTGAGTCGTTTAAATAAAGCAGGGCAATGCAAAGACAGCGGGCAATGCCTTGTCCGCTGATAAGTATAGTCTTATTGTTGAGCTTTGCAAGCTCATCTTTTTCCACCTGGGGCATAGCCGCCCAGTCGGCTTCAAATTGATTGAGCTTATTTTTTATCATATTACTTCTTCTTTTTTGCTTTTTGGCTTTCTTTATATTCCTGATAAACCTTTAGTGTTTCCTCTGTGGGACCGTCAAAAATCACGGTGCCTTTTCTGAGATATATAGAACGCGGACAAATCTCTTTTACCGAGTCGGCGCTGTGGCTGACATAAAGAACAGTTGTTCCGTTGCTCATAATCTCTTTGATTTTATCCTTACATTTTCTCTTGAAGCTCGCGTCACCGACAGCCAGCGCTTCGTCAACAACCAAGACATCAGGCTCAATATTAACGTTAATAGCAAAGCCCAAACGCATTTTCATACCGCTGGAGTATGTTCTTACAGGCTGGTCGATATAATCGCCGAGCTGGGCAAATTCAATGATATTCTCCTCAATCTCTTTGATATAATCATCCTCAAGTCCGAGAATATAGCCTTTAAGATAAATATTTTCCCTGCCGGTCATCTCAAGCGAAAAGCCTGCTGTAAGCTCAAGGAGCGCCGCGACCTTTCCGTCAACAATAATATCGCCGCTGTCGGGGAAGGCAACGCCGGTAATCATCTTTAAAAGAGTTGATTTGCCCGCGCCGTTGTCGCCTACAATACCAACGGATTCGCCTCTTTTTATTTCAAAGGAAACATTGTTTAACGCCTTATTGGTTTTAGGATTGCGCGGCTTGATAAACAGCGCCTTAAAGCGCGCCTGGTCGTTTTTATAAAGAATATAGGTTTTGCTTACATTTTTAAAGGTAATAATTGTATCAGACATTTAATTACCTCCCGGTTAAAGCACGTCAGGAAGCTTTTTCCTGAGTCTGTTATAGTTAAATATGCCGAGGAAGAACACCACCACAAATTCCGCAAGGAAAATCACAAGCTCTGTTTTGTATGTAAAGAATGACCTGTGATAGAGGAAACAGTTCCTGTATCCGTTGGCAAAAAAGTTAATGGGGTTCAACAGCATAGCATATTTAAGTCCGCCCGTAAAGCTGTATGAGTCATACATAATACCCGACAGCCAGAAAACTCCCGACATAACCGAAACAATCAGGCTTTCAAAGTCTTTGCTGAACGCCGACATCGGGGCTGTTGACCATGATAGAGCAAGGAAAAACATAAACATCAGCGGACAATACAAAAAGAATTGCAGGTTATACCATGAAAAACCAATTCTGAAAATTACGTAAATGTACATTATGATTACAAGGAAAAGGTGTACAAACAGTCTTGAAAGTCCCGTATACGTCAAAATTGTGGATACAGGAAACTTAACCTTGGTAATAAACTGCCTGTTGTTCCTAAGTGTTTTTGCGCCCTGAACAATTTGATCCTGAATGAAAAACCACGGAACGATACCGATAAACATAAAGGTGAAAAAGTCGATTGAGAAAGCTTTATGTTCCATACCGTTAAGATGAACATTAACAGCTCTCAACGCTTTTATTCCGACCGAAAAAGCAAACCAGTATACAAAAATTGTAAACGCAGGCTTAACAACCGACCACAAAGGACCGATTACGGCGCCCTTGTAGGTTTTGATCAATTCATTTTTCGCCAAAAGAAAAATCTGCTTGCCAAAGCCCTTGTGTTCCTTAAAAATTGATGTAAACAACAAAACACATCCTGTCTTTAAAATATGTATATATTTATATTAAAGATAATAAAATGAAATTAAAAGCATAACAGATATCGCAAAGTTACGCAATAATCCATATTAACGCTTGTAATAACATTATATAACATTTAAAATATTTGTCAATCATACAAAGAGATAATTATATCGCTATATTAAAAAAATAATTGTAAAAATTGGTTGACAATTTAAAAATTAGCCGTTATAATATTATCTGTCGCATTATGTATCTTGCGGCAATCCTTGCGGCAACAGCCGCCATAATGTCCAGAAGGAGGTGCAAAGAAATGGCAGTAACAGCAAATTACGAAACCGTAATGATTATCTCAATGAAGAACGGCGAGGAAGGAATTCAGGCGCTCGTTGAAAAGTTTAAGACTCTCATTGAGGAAAAGGCCACTCTTAAAAATGTTGACGAATGGGGCAAGAGAAAGCTTGCTTACCTTATCAACAAGGAAAGCGAAGGCTATTACGTTCTCTTTGATTTTGAAAGCACAGCCGAGTTCCCCGCGGAGCTTGACCGCCGCTACAGAATTACAGAAGGCGTTATGCGTTCATTAATTATCAAAAAGGAAGACGAATAATCACATTGTAGGGCAAAGCCCGAATCACGAAAGGAAAAAGCTATGTTAAACCGAGTAATTTTAATGGGTCGTTTGGTATCGGATCCCGAGTTAAAAACCACACCTTCGGGTGTAAGCGTAACAACCTTCCGCATTGCGGTTGACCGCAATTATGTAAAAAGCGGAGAGGAACGCAAGGCAGACTTTTTTGACATTGTTTGCTGGAGGCAAACAGCCGAGTTTGTTTGCCGTTATTTCGGCAAAGGCGCGCTTATTGCCGTTGAAGGTCAGCTTCAAAGCCGCACGTATCAGGCAAAGGACGGCTCAAACCGCTACGTAGTAGAGGTTGTTGCCGACAACGTATCTTTCACAGGCGAGCGCCGCGAAAACTCAAACTCAGGTTATTCAAACCAAGGCTATAACCAGGGCTATCAAAACCAGAATTACGGCGGTAACCAAGGCTATGGCAATCAAAGCTACGGCGGAAACCAGTCTTATCAGGAGCCTGCGCAACAGCAGACCTCTTACCAAAGCGGTACAAACGCCGATTTTCAGGATATGCCTCTTGACGACGACCTACCGTTTTAACTTTAAGCGAACAATTTAATTTAAACAATAACTACTTTTATAATTCTCACTGAAAGGAGAACTTAAAATGGCTGACAGACCAAATCGCGGCAGAAAGTCACGCAAGAAAGTTTGCGGCTTCTGCGTAGATAAAGTTGAGCATATTGACTACAAGGATATTGCGCGTCTCCGCCGTTATATGTCCGAGAGAGGAAAAATTCTTCCCCGCCGTGTAACAGGTACCTGCGCAAGACATCAGCGTGAGCTTACAACATCAATCAAGCGCGCCCGTCACCTTGCTCTGCTTCCTTATTCGGCAGACTGATTTTTAATTTTTCAAGGAGCCTTCGCGGCTCCTTTTTTCTTTAAAAATGGCTTGTCTAAGCCGTTTTTTACGTTAGCAAGCAATGCTTTCTTTACATTTTGTTATCTCATAGTTATAATGAATGAGAAAGGATGTGATAATATGGGTTGGCTGATATTCATATTGTTGGCAATTGTAATTATTATTGGTATCGGAGCAGTGAGGGTTAATAACACAAATTACCGGACAGGTTCCGGAATGTTTAAAAACAGTGAGTATAACCTTGATGATAAGGACGATTTTTCCGATAAGGAATATTACGATAAAGACGGATTGTTTAAATAAAAAACATAGGAACCGGCTCATTTTACTATTGAGCCGGTTCTCTTTTTATTTTTGCCGCTCTTATTTTTATCACTTTTAATTAAACTGTGAATATAATAAAAATGTAAAGATTATTATGGTTGGTGTTGATATGAAAGCATTAAATTCCGTAAAAACCTTCGCGGTAATCGGCGGTGACAAACGTCAGCTTTTTTTGGCGGATTCACTCACAAAGGACGGCTACGGCGTAATTTTGGGAGGCTTTGATAATATAGTAAGTGTCGGCGCGATTACCCTTTCGGATATTTCAACGGCTGTCAGCTACGGCGACGCTGTTATTTTCCCGATTCCGGGCGTAAGAGCCGACGGCAGCATAAACACTCCGTTTGCAGGCGACAAGCATTATTTAACGGCAAGTGAAGCGGAAATACTTTGTCAAAAGCCGGTTTTTACCGGAATGGCTGACAAGCTGCTTAAGGCTTGCCCCCGGCTTCAGGAAGGCTGTGTTTATGACTACGCAAAACGCGATGACTTTGCCGTTCTCAACGCCGTTCCGACCGCCGAGGGAGCAATTGAACGCGCAATGACTGAGTACGAGGGTACAATTTTCGGCAGCCGTACAATGGTTGTCGGCTTTGGAAGAATCGGAAAGGTTCTGTCAAGGCTGTTGAAATCCCTCGGCTCCGAGGTAACCGTCTGCGCCAGAAGCAATACCGACAAAGCGTATATAACGGCACTCGGATATAAATTTCAAAACACGGAAAAGCTTACCGGCGTGAAAAACCGCGATATTATTTTTAACACCGTGCCTTCACCGGTATTTACAGAAGATGTGCTTAAAAACACCTGCCGCAATACTCTTATCATCGACCTTGCGTCGCTTCCGGGAGGCGTCGATTTTGAAGCTGCCAACGCGCTTGGAATCGACGCCTGCAGGGCTCTGTCGCTCCCGGGTAAATGCAGTCCGAAAGCGGCAGGAGAAATTATTAAAAAAACAGTATATACAATTTTATCCTGAAACACCTTATAAAAAGGAGGTGAACGGGTGAAAAAGGCAACTATAGGATTTGCCATGTGCGGTTCCTTTTGCACCTTTTCAAAAGCTTTTGAGCAAATGAAAAAGCTTGCGGACAGCGGTTTTGATATCATTCCGATAATGTCTGACAATGCGTTCTCAACCGACACCCGCTTCGGCAAAGCTGAGGATATGGTAAAAAAGGCAGAAGAAATCAGCGGAAAAAAGGTTATCGCTTCCGTCACCGGAGCCGAACCCATAGGCCCTAAAAATATGTGCGACCTTCTTGTAATCGCTCCCTGTACGGGCAACACTTTGGCAAAGCTTGCAAACGGCGTAACAGACACCCCTGTTACAATGGCGGCTAAATCGCACCTCAGAGTATTAAAGCCCGTATTGCTGTGCGCGGCAACAAACGACGCGCTCGGCGCTTCCGCCCAGAATATAGGCAGACTGCTGAACACTAAGAACATCTATTTTGTACCGCTAAAACAGGACGACCCCGAAAAGAAGCCTAATTCGCTTGTGGCTGATTTTTCCGGGCTTGAAGCCTGTGTAATAAACGCGTTGGCAGGCAAACAAACCCAGCCTGTTTTTTACTGATTAAGCAACAGCCGGTTCATAAACAAAAGGTTTTGAACCGGCTTTTTGTTATGTAAATTTGTTATGTAATAAAATAAAATAATTAACGGGTATTGATACAACAGTATTTTTGTGCTAAAATAATTTTATTATGATAACATAACGGAGAACAGATATGAAATATTGTAACAAATGCAAGCGCACCTATGATGATTCACAGGAACGCTGTACAAAATGCAAAAACAAAAGACCATTATCAGAGATAACCGATGAAAACACTCCCGTTTATCTAATCTCAGCCGACGGCTTTGAACGCGAAAGAATTCAGGCAGCGCTGTCAGATAACGGAGTCCCAAACGACAGCGTAATAAGGGAAGAGGACGTTGCCCCGGAGGTAATAAAGGGCTACAGTTCATCGTGGAGGGATATTCTTGTTCCTTATTCGGCATATGATAAAGCTTATGATATTTGCATAGGCATAGGCGCGATTAAACCCGAAGGCGAGGTCAAAATACTTGATGAAGAACCTCAGGAGGAATTCGAGGAAATGCCGCCCGCAAAGCGCGCCACGGTAAAGGTAATTTCTGCAATATTGTTTATAATAATAGCCGCGCTGGTCATTTTCGGTACGGATGCCATCACCGGCTTTATTAAAGGTTTATTTCAGTAAAAATTTCCAGAAAGGAATTATAACATATGAAAGTTGAAACAAAATGCCTTCACGAAGGCTACGAACCTAAAAACGGCGAAGCAAGACAGCTTCCTATCTATCAGAGCACTACATGGAAATATGCCTCAAGCGATGCGATGGGCAGACTTTTTGACTTAGAGGACTCGGGGTATTTTTACACACGCCTTCAAAATCCTACAAACGATTTGGTCGCGGCAAAAATCGCGGCTCTTGAAGGCGGCGTTGCCGGAATGTTAACCTCAAGCGGACAGGCGGCAAACTTTTTTGCGCTGTTCAACATCTGTGAAAGCGGAAGTCATATCATCGCGTCTTCTTCAATCTACGGCGGTACATACAACCTTCTCGGCGTAACTATGAAGAAGATGGGGATTGACGTAACCTTTATTGACCAGGATATGCCCGAGGAAGAGCTTGATAAGCTCTTTAGGGACAATACCCGCGCCGTTTTCGGCGAGACAATTACAAATCCCACGGTTTCGGTATTTGATATAGAAAAATTTGCGCGTATAGCTCACAAGCACGGAGTTCCGCTTATTGTAGACAACACCTTCGCCACTCCCGTAAATTGCCGCCCGATTGAATGGGGAGCCGATATTGTTACACATTCCACAACAAAGTATATGGACGGTCACGCCGTTGGCGTAGGCGGAGCTATTGTTGACAGCGGAAACTTTGACTGGATGGCGCACGCCGACAAATTCCCCGGACTTACAACTCCCGACGAAAGCTATCACGGACTTGTCTATGCCGAAAAATTCGGCAAGCTTGCGTACATAACCAAGGCAACTTCTCAGCTTATGCGCGACCTCGGTTCCATCCAGTCGCCGCAAAACGCGTTTTACCTTAACACGGGATTGGAATCGCTTCACGTGCGTATGGACAGACACTGTGAAAACGCGCTTAAAATTGCAAAGTTCCTCAGCGGACACGAAAAGGTTGCCTGGATTGACTATCCCGACCTTGAGGACAACAAGTATCATGAGCTTGCGAAAAAATATCTTCCCAACGGTTCGTGCGGCGTAATGGCTTTTGCGGTTAAGGGCGGCAGAGACAAGGCTATTGAATTTATGGACAGCCTGAAGCTTGTCACAATCGCTACTCATGTTGCCGACGCTCGCACCTGCCTGCTGCACCCGGCAAGCCACACCCACCGTCAGCTCAGCGATGAGCAGCTGCGTGAAGCAGGCGTAGCGCCCGACCTTATCCGTCTTTCCGTTGGCCTTGAAAACGCCGACGACCTTATCGAAGACTTAACACAGGCGCTCGAAAAAATATAAAAAAGCACCTATTGCCGGGGAGGAAAAACAATGTCGAACCTTGTATCAGCAATCATCGTCGCTGCGGGAAGCTCAACGCGTATGGGAACAGGCGACAGTAAACAGTTTATTCCGCTTTTGGGAAAGCCCTCAATCTTGTACACCCTAAAGGCTTTTCAGGACAGCGAACCGGTAGACGAAATAATTGTTGTCTGCCGCGAGCAGGATTCTTTAAGAATTAAGGAGCTTGCCGGGCAAAACGGAATTACCAAGCTCGCAAACCTTGTAAACGGCGGGGACAGCCGGGCACAAAGTGTTAAAAACGGAATAAGCGCTGTAAGTCCTTATTCAAAATATCTTGCTATACACGACGGAGCGCGTCCGCTTATTTCTAAAGAAGAAATAAATACTGTTATCGAAAAAGCTTTGGAAACCGGCGCCGCTACTCTCGGCACTCCGGTAACCGACACGGTTAAGATTGTTAACGAAGATAACATTATTGTCGGCACGCCTGCGCGCCATACACTCAGGGCTGTTCAAACTCCGCAGGTTTTCAACCGTGAAATGTATGAATTCGCGCTTGATAAGGCAGGGGATGAGCTCGACAAATTTACAGACGACTGTTCGCTGATTGAAAATATGGGCGTTCAAATTGAAATTGTCGGGGGAAGCGCCGAAAATATAAAATTAACCACACCGATTGATATAATTATCGCGGAGGCAATATTAAAACGCAGAAAGCAGGAAATTTAATGAGAATAGGACACGGATACGACGTTCATAAATTTGCCGAAAACAGAAAGCTGATATTAGGCGGAACAGAAATCCCTTACGAACTCGGCTTGCTCGGTCACTCAGACGCGGATGTATTGCTTCACGCAATCTCCGACGCTTTGTTGGGCGCGGCTGCTCTCGGCGATATCGGTCAGCATTTTCCCGACACCGACGAAAAGTATAAGGGCGCTGACAGTCTTGTGCTTTTGAGCGAGGTTTGTAATATTCTTTCAAAGAATAATTATAGCATTGTAAATATTGATTCCACCGTTATCGCACAAAAGCCTAAGCTAATGGCTTATATACCTCAAATGCGCGCGAATATTGCCAAAGCCTGCGGAATTGATATTTCCCGCGTAAGCGTAAAGGCGACTACCGAGGAAAAACTCGGCTTCACCGGCAGACTTGAGGGCATCTCCGCTCACGCGGTTTGTCTTATTGAATAACATAAAATCAACACCTCGTTCATAACATTGAATGAGGTGTTATTTTATGATAAAAAAATCTTTTATTTCGGTGTTTTTGTCATTGCTGCTGACGTTTATTCCTGCCATTACCGTCAGCGCTGCTGAAACCGTGTCGGTGTCCGCTCCTGCGGCGGTGCTTATGGAAGCTTCTACCGGTAAAATTCTTTATGAGAAAAATCCGCACGAAAAGCGCCCTTGCGCTTCAATCACAAAGGTAATGACATTAATCCTTGTTTTTGAAGCAATTGACAGCGGCAAGCTAAAGCTCAGCGACACAATTACGGCTTCGGAACACGCGGCGTCTATGGGAGGCAGCGACATTTGGCTTGAACCGGGCGAAAGTATGACTGCCGGCGATATGATAAAGGCAACTGTAGTTGCGTCGGCAAACGACGCGGCGGTCGCGTTGGCGGAAAAAATCAGCGGCAGCGAGGAAAGCTTTGTAAACCAAATGAATCAAAAGGCAAAAAAGCTGGGTATGAAGGACACGGTTTTCAAGAACTGCAATGGACTTGACGAGGAAGGACACATAACCTCCGCTTATGACGTTGCGGTTATGTCGCGCGAGCTCATAAAGCACAAAAAGGTGTTCGATTATACATCAGTTTGGCTTGACTGGCTCCGAAACGGAGAAACACAGATTGTCAATACCAATAAGCTGCTCAAAAGCTATAGCGGCATAACCGGACTTAAAACAGGCACGACCGACGACGCCGGCTGCTGCATTTCCGCAACCGCCGAGCGTGACGGGATGGGACTTATTGCCGTTGTCCTCGGCGCAGACACAGGCAAACAGCGTTTTGCGGACGCGGCTGCTCTGCTTGATTACGGCTTCGCTAATTATGCTTATAAAGAATTAAAGCCCCCGAAAAACATTCCGGATTCAGTAAAAGTGAACGGAGGAATGGCTGCCAAAGCCCAAATTAACTGTACGGTCAGCGGCGGAATAATAATGAATAAATCAAGTATGGATGAGGTTCAGATAAGTATAGATGTTCCCGGAGAGCTTGAAGCGCCTGTTAATAAGGATCAAAAAATCGGCTCTGTTAAGTATAAAGCGGGGAACGAAGAACGTTCGTTTGATATAACAACTGAGGAAGCGGTCAAAAAAACAGGATTCGGGCTGATATTTGCTGAAATTTTTGACTCTTTACTTACCTTGTAAGCTGTATTCTCGGTATATTAAGACAGGTTAATAAAAAATATGCCGAAAACAGCTTGAAATTATCCGAGCTCTGTTGTATAATAATACAATAAAGCATTATGGAGGAAAGTGTATATGGCTACAAAGCTGACAGATAAGTATTTGAAAGATTTTATCGCCGAGCATGAGTACGCCGGAGTTGCCGAAGAAGTAAAGGCGGCTCACAAGGCGTTGCATAACGGCACAGGGCTCGGCAATGATTTTATCGGATGGCTCAACCTGCCGACTGACTATGACAAGGAAGAGTTTGCCCGCATTAAGGCAGCCGCGGATAAAATCAAGAAGAATTCCGACGTATTCATCGTAATCGGCATCGGCGGTTCTTACCTCGGCGCACGCGCCGCGATTGAATTTCTTACATCGCAAAATTACAACCTTACCTGCAAGGACACTCCGCAGATTTTCTTCACCGGTAACTCAATCAGTTCATCGGCGCTTGCTGAAATTATGGAGCTTTGCGAAGGCAAGGATGTTTCGGTTAATATGATTTCAAAGTCAGGCACAACAACCGAGCCTGCAATCGCGTTCCGCGTATTCCGCGAAATGCTCGAGAATAAATACGGCAAGGAAGGCGCCCGCGAGCGTATCTTCTGCACCACTGACAAGGCTCGCGGCACACTCAAGGCTCTTGCGGACGAGGAAGGCTACGAAACCTTTGTTGTACCCGACGACGTAGGAGGACGTTTTTCGGTTCTCACAGCAGTAGGACTTCTTCCGATTGCGGTATCAGGCGCCGACATCGACGCTCTTATGCAGGGCGCTCAGACTGCTCAGAAAGAGCTTGACAACGACGACGTAATGACAAATGACTGCTACAAGTACGCCGCGATCCGCAACATCCTTTACCGCAAGGGTAAAACAATGGAGGTTATGGTTTCCTACGAGCCTGCCTATACAATGATGGCGGAATGGTTCAAGCAGCTTTACGGTGAAAGCGAAGGCAAGGATAACAAGGGCATTTTCCCGGCAAGCGTTATCTTCTCAACCGACCTTCACTCGCTCGGTCAGTACATTCAGGACGGCAGACGAACAATGTTTGAAACTGTTGTTCTTTTTGATAAATGTAAAAAAGAGGTTACTCTGGGTACAGATCCCACAAACGTTGACGGTCTTAATTTCCTTTCCGGAAAAACAATGGGCTTCGTCAACCAAAAGGCATTTGAGGGTACGGTTCTTGCTCACAACGACGGCGGTGTTCCAAACGTTGTAATCAACGTTCCTGAAATGAACGAATCAGAGCTTGGTTACCTCATTTATTTCTTCGAGAAGTCCTGCGCAATTTCAGGCTATATGCTCGGTGTTAATCCGTTCAACCAGCCCGGCGTTGAAAGCTACAAGAAGAATATGTTTGCTCTTCTCGGCAAACCCGGCTATGAGGATCAAAAAGCGGCTCTTGAGGCAAGACTCAGCTAATCTCGCAATGTAAAAATTTCGGAGGTAATAATTATGGTTACTTTACTTATCGGTAAAAAAGGTACAGGCAAAACAAAAAAATTAATTCAGCTTGCTAACGAAGCTGTCGCGGCTTCCTCGGGCAATGTTGTAGTAATCGAAAAGGGAGCAAAGCTCACTTACGACGTAACCCACAAGGCAAGACTTATCGACACAGAGCAGTATGATATTTCAGGCTACAAAATGCTTTACGGCTTTATCAGCGGCATTTGTGCGGGCAACTACGATGTTACAGACATTCTTGTTGACTCAACCTTCAAGATTTGCAAGGAAGGCATCGACGGTCTTGAGGATTTCACAAAAGAGCTTCAAAATCTTTCCGAAACCACTTCAACAAATATTGTAGTGCTCATTTCGGCTGATGAGGCTGACATTCCCGAGTCAATTAACGCAATCTGCCAGAAGGTTTAATCAAATAATAACAGTATAATCAAAGCAACCGGTTCATTTTTGCTTGTGAATCGGTTGCTTATTATTCTTTTTGAGAATTATAACACAATATATGCCGTAAAAAATGAAAAAACTCCGCAATTTATCGAATTTTTCGGTTGACAAAGGGGAAAACCTTTTGTATAATAATAAACAGCGTTTTAATATATGTGTATGCGTATCGGAGGTTTCCGTGAATTCGAGGTGCGGCTATGCTTTTTGAATTAAAGTCTGTTTTCTTAAACGATGGAGAAGAAAAGGAGCTAACTTATCAGCTTGATATCTCGGACATTGAAATCGACGGAGCCTATCCTTTTAAAGCTCCGGTAACCGTTAACGCGGCTGCCTCAAACAGAGCAAGCCTTGTTACTCTTACGCTCAGCTGCAGCTTTGATTATCAGCGTAGCTGCGACCGGTGCGGTGAAGAGTGCAGCACAGTGCAAACTCCGGTTTTCACTCACAAGCTTGCGCAGACTCTGGTTGACGAAGGCAACGACGATTATATTGAAACACCTGATTTTTCAATTGAGCTTGATGAGGTTGTCATTTCCGACATCCTTCTGTCGCTTCCTCAAAAGTTTTTGTGCAGCGAGGACTGCAAGGGACTTTGTCCCAAATGCGGCAAAAACCTTAATTTTGGCGATTGCGGCTGCGACAAACGGGAAATTGACCCAAGGCTCGAGATCCTAAAACAGCTTATGGAAGATTAACACACATATAAGGAGGTCTTTGTAATGGCAGTACCTAAGAGAAAAACATCACACGCAAGAAAGAGCTCAAGACGTTCAACTGTATGGAAGCTCAACGCTCCCACACTTACAACTTGCCCCAACTGCGGCGAGCTTACTGCGGCTCATAAGGCTTGCAGCAACTGCGGTATGTATAACGGCAGACAGGTTATCGTTCAGAAGGACGCGTAATCTTAAGTTATGAACAAGATGGGCGACAGCTTGCTGTTGCCCTGTTTTTCTATCTGTTTAAAGAAGGTGATAGCATGAACAAACCCGTTGTTGCCATCGTCGGAAGACCAAACGTTGGCAAAAGCACCTTATTCAATAAGCTTATCGGTCAGCGAATGTCAATCGTTGACGACACGCCGGGCGTAACGCGCGACAGAATTTACGGCGAGGCGGAATGGCTGGGCAAAAGCTTTTTTGTTGTTGATACCGGCGGAATCGAGCCAAAAAGCGATGATGTAATTTTATCTCAAATGCGCCGCCAAGCTCAGCTCGCTATCGACACAGCAAACGTTATTATTCTTGTGACCGACTGCAAAAGCGGTATGGTCGCTACCGATATGGACGTTGCCCGGATGCTTCAAAAATCCGGCAAGCCCGTTGTTGTCTGCGTAAATAAATGCGACACCGTAGGCGAACCTTCGATGGATTTTTACGAGTTTTACAACCTCGGAATGGGCGATCCCGTTCAGGTTTCGGCAATTCACGGCCACGGCACGGGCGACTTGCTCGACCGCTGCTTTGAGTATATGAGCTTTGACGATGAACCCGGCATTGACGAAACAGTTATCAACGTAGCTGTAATCGGCAAACCGAACGCGGGAAAATCTTCGCTGATCAATAAAATTACAAACGAGGAACGCTGCATAGTTTCCGATATTGCGGGCACAACGCGCGACACTATCGACACACTTATCGAGAATGACTTCGGCAAGTTCAATTTTACTGATACTGCGGGTCTTCGCCGTCAAAGCCGAATATATGACGATATCGAAAAATACAGCATAATCCGCGCAAAAATGGCAATTGAACGCAGCGACGTGTGCGTAATAATGATTGACGCGACCGAAGGAATTACCGAGCAGGATACCAAGGTTGCCGGTCTTGCGCACGAAGCAGGGCGCGCGTGTGTAATCGCCGTTAACAAATGGGACGCAATTGAAAAGAATGACAAAACAATGAACGAGTTTCGCAAGAAGCTTGACACGGACTTTGCTTTTATGTCTTACGCTCCTCAGGTATTCATTTCGGCAAAAACAGGCTTGCGCATTGATAAGCTTTTCGAAAACATCGTAATGGCTAACGAAAATGCTGCCCTGAGAATAAGAACAGGTATGTTAAACGAGCTTTTGGCTCAGGCGACAACGCGTGTTCAGCCTCCGTCCGACAAGGGCAGAAGACTTAAAATATTTTATATGACTCAGGCTTCGGTAAAGCCGCCGACTTTTGTTTTCTTTTGCAACGACGCCGAGCTTTTCCATTTTTCATACCGCCGTTATCTTGAAAACCGAATTCGCGAGGCGTTCGGACTTGAAGGAACACCCGTAAAAATTGTAGTAAGAGAAAGGGGAGAGAAGTAATGGATCCTGTACTGACAGTTTTATCAAACAGCTTTGGCGGATACTGGTATTGCTGGCTTTTAACTCCGGTAATCGCCTATCTTCTCGGCAGCATAAACCCTGCGGTTATAGTCACAAAAATTGCCACAAAAGGAAAAAAGGACATCCGCGAGATGGGAAGCGGTAACGCAGGCTTTACAAATGTTTTGCGTTCGGTTGGCAAGGTGCCGGCTGTTATCACCATTGTGTGTGACGCGCTTAAATGCGTAGCGGCAGCGCTAATCGGCGGCTGGCTGTTTTCTTTGATTCCTGTTTCAAATGACTATTGGGGTTACAGCGAGATGGTTGTTAACTGCGGAAAATACCTTGCCGGCATTTTCTGTATTCTCGGTCATTCGTTTCCTTTGTATTTTCACTTTAAGGGCGGCAAGGGCGTTGTTTCCGCAGCGGCTCTTATGCTCACCGAAGACTGGAGAGTATTCCTTCTTGTTCTCGGAACCTTCCTTATTCTCTTCCTTATCACAAAAATAATCTCGGTAGGAAGCATCGCCGGCGCCGTGCTTTACGGACCTTACACATTTATAGCGACGTTTTTCTTTGACCGGCTGTGTTACACTAACCACATATCAATAGGCTATGTTTGTATTTCTACCGTATCGGCACTGATAATCGGTGTTTTTGTGACGATAAAGCACAAGGATAATATTAAACGATTGCTTAGAGGCGAAGAAAAGAAAATACACGCTAAAAAATAATACTTTTATGAGCAGATTTTTTATTATCTGCTCTTTTTTTGCCTTTGCGGCAGTTTTTGTTGATAATTGCATAAAACTGTGATATAATATCAAAGTTTGAAAACAAATCTTCGGGAGAGTTCCGTCAGATGAAAAGAACACTAAACAGATGCTTAAAGATATTGTCGCTCTTAATTGCGGTGGGTATTTCACTGGGCGTATTGCAGGAATATATACTTTGCAACAGCGACCATAACCGCGAAAGAGTAAAAGGCTTTTATCTTGAAAAAGACAACTCAATTGACGTGGTTTTTATCGGCGCAAGCGAGGCTTATTCGGATTTTGCGCCGGGCTACGCTTATGATAATTACGGCTTTACAAGCTATCTTTACGCAACACAGTCAAGCTCTATTCTTACCTGTAAGTACCAGTTGAAAGAGGTGCTCAAAACTCAGAAGCCTAAGCTAATTGTAATTGAGCTTAACTCTGCGGTCTACGGCAGCGACGTAAGGGTTGTAAAGGAAGCGAATGTACGTCACTATATAGATAACATACCGCTCAGCACCGACAAGCTTGAATTTGTTCACAACTACGCTCCAACGGATGAGTGGGAGTATATGTTTCCGATTATTAAATACCATGAAGTATGGAAGAATATTCCCGAAAACACAGGGCTTATGGGAACGATTATTGCCGACAGGCTCAGAGGTTCAAATTTCTTAAAAGGAATTAAAAACGAAACCAAGGTTTACAGCCCCAAGCAAAAGCCGATGAATGAATCACTCAAAAACAAAAACACCAAAGCGCCTCTTACAAAGCTGAGCGAAACTACGCTTCGCGACCTTTTAAGCTTCTGCAGGCAAAACAAGCTCGATAACGTGGTCTTTGCGCGTTTTCCTCACGCGGTAGTCAAAAAAACAGTATCACGCTTTTCAAGAAGCAACACTGTTGCCGATATTGTGTCCGAATACGGTTATGATTACCTGAATTTTGAAAAAAACTATGCTCAGGCAGGTATCAACCTGACAAAAGATTTCTTTAATATGGATCATCTTAACATTTACGGTCAGCGAAAATTCACCGATTTCTTCAGCAAGCTATTAACTCAGCGTTACGGAATAAAAAAATCCGGGCTTTCTCCGGAGCTTAAAAAAAGCTGGGAAACCTCGGCAAAATATTATAACGCCTATTACCGGTACAGCGATTCCCTGATAAAACAAGGGATAGACGTTGAGCTTGATGAAGGTGTTACCGATAATGATGATTTTAAAAAATATTTAAAAAGTTGATAACTCAATACAGCCGCGTATTTCCGCGGCTTTTTACTTGCCGTTATATATGATTGACCGTATTCTAAAAAAATTTGTCAAAAATTAAACAATCTTATTTTTTGTTGACGATATTTATTGATAAAACAGAATCATTGTGATATAATTACGGAGTAAGTATTTAATTGAAACTAATTATTTGAAACTCAGAATAAACAAAGTTGTTTTGAAAGGAAGTTTATTATGAAAAAGTTTTTCGCAATTACTCTTGCCGCGTTGATTCTCACAAGCTCAGCCGCTCTTGCCGGCTGCGGTTCGTCCGGAGATTCAAAAACAAGCACAACCACCGCCGCGCAGTCAAGCGAGGCAAAGTCAGATAACAGCAGTAAAAATACTCCTGCCTCTGACGGCGCGTTTTCCGAGTCAGACCTTGTTGCAAAAATCAACGGCAAAGATATTGAACTCGGAGAGAACATTGATTCCGCGCTCGCAAAGCTCGGAGAAGCAAAAAATGTAACCTCAGAGCTTAGCTGCCGCGGAGAAGGCGAAGACAAAACCTATGAGTATGACGGCTTTAATGTTTACACTGTTCCTTTTGACGGAGTTGACAAGGTAACCGCAATTACAATTACCTCAGGTATCAGCACACCCAAGGGAATAAGCATCGGCGACACAGAAGCAAAGGTAGTTGAAAAGTACGGCAGCGGATTTAAGAAAATCGGAAAGTTCATCAGCTATTCAATTGACGACAAGTCGCTTCAGTTCTTTATGAAAGACGATAAGGTAACGGAGATTGACTATAACTACGACGTAATGTAATTTTCGGGAGCATAAAATGCGTGCAAAAACAGTAATAAAACAATCGGTAAAGGTTTTATCGCTTTTTATTGCGGTAATTATTTCCGCCTGTGTTTTGCAGGAGTTTGTTCTGTGTAACGCTGACCACAACCGCGAACGCATTAAAGGCTTTGATTTGGAAAACAAGAATTCTCTTGATGTAGTTTTCATGGGAGCCAGCGAAGTATATTCAGACCTTGCTCCCGGGTACGCGTATAAAAATTACGGCTATACAAGTTATCTTTACGCCTCACAGGCAAGCTCGATAATGAGCTACAAATTTCAGCTTCAGGAGCTTTTAAAAAAACAAAATCCAAAGCTGATTGTAATTGAGCTGAATTCCGCGGTTTACGCTAACGACGATAATGTTACCAAAGAAGAAAATGTACGCAACTACGTTGACAATACTCACCTCAGCTTTGAAAAAGTAGATTTTGTGAACAGCTACACCGACAAAAACCGTGTGGAATTCTTTTTCCCTATAATTAAATATCACGACGCATGGAAAAGCCTCGGCGAAAATATGGGTATGATTTCAACAATAGCAGCCAACCGCTTCCGCGGTTATAATTACCTAAAGGGAATGATGAACCAAACCGTTATTTTCCACTCCTCGCAGAGAACAATGAATGAATTTCTTGCCGACGCCAATGACAAAAAGCCGTTAACAGAGCTTTCCGAGCAAAAACTCAGGGAACTGCTGCAGTTTTGTAAGGATAATAACTTAAAAAATGTGGTGTTCGCCAGATTTCCGCATATCGTGGTAAGAAGAACCTACGACCGCTGCGAAAGAAGCAATATGGTTGAACAGATTGTTTCGGAATACGGCTTTGATTATCTTAATTTTGAAAAAAATGACGAAGGTATAAGCATCGATTACAATAACGATTTCTATAATCTCGATCATTTTAATGTCTACGGACAAAAGAAATTTACCGACTACATAAGTAGATATATCCGTGATAAATACGGTGTAACAGGCTCAACGCTTAGTGATTCACTGAAAAAGGAATGGGAAACCGCGTCTGATTATTATGACGCTTACTACAATTACAGCGACGCGTTAATCCGGGAAAACAAACAAAAAGAGCTTGATGAAAGTATTGTTAACAATCCCGAGTTCAAACAATACATAAAAGAGAGTTAAATCTATAAGTAAAACTATTGATTTTTCCAAAATTTAGATGTACAATATTACTGTTAAGGCAACACCTCATAATTCAGATGAGGCTTGCGTAAAGTAAAAATATTTGATAGGGGATAAATTAATGGACGACTGTGTTTTTTGCAAAATAATAGACGGTTCAATTCCGTCAAAAAAAGTATATGAGGACGAGCAAATTATCGCGTTTCACGATCTTGATCCGCAGGCTCCCGTGCATGTTCTCGTTGTACCGAAACAGCACATCTGCTGCGCGGACAAAATTGACGAAAGTAACGCCGGTGTAATAGCGCACATTTTTACCAAAATTCCTCAGATAGCCAAATCGCTTGGACTTGAAAACGGCTACCGCATTGTTAACAACTGCGGTGAACACGCTTGTCAAAGCGTAAAGCACATACATTTCCACTTGCTCGGCGGTACACAACTCGGCGGCAGAATGGCATAAGGAGGACAAAATGGACACATACCATATTAACATTGCGGGCGTTGAACGCGAACTAAAGCTTTATCCTGTAGATGAACACTTAAGCATTGCCGCTTTTATTATGTTCGGCGATGTAGAGGTAACCGAAAAAGCGGCAACTGAGCTTTTAAAGCGTTGTCCCGAACATGATGTAGTAGTTTCAGCGGAGGCAAAGGGTATTCCTCTCGGATACGAAATGGCGCGTCAGGGATGCCGTGAGTACGTAATCGCACGCAAAAGCGTAAAGGTTTATATGCGCAACTGCACTGAGGTTACCGTTAACTCAATTACCACTGCAAACGAACAAAAGTTATATCTTGGCGATGACGAGGCTGAGTATCTTAAGGGTAAACGTGTCCTTATTGTTGATGATGTTGTTTCTACAGGTGAAAGCCTGCTGGCTCTTGAAGAGCTTATGAAAAAATGCGAGGCTAATGTTGTAGGAAAAGCATGTGTTCTTGCCGAAGGAGACGCTAAAAACAGGAATGATATTATTTTCCTCGAACCCCTTCCGCTTTTTACAAAATAATTAACGGAGAATAAAAATGAAACGGCTGTTTGGATTGATTGGATTAGTTTACCTTTTCACCCTTGCAGCCGTGTTTTATTTTAATTTATCAACTGTTATTATCTTCTTATCCTTTTCGGTAATTATCGCGGCATTAATTATAAAGCTTATTAAACATAATTTCAAATGCCTTTTGCTGTTAATTGCTTTGCCGTTATCTGCGTTGGCGGCAATTTTATCTTTATTTCTTTATCAGAATATTGTATATAAGCCTGTAGTTGAAAAATATTCTAATAAAGAAATAAATTTTACAGCTTACGTTGCTGATGAACCTGTGATTACAGGAAAATCAGTCAGTTATGTACTTGCAGTTGATTCCGCTGACGGAGAAAAAGCTGATATAAAAATATTACTCAAAACTTACCGTGAGCTCAACATTGATGAATTTGACAAAGTAACCGGCAGCGCTGTTATGTCAGACGCCGTTTCCGGTTACCTAAAAAGCGAGGGTGTTTTTCTTTGTGCTGATACCACCGTAGATTTTAAAGTTGACAAAACAGGGGAAACTCACATTAATCCGTATACTTTTATTGTGGAACTGCGAAAATGGATTAAATCCGTATTAAACACATACTTTAACGGCAGCGAGCTCGGGATGGTATACGCGATAACTCTCGGTGAAAAATCCGCTTTGCCCAAAGCCGTAAGAAACGCCTTCGCTTCAACAGGCGCGTCTTATCTTATAGTAGTATCGGGAATGCACCTGACATTTGCGCTGTCTGTGTTCACTCTGATATCCAAAAAATTCGGAATGAGACTTCCGCTGCTAATAATCTGCTATATCTTTATAATTCTTTATGTTGCGGTAACAGGCTTTGCTCCGCCGGTAATCAGAGCAGGAATAATGCAGATTATTGTCCTCGGCGGAAGCTTTACGCGGAGGCAGCACGACAGTATCAATTCTCTGGGAATTGCCGCGCTCGCTCTTACAATAGGAAATCCTTTTTCCGTGGGCAACATAGGCATAATCCTGTCATTCACTGCGACACTCGGAATCTTACTGTGGGCTAACCAGATCAGTTATGCTATAACACGGATAATTCGATTGGATAGGCTTAACAAAAAGGTTTTTGATATGAAGAAAAGCGGCAAATCCCCTAAGCTTTATCTGTTTTTATCGTTGCTTTTAAAAATCCCGAACTTTATAATATCCCTGTTTTCAATCTCTGTTTCGGCAGCAGTTTGGGTTATGCCTGTTTCGGCAATGGCGTTTGGCAAAATATCGGTTCTTATCGTGCTGTTGTCGCTCATCGCCGAACCGCTTGCTGCCATTATTCTGTGGTGCGCTTTGCTGACAGTTGTCCTGTCACTTATTCCTTTTGTTCCGGGTATTATTGCGTTGGCAGGGACAATCTGCTGTAAATGGCTAATGAGTTCCGTGATGTTTTTCTCAAAGCTGCCGTTTTCAAGTTTAAACGCCGACAAGCCATATATTTACATCTGGCTTGCCGCAACCGCTTTGTTTGCCGTTTTTGGTTATATTATGTGGTATTACAGAAAAAATGGCGCGTTTTATCCGTTCTGTGTAATTTTTCTTTCCGCTTTAACATTGCTGTCCGGATATACGGTAACATGGCTGTTCCGTGATAAAAATTGTTATCTTACAATATTCAACGACGGCGGCGGAATAACTGCCGGCGTAAGACAGGAACGTTATTTTTCTCTTTTAAGCTGCGGAGGAAGTCTTAAAAATTACAGCGCAAACTTAAAAGCAATGAATACAGATTCCGGCAAAATTGATATGCTTGTAATCCCACGGCAGACGCGGAATTATACCGGTTTATTTTCCGATTTCAGCTCTGAATTTGACGTTAATAAAGTTTTCGTGTATGATAATACCGTATCTGAATCCAAATTCGACTATGAAGAATCAACGCCGTTCCCCGAAAACAGCACATTTTCTCTAAAACTTAATCCGACTGTAACCGACAGGGTTTTCGCTTCCGACAGCTTCGCGTGCCAGTATATATACTCAAAAAGCAAAACCGTTCTTTTTCTGACAGCAGGAAGCGATATATCCAAGCTTCCCGAGGAACTCAGAACAGCGAATTATATTATTTCCGCTACCGCGCCAAAGCACGCGGAATTGCTTTCCTGTGATACGCTGTACTTTTTAGGGGACGAAAACAGTCTTAAAAAGCACACCAAAGAGTTTGATGAAGCAGCCGAAAATACTATTATAGCCAAGAATCAAACTATAACGATAAAAATGTAAAGGAGTACTCTATGCCGAAAATTACTGAGGCAGAACTAAAAAAACATATTAAACAAAAAAATTTTTCACCGGTTTATGTAATATACGGCACAGAGCAAATGTTCATTAAGCGTTACACAGAAATGCTAACCGAAGCTGTTGCCGGGAAAAATCCATCCGACTTTAATTTTCACAGCTTTTCGGGTAATATAAATCTCGACGAGCTTGCGGCGTCGGTACAAATTGTGCCGTTTATGAGCGAACATAACTGCGTACTTTTAACCGATATTTTTCTCGATTCAATGACGGCAGATGAGATTGACCGATTAAAAACAATACTCGCGCAGAAAATAAGCGGAACGGTAATTATAATTTCAATGCCGTCGTATATACCCAAAAAGAACACGGCAGCGTTAACGTCAATAATCAAAAAAGCTGAAAAAAACGGCTCTGTTTGCAAATTTGAGCAGCTCGACCAAAACACACTTGAGCGGTATATCGCAAAATGGGCTAATCAAAACGGAAAACTTATCTCACATATTAACGCCTCAAAGCTTATCGGCTATTGCGGAAGCGACTTGAATCTCCTTAAAAACGAAGTGGATAAAATTTCGGCTTACGCAAAGGGAGAAGAAATCACACTTGACGACATACAAAAGCTTGCGTCTGTTAATCTTGAAACAAGGATTTTCACATTATCCGACGCTGTAATCAACGGGCAGGGAGACAAGGCGTTTCAAACCTTAGACCGCCTGTTTTACCAAAAGGAAGAACCCGTAATGATGCTGTATGTGCTTTCCAATTCATTTATTGACGCCTACAGAATCAGAGTCGCGGACGAATGCGGGGTTACCCAACAACAGGCAGCCGCTGAGTTTGATTATAAAAAACGCGCGTTCGCTCTAAAAAACGCCCGCCGTTCAACCTCGCACGTAAGTACCGAGGCGCTCAGAAAATGCCTTGACGCGCTGCTTGAAGCTGATATAAGCTTTAAATCCGTTTCGGTTAACCCCAGACTTTATCTTGAACAATTAATCGCGAGACTGCTGATTATAGCTCAGGAGGGAAGAGTTTGATGCTGAAAATAAAAGAAGCCGTTATTGTTGAAGGCAGGTACGATAAAATTAAGCTGAGCGGCATAATCGACGCGCCTATAATAGAAACTAACGGCTTCCGTATTTTTAAGGACAGGGAAAAACAAAGTCTTATCCGCCAAATCGCCAAAACACGCGGAATACTTGTATTTACCGACAGCGACGGAGCCGGATTTGTGATTCGCAACTTCCTTAAAGGCGCTGTTTCCGAAGGTCAAATAAAGCATTGCTACATTCCTCAAATTGAAGGCAAGGAAAAACGCAAGCCTCAAAAAAGCAAGGAGGGCTTGCTCGGCGTTGAAGGCGTTACTGATGAAGTTATTATCAACGCGATAAAAAAAAGCGGTGCAGTAATCATAGGGAAGGATGCTCCGGTTCAGTCCAAGATAACCAAGGCTGACTTATACTCACTCGGTCTCACAGGTACCGAAAACTCCTCAAAGCTGAGGCTCGCGCTGCTGAAAAAGCTTGGTATGCCGTCTTATTTGAGCACAAACGCTTTGCTGACTGCTTTAAACTGTTTATATTCCTTTGAAGAATTAAAATCGCTTATCGGAGAATTTTATACTAATTCCTGATAGAAAGTAGACTTATATTTTGCGAGGATATTTTTCGCAAGACAAGGCGAAGGACGCGGCAAGGCTGGCGCCTTGCAAGGATTAGGTATTAGTATTAATTCTATAAAAGAACAACCCGGCTTGATTAAGCCGGGTTGTTTTTACCCTGTGTAATTTTTGGTAATCAAACCGTAAATTAAAATAAAGCCGAGGAAAACGGGAAGTATGTACCTAAAATACACTCTTAGTCCTTTCCATATTTTCATACCCTTACCGGTGTTAACTTCCTTGATATAATTGTCAAAGCCCCAGCCGAACCGGGTTGTACAAAAGATAAGGAAAACAAGTGCCCCAACAGGAAGAAGTATATTGCTTACAACAAAATCTTCGGTATCAAGAACCCCAAGACCGCCTATAATGTGCAAATCCTTCCAAATGTTGAAGCCGAAAACGCAAGGTAAACACGCAATCAGCATAAACAAACAGTTAATAACCGTTGACTTCTTCCGTCCCCAGTTAAAGTTATCCATACAGCTTGAAATATGGTTTTCAAACACCGCTGTAACCGTCGAAAAGCTTGCGAAGCTCATAAATGTGAAGAACAGCGTTCCCCAGATGCGGCCTCCCGGCATATGCAGAAAAATATTCGGAAGCGCGAGGAAGATAAGCGACGGGCCTTCGCTTGGCTCAACGCCGTAGCTGAAGCAGGCAGGAAATATAATAAGCCCGCTCATAATCGCTACAAAGGTATCCAGCGCGGTAATGCGAACAGATTCGCTTAAAAGCGTGTTATCCCTGCTCATATAACTTCCGAATATTTCCATTGACGCTATACCGACGCTAAGCGTAAAAAACGCCTGGTTCATAGCAGCGCTGATTACATTTATCCAGCCGATTTCGTTAACCTTTTCAACGTTGGGAACAAGGTAGAACGCCAGTCCGTCACCCGCTCCGTTTAAGGTCAGGCTGTTCACCGCTAAAACTATGATTAACGCCAGCAAAGCAATCATCATAAACTTATTAACGCGTTCCAAACCGTTTTTCAGACCTATACTGCACACAAGGAATCCGCCTATAACCATAATTGCAGTGAACAAAAACAGCTCCCACGGATTTGAAAGCATATCGTTAAAAATATTTTCCACGGTATTGCCGCCTTTTAAGCCTTCAAACTGCCCTGAAGCAAACTTCCAGCCATAATCGACCATCCATCCGGAAACGGTTGAGTAATACATCATAAGCAGATAACAGCCTGCAATACATACCCAGCCGTGAATATGCCATTTGCTCTTTGGCGGTTCAAGCTTTTTATATGCGCTTACAATACTTTTACGGCTTGCTCTGCCTAAAGCAAGCTCCATAGTTAAAATCGGGATTCCCATAACCGCAAGAAAAAACAGATAAATTAAAACAAATATTCCGCCTCCGTTTTGACCTGCCACATACGGAAATTTCCAAACATTTCCGATTCCGATTGCACAGCCGGCGCTTACAAGTATAAACCCGAGCCGCGACTTAAAACTTTCTCTCTCCATAAAATGCTCCTTAAACATATTGTTTCTATTATATATGTTTACGAAGCTTTTTTCAATATTTATCTACAAGTTTGAACTGTTTTCGAACCTTTTCCTTAATTTTTTCAGCGCTTTGGTTTCGATTCTGCTTACATATGAACGTGAAATATTCATCAGCTTGGCAATTTCCTTCTGAGTTACAGGTTTTTTGCCGTCAAGTCCGTATCTCATAACTATAATTTTTTTCTCGCGGCCTGTCAGCTCCTCGTTTATAAACTGACCGAGCTTTTTTATATTCAGCTTTTTGTCAAGGTTATCGAGAATATCGTCATCAACCGCCATAATATCAAGCAAGGTGAGCTGATTTCCGTCTTTATCGGTATCAATCGTCTCATTTATCGAAACATCCTGCGCGCTCTTTTTCGCGCTTCTAAAGTGCATAAGTATCTCGTTTTCGATGCACCGGCTTGCATAGGAGCTTAATCTGATGTTTTTGTCGGGCCTAAACGTGTTTATCGCTTTAATAAGACCTATTGTTCCGATTGACACCAAATCGTCCTGTTCGGAGCTTACTCCGTAGTATTTCTTTATGATATGCGCTACAAGACGCAGATTGTGTTCAATTAGTTTATTTTTTGCTTCGGCGTCACCCTGAGCCATTTTTTCAAGATATTCGCGCTCCTTTTTTTCGGAAAGCGGTTTTGGAAACGAACCGCTTCCGCACACGTGCAGAATAAAAAAGCATACATACTGTCCCAACATTCCCAAAATTTCAAGCATAAAACCACCTCAACAAAATGTATTCAAAACACTTGCCAAAAATTCTGTAATCAAGTATACTTTAATGGAAGGAGTGGAATTATGAAAAAGTTTATTTCATGGAATGTTAACGGATTGCGCGCGTGTGTAACAAAAGGTTTTATGGATTTCTTTAATGAGATTGACGCGGACATTTTCTGCGTTCAGGAAACAAAGCTTCAACAAGGGCAAATCGACCTTGATTTACCCGGTTACCATCAGTATTGGAACTACGCCGAGAAAAAGGGTTATTCGGGAACGGCGATGTTTACAAAGGAAGAACCTTTGAGCGTAGCTTACGGCATAGGAATAGAGGAGCACGACCGCGAGGGCAGGGTTATTACCGCTGAATTTAAAAACTTTTACGCGGTTACCTGTTATACTCCTAATTCTCAAAACGAGCTGAAAAGACTTGACTACAGAATGACCTGGGAGGATGCTTTTCTTGGTTACCTCAATAGTCTGAGCGAGAAAAAGCCCGTTGTCCTTTGCGGCGACCTAAATGTCGCACATACGGAAATTGACCTCAAAAACCCAAAGACAAACCGCAAAAACGCGGGCTTTACGGACGAGGAACGTTCCAAAATGACAACTTTGCTTGAAAACGGTTACACCGATACCTTTCGCTATTTTTACCCGGACGCCGAGGGGATTTATTCGTGGTGGTCATACCGTTTCCGCGCAAGAGAGAAGAACGCCGGATGGCGCATCGACTACTTTATCACTTCAAAAGCAATTGACGATAAGCTTAAAGGAGCCAAAATCCACACTGAAGTTTTCGGTTCCGATCATTGTCCCGTTGAGCTTACAGCCGAGTTGTAAATGTAATACTAATACCTAATAAAAAGGTCGGGCAGCAAAGTTGTCCGACCTTGTTTTTTTAATCCGGTTCCGCCTTAACAGCAGCCGTATCAATATTTTTTTCAATCGCTTCATCTAATTCTTCTTCAAGCTCCTCTGTGAGCTTTTCTTTTTTATGTCCTTTTGTATAATAAGAGAACGGCGCTGTAAGCAGCATTGCTCCGTAGTAAACTATAAATCTCCAAAGAAGGATAGCCGGTAAAATTCGCTTGTCGCCGAAATATCTTCCGAAGTACATCGAAAAAGCAAGCTCCGCGCCTCCGGAAGCGCCGGGGAGAGGGATAAGATTTGATGTAAACAGTACAAATGACTGAATACATATAAAGTCGAAAAGATTACCGGGCGGAAGCCCCTGAGCCGCTGCGTTTTTCGGCATATCAAAGGCAAGATAAATGAAGTAGGGCACCGATAAAATCATAAGTACCTGTACAAAAACCAGCGCTACAATCACGGCAAACCGTTTCTTATCTGAGGATATAAGCTTATTTGCCTTGTGAAACTGAACAAACTCCTTTTTAAGCCGTCTTATTTTTTTCTGAGGCTCTTTTATAAACTTAATTTTTCTTAAAACTTTGCCGGTAAACCGCAAAAGCAAAAATGTAACCTTTGACGAGTAACAAATAATCAAAAACATTGCCGTTACCAGAACCTGCGTCAAAAATCCGAGAACAATAAAAGCGGATGACCAAAAATTGGTGAAGGATTCCTGAAAAAAGCTAAACTTGGCAATTATCGCGAAAATACTTATTGCCATAGTAACATACTGATAAACGATAAATTTTTGCGTCATACAAGCCGAACCAAAGCCGACATTGATGTTCTTCTTTGACAAAACGTAAAGCTGCATAGGCTGACCGCCGGTATTCGACGGTGTAATAGCTCCGAAGAACACGCCTACAAACGCCACCTTTACCGCGTCAATCAGCTTAAAATCCTTGTAACGCATCCGTATATAAATCAGTGTAACAATTGCGTCAACAAACATATTCAAATCAAAAACAACAAGACCGGCAACAGCCCATCCGATTAAAAAGCTGTCTTTGGATTTAATAAGGTCAATTAAACCGTTTTCAGAAGTCAGGAACTGAATTAAAAGGAAAACAGAAATTCCCACTACAATCAAATTGAAAATAAAAGTCCCGTTAAACTTCCGCTTTTTTTCTGCCACTAAATCGTCTCCTAAACTACAGATAACTCTATAATATCGCATTTTAGCTATATATTCAACAACAAAAGAGTAACAATTTTGTTTATTTTATTTTAACACATTGCACGCTTTTATCTTGTAAAAAATTGTAGTTTGTGTTAATATAGTTTTAAAGGAAGGTAAGATAAATGAATTTTCCAAATATATTCAACGGCTTCGGCGTGCTTTTTGCCGCCCTGCTCGTATTGCCGTACGTTTTATATATAAAAACACACAGTTATGACAAAACTGTTTTCACAAACCGAGGTATGGTTTATATTGACAGAACCGGCAGATTTTCCAGTGTTTTCTTGATGGCTTTTAATATAGGAGTACTTGAAAAAGGCTTCACCGAACCCAAAGAGCTTATGGAACGGTTTTGGCTTATAACAACCGCCGTATTGATTGCGGCTTACCTGTTAATGTGGTTTTTATTTATACGCACAGGCAAAAAAGCGTTTGCTTACGCCGTTATTTTTACTTCCGCCGCCGCTGTAATGTTTACCGGTATTTGTCAGGTTAAAACGCTGCTTTTAACCGCCGGAATAGTTTATCTTATCGGCGAGCTTTATATGGCTTCAAGATTTTTTTCAAAGAAACAGTTTTGACCTTTATCGGTCGGAAAGGCACATTTTATGAACGTTTTAATGTTGTTAAAACCAAAGGACACCGTGCAGTATATTTATGAAAGCAATACTCTGCGGCAGGGACTCGAAAAAATGAGAGCGCACAGCTACACGGCAATTCCCGTTATTACCGGCAACGGACAATATGCCGGAACCGTAAGCGAGGGCGACTTTCTTTATTATCTTGTGGATTTGCGCGAGGGCGAAATAAAAAACCAGAAAAAACATCATATCAGTGATATTATCCGCAAAAATTTTAACCCTGCTGTAAGAATTGACGTTACCATGGACGAACTTCTCAAAAGAGCGGTAAACCAAAACTTTATTCCGGTTACCGACAGCTTGGGAACTTTTATCGGAATTGTAACAAGACAGGATATTATCCGTTATTTTATTGAAAATTCAAAATAATCAGAAACCAAATTCCTCCTTTGCTTGTGTTATTAGTGAAAGCTAAATCAAAGGAGGAATTATTTATGAAAAAGCTTTTATCATTAATTACAGCGGCGGTCATAACATTGACCGCAATAACTTCAACAGCGTATGCCGCAGAGGAACAGCCTAAATACTTTTCAAGCTTTTGCCGTCAGTACAGCTGGAACAGCGATTATTCCGATATTCTTACATACCGGGAATTGTATACTCATTACAATACTCAAAAGGAAGAGGACTGGGTGCTTGTTTACGCGCTGACCAATATGGTTTGTCCTATGGAAACCTACGCCGTTTTGGGCGACCGCGTGTTTTATCAGAACAATGTTTATGTTCCGTTTTCGTTCGGTTATGCTGTTTACGACGTCCGCCAAGACAAATTTTATGATTTTGTAAACTGCGTAACCGGAGAAACACTTGCGTCAAAAGGGCGGTTCAAGGATATTGAAAAGGTAACCGGCGCGCTTAATCTCGGCGTGGAAATAGGGGATATGAACCGTGACGGAAAGTTGACGGTCAAGGACGCAACACAGATTCAAAGATGCCTCGCCGGAACAGTCGATTTCCCTATTGATGATGATTTAACATCATATATCCCAAAAACCGAAGCTCTTTCATATGTTTCTGATATAACTCGGGACGGTCAGCGAAACATTTCGGACGCTACCGCGGTACAGCGAAAGATTGCGGGGATTATACTAATTCCTGATAGAAAGTAGACTTATATTTTGCGAGGATATTTTTCGCAAGACAAGGCGAAGGACGCGGCAAGGCTGGCGCCTTGCAAGGACGTATTGCGGAAAATAGACCGCAAAGATTGGCTACTTTTTATTAGGTATTAGTATTAATTGAATTCCCTGTTAAAATATTTTTCTTGATAAAATTATTCTTATATGATATAATTTTAAAAAATATACAAAAGAAGTGATGATGTGCATAAAAGAAAAATGTTCAACAAAAAAATCTTTGCTTTTGTGCTTAGTCTGGCGGTTATTATACCTGCACTATTCGGCACTGCGCTAACCGTTAACGCCGAAGAAGCAAAGCCTGTAGTTCCTGAAATCCGTGTTACAACGCAAGAAGGCAACGGCGTTACCCTTGAAAAAGCAGACGGTTATGTTTCAGCTGAAATCAACATCTCAGATACCGAAGGATTCAATCTGAGTGACAGAGTAAATTTCAAAGTACGCGGCAACACAACCGCTCTTTCGTGGGTTAAGAAAAAAGCCTTTACCTTTAAGTTCGAAAAGAAAAAGGATGTTCTCGGAATGGGCAAGGGCAAAAAATGGGCGCTTATAGCAAACGCATTTGACCCCACGCTTATGCGTAATTACATAGCCTTTAACACAGCTTATGAGCTCGATATCCCGTTTACATCCAATCAAAAATATGTTGAGCTTTGGGTAGACAATACATATATGGGCTGCTATGTTCTTTATGAACCTGTTCAGGAAGGAAAGGACAGGGTAGATATAGACATCGAAAGCAACGACGGCAAAAATGATTTCCTGATTGAATACGAGTATTCAAGAGAAGAAGATGATGTAACATATTTTCTTGCAAACGGTTTAAGGTTTATTTCCAGCGAACCTGAAACGCCGAATGAAGAACAGCTTGAATATATAAAATCCACAATGACAGACATAACCAACACCCTGAACAACGGCACTCAGGCGGATATCGAGGAGAAAATTGACATATCGTCTTTTGTAAAGTTTTATTTGCTTAACGAGTATGTAAAAACCTATGATTTTTCAATGAGCTCGGTATATTATTATTACAAAGACGGCAAGCTTTACGCCGGACCGCCGTGGGATTATGACCTTTCGGCAGGCAACGAATGTGACGGTTTATCTGCAAGATGCACCAATGCCGCGAATCCAAACGGTGCTTTCATAAATTCAAACCTCTACCGTTATCTTTACAATAAGGATTGGTTCAAAAAGCTTGTAAAACAGGAATACGAGAAGCACTATGATTATTTTAAAAGCATCCATTCCGACAACGGACTTATGGACACAATCTATTCTGATTACGGTGATTTGTTCAATCGCAATTACACAGAAGCCGGTTGGTCGGTTTCCAAATGGTGGATTAACATCCAAAAGAAGCCCCTTGCAACATATAGGGAAAACTATGATTTCTTAAAAAACTGGTACAGTCAAAGAAATGTATGGTTTGAGGATTACCTAAAGCCGTTCAGCAGGGACTATATTCTCGGCGACGCCAACAACGACGGCAAGGTCGATATAAGCGATGTAACAATGATACAAAAATATATTGCCAAGCTGATTGATGAGTCCGACGATACATTTTTGTACAGAGCAATAGTAACAGGACATTCCGGCATTTCCATCGTTGACGCCACATCAATTCAGCGTCATTTGTCCAAAGCATCCGATTCAACTGAAATCGGCAAAGATAAAACCGTAATACTTCCGCATTGAAAAAACGGCAGACTCGTTTGAGCCTGCCGTTATTTATATAGGTTTATTTATTTGAGTCAATAAAAGCCTGCATATCCGCTGCCTGTTTAAAACCGACAGACCTGTCAACAAGCTGTCCGCCCTTGAAAAATCCCACGTTCGGAATTGACATAACCTCGTATTGCTCGGCAATATCCTGGTTTTCATCAATGTTAATCTTGAAAAACTCAACGTCGTCGTTGTCTTTTTCGAGCTGTTCAAGAATAGGGGAAAGCATTTTGCAGGGACCGCACCAATCCGCGTAAAAATCCACCACTACAGGATGCTCCGCGTTTAAAACTCTTTGCTGAAATTCTTCTTCATATATTTTTTCCATTTTCTTAGCACTCCTTTATTTTTAGTATTTCGCTTTTTTCACAGTATATCACAACATATAATATATTTCAATCTTTATTGTGAAATATTTTCCTTTAATTTGGCATAGTATTCGGGAAATTTATGTCTTAAGCTTATGGGCTTAAATTCACTGTTAACAAAGCAGTGCTGTGTGTGACCGGTTGACGCTGTTTCGCCGCTGCCGGTAAACCTTGCGGTGTACTGAAACTCCATAACCGCGCCGGTAAATTTGGTAAGCCTAACCTCGATTTCAACCTCATCCTCAAACCGAATGGGCTTGCGGTATTTTGCGTACGCGTCAACGTTCGGAATAATTATACCGTAACGCTCCATTTCCCTTACATCACAGCCTATATTTCTCATAAAGAATATTCTTGCTTCTTCAAAGTAACGGATATGGTTAGAGTGATGAACAATGCCCATCATATCGGTTTCATAATAATTTGCCTTGCGTATGTATTTGTTTTTTTCCATTATTACCTTACTTTCTAAGCAGCAAGCCATTCTTTAAGTCTTCCTTAGCCTGAGCTTTAATAACAAAATGTTGTTTTTTACCTGTGGCAGTATGCGGAAGCTCCTTAACAAAGCGAAAATACCTCGGAGTCTGGTATTTTGAAAGGTTGGGCGATTCGGCGCAAAAATCGAGCAGCTCGGCAACGGTAATACTATCATCCTCGGGTATAATATACGCCGCAAGAGATTCTCCTCTTGTGCTGTCGGGGACGCCCGTAACAATGCACTCGCTAACCTTCGGGTGAAGATTGAGAGTCTCCTCAATTCTCGCCGGATATATATTTTCGCCCTTGCTGATAATCATATCGTCTTTTCTGCCGGCAATGGTGATAAACTGTTTTTTGTCCCATGTACCTATATCTCCGGTGTACATCCAGCCCTTATAGAACTTATCCTTGGTAGCCTGTTCGTTGTTAACGTAGCAGTAGGTGGATTTAGCCGGGCACTTTATAATAACCTCGCCTTCGGTTTCGTTATCTGTCGGCACTGTTTCGTCGGGTTCGGCTTTTTTGTCATCGTAAACCTTAACAATTCTTACCTCGTCATCAGTGCAGGAACGTCCGGCGCTGCCTGACATCTCCGGCAAATCAAACGGACGAAGAAAGGTGTTCCAGAAGGATTCCGTAGTTCCGTATCCGTTGAAAATATTAGGGGTAAGAAGCTTTTGAAAGCGTATGCACGCTTCTTTTTCAAGCGGGCTTCCCATTGTAACGATGCCTTTTAATGTAGAAATATTCTTTGGATGCTTCTCCTGACGCGAGGCAAGCAGGGTAAGAATCGAGGGCACGCCTGTAATAAACGAAATGCCAAAGCGTTCAATGTAAGAAAGTGTTACCTTCGGGTTGAAGGTTCTCATAATAACCAAAGCAGCGCCGACGTAAAGGGTAGGTGTGGGGCCGCCCGAGTGGAGTCCGCCTCTGTGAAACCACGGCGTCATATTCATTGTAATATCGGTCACATTAAGCGGAAAATGCATAATAACGTCATGCGCCGACAGCACTTCGTTAATGTTGTTAAGCGGCACGCCCTTTGGAGTTCCTGTTGTTCCCGAGGTTTGAAGTCTTACAACCTCGTCATAGATATGCGGATTGAAATCTACAGGCGGATTATCTTCGCTTTGATTCTTTACATAATCACTGTATTCAACGGTGTTTTCGGGCGTTTTAAACGGCTTCTTAAGGCTGTTTACGGCGATAATCACCGACGGCTTGTTTTTGCACAGCTCAACTGCCTTTACGGCTGTTTCAAAAATTTCAGTGTCATAAGCATAAACAACAGCGTGATTATGGTCGATAATCTCAGAGGTTTCGCCGGGTGAAAAGTTAAAGTTCGCGGGGTTGAAGATTGCGTCGATTTTTTGACAGGCAACATAAAAATGCAAAAACTGCAGGCAGTTAAAAAGCTGAACAAAAACCACATCGTTCTTTTTTACGCCGCTGTTTTTCAGCGCATTGGCAAGCTTGTTGCAGTCACGGTTAAATTCTTCATAAGTCCACTGCTGTTTTGCGGTCGGGTCAATTACCGCAGGCTTGTAACCAAAGCGGCTGACGTTTCTCATAAATCCGTTTAACCAAGTGAACTCGCTTTCAAAGGTTTCCTTAAACATTGCGCAGTCATATGTTAAGTTCATAATAACACCTTCTGATTATTTATATTTTCCAACTATAATACTTGAATTCTGTCCGCCAAAGCCAAAGGCGTTTGACATTGCGTAATTAACCTCAACCTTTTTGGCAGTGTTAGGAGCGAAATCAATTCCTTCACATTCGGGATCAACTTCGTTTAAGTTGATTGTGGGCGGAACAATTCCTGTTTCAATCGCTTTAATGCAGGTGATTGTTTCTGTCACGCCGCCTGCGCCCATCATATGACCGGTAGCGCCCTTTGTGGAGCTTACAACCGGAAGCTTATCGCCGAACAGCGATTTAATGGCGTTAGTTTCAACCGTATCGCCCTTGTGAGTAGCAGTGCCGTGGGCGTTAACATAACCGATGTCGGAGGGTTCAAGTCCCGCGTCGGCAAGCGCCTGTTTCATACAGGCAATAGCGCCTCTGCCTTCGGGATGAGGGGCGGTAACGTGGTGAGCGTCGCAGGTATTTCCGCAGCCTTTAAGCTCGGCAAAAATCTTTGCTCCGCGCTTAAGGGCATGCTCCTCGGTTTCAAGAACAAGCGCGCCGCCGCCTTCACCTATAACAAAACCGTCGCGCGTAACATCAAACGGTCTGCTGGCTGTTTTCGGGTCGTCGTTTCTTCTTGAAAGAGCTTTCGCGTTCGCAAGTGAATAAATAACAAGCGGACACAGCACACTTTCCGCGCCTACGGCAAGCATAATATCCGCCTTACCGCTTTGAATACACATAACAGCAGTATTTATCGCATCGCCGCCTGATGAACAGGCTGTGCTGACCGTAAAACTCGGTCCCTGAATATTGTAATCAATAGCAATGTTTGCGGCGGCAATATTTCCGAGGATTTTGGGGATAAAACGCGGACCTACCTTTTTGTTTGCCGCGCTCGATAACGCGTCCTGGGTAAATGCGGTGGTCGCAACGCCGCTCATAGCCGTACCCATAGTAATACCGGTACGCTCGGGTTCAATTAATATTCCGCTTTGCTTAATTGCTTCTTCCGCAGCTATGTACGCGTACTGCATAAACGGATCTGTTTTGCGGATTAAATCCTTCGGCAAATAGTCGGTCGGGTTAAAGTTTTTAACCTCGCCGGCAATTTGAACCGCAAGCTCGCTCGGGTCAAAGCTTGTAATTTTATCAATACCCGAAACTCCGGCGGTAATATTTTTCCAGTATTCGTCTACGCCGATACCAACGGGGGTAACAGCTCCCATGCCTGTGATTACAATTTTCTTCATGCTTTCATAACTCCTTACAAAAATTCAAATAGCTATTTACATTCTGCATACTGTTATGCTATATTTAAATTATAGCAGAGAAAAAATTTTTTTCAATACATTTCATAATGCAAAAATAAACGGAAAAATGCCTATGTATTTGTTTTCTGCATAAATACAAAATCCGGCAGGGAGGATAATAAAATGGATATGAATCAGCTTAATTGCTTTATCTCGGTTGCTCAAACTCTTAACTTTTCCGAGGCTGCGCGCCGCAACTATGTTTCCCAGTCAACGGTCAGCCGTTACATAAGCGACCTTGAAAAAGAATTCGGCGTTAAGCTTTTTACACGCTCGCACCGCGATGTAATAATCACAAGCGAGGGCAAAATTCTTCTTGCGTACGCTCAGGAAATGGTAAACTCTCTTAAAAAGGCAAAAACTGTAATAAGCCAAATGCGTGACGGCGGACAGGGAAAAATCAAAATCGGATGCGACATAACCTCAATGATATTCCCGTCGCAGTGTATAGCGGAATTTTCAAAGCAATATCCAAATATTTCAATCGACCTTTGCAGATTGTCCACCGACGATTTGCTTCATTCAATCAGCGGAGGAGAATATGACTTTTGCTTTATGCCGCGCGATATGGTGCCCGAAAGCTCCGAAATTGAAACCTTATCAACCCACACCGATTCCCTCGCAATCGTAGCCGCAGCGGATAAAGGCAGGGGAGAGCTGAGCCTTTCGGATATATCCAGCGAGCATCTTTTATTAATGAGCGAAGCATCGGCGCCGATTTTGTATATGGAAATAATGGATTTGCTCCGCACATTTCACGTATCTCCCAAATCCGAGATAACCTTTGACGACTTGTCCTCTCTGTATATAGCGATTTCTTCGGGAATGGGAGTGTCGGTGCTTCCGCGCTCGGTCGCGGAATTTACATCCGACAAGCGTGTGCGGCGCCGCCCGGTCACCGAAGCTGACACGGGTATAGC